>DIFM01000024.1 GCA_002419135.1 Dehalococcoidia bacterium UBA5748 | reverse complement strand
GTGGACTTTTTCAGAGTTTCCCTAAGTTTATTCCACAATAAACACAATTATTTTGTCCTGTTATCCTTTGAAGTTCTAATCCGTATCCACGTCTAGCATTCGTTTCACTGTGTTTCTTAAGGGGCATGACACCATCGTTTGGATATTTATCGAATGGAAACATAATATCCTCCTCTAAGTTAGATTATTATACGTAAGTGTAACGAATTTATTTTTATTGTCAACATTATTCATAGGACAATATTTTTAGGAAGTTATATAATACTCATATTATGAACGACAATACTCAATACTCACTATCTCAATTAGGCTGGGATGCCTTCTTCGAAGGACAATTCAAACAAGTAAAAATCCCGAATTCGATTCCTGCCAGAGTCTCCTCAGAATCCCGCGACTTATACAAGGTTTACAGTGAGCACGGCGAACTGGCGGCAAAAATATCCGGTAAAATGCGCTTTCTGGCAGGGGAGGAGGGGCAGTTGCCTGCCGTAGGCGACTGGGTGGTAATCGTTCCGCAGGTGAACGAAAGAACTGCTATTATCCATGCCATGATTCCGCGTAAAAGCAGATTTTCACGTAAAGTCGCCGAAGAACTTACCAAGGAACAGGTGGTGGCTGCCAATGTAGATTCCGTCTTTATCGTCAGCGGTTTGGACGGCGGCAGAAACCTCAATCTGCGCCGAATCGAGAGGTATTTAACTCTGGCATGGAACAGCGGGGCATCTCCTGTTATCGTGTTAAATAAAACCGACCTGTGCCCTGATTTAGCTGTCAGTATCGAGAGTGTCGAGACTGTTGCCATGGGTGTTCCTGTGCACGCTCTCAGCGCCCGCGAACGCTCCGGATTGAATGAGTTGGCACAATACCTTGAAAATGGTAAAACCGCCGCTTTTCTGGGGTCTTCCGGCGTTGGCAAATCATCCATCATCAACGCTCTTATCGGCGCCGAGATACAGGATATCGGAGAAGTCCGCGCCGATGATAAAATGGGCAGGCATACCACTACCAGACGGGAACTTATTTTGATGCCGTCCGGCGGAATGGTAATAGATACCCCGGGGATGCGCGAAATCCAGATGTGGGCTGGGGAAGACGACCTCGAAGGGGCTTTCCCCGATATAACCACTCTTGCCGAAAGGTGTTATTACAACGATTGTACCCATGACAGGGAACCCGGCTGCGCCATAAGGCATGCCATTGAATCTGGTGATTTGGAACAGGAGCGTTTCGAAAGCTATAAAAAACTGCGGAACGAACTTGTTTACATGGCTGCCAGAGAGGATAACAGCGTGCGGCGCATGGAAAAAGAGAAGTGGAAGAACCTGTTCGCCAAAGAGATTAAGAGGAAAGCCGGGCAGTAGGGAAAATAAAATGTCGTTGCGATTCATGACGGGTTGAGATTCCGGCATCCGGTGGGGTTATATGAATAAAATAGGTGTTTTACCACCCCCCAGATGCTTCGTTCGTCCCTCACGAACTCAGCATGACACTTCCCCTGCATGTCATTCTGAAGTCACGTAGGATGACTGAAGAATCTGGGGAGGGGTTGCTACTCTGAGTGGAACGAAAAGTCTGAATGAAATTCGATACTCTTTATCATGACACATCTACTTCATTTGCCTTCCTAATCATAGTCAAGGCAGTAAAGTCAGATTGGAATAAAATACGCAACAATCGTAATTTTACCCGCTGAAATTGGTATTTCCATTTGACCGATACGACATAACACTGTTAAACTTATGTGTCGCCCCTTTTTCTGTATTTAAATCTCTTTTACGGAGTTGCCCGAATGCTTTCTTATTTGAAAAATAAATCGCTGGAAGTCCTCAAGGCAATGCTCCCTCTTGTGGCTGTAATTATCATAATGCAATTTACCCTGTTGAAAATGCCGCTTGAGCAGTTCTGGCAGTTTTTCGCAGGTGTCATTATGGCAATTTCCGGCATGATACTCTTTTTGGTCGGGCTTGAAATAGGTATTCTGCCGATGGGGCAGGCAATAGGAGCAGAGCTTCCCAAGAGGCGTTCTTTTCCTCTACTTATTATCGTGGCTTTTCTGCTCGGTTTTGTAGCGACTATTGCCGAGCCCGACGTTATCGTATTGACCGGGCAGATTGCCAGCGTTACCGATGGCGAAATCGGTGCCAACATTTTAACTTTTATTATCGGCATAGGCATTGCTTTCTTTGTGGCGATGGCCTTACTAAGGATTGTGTTCGGCTTTCGTATGATTTACCTGATGGCTGCCAGCTATCTGGTAATTATCATACTGGCGTTCTTTACGCCGGCGCAGTTCGTGCCGGTTGCTTTTGACGCCGGCGGCGTGACCACCGGCCCTATGACCGTGCCGATAATACTGGCACTGGGGCTTGGCTTCAGTTCGGCGCTTGCGGGAAGGTCGGCTATATCAGACGGTTTCGGTTTAATCGGTCTGGCTTCCGTCGGTCCGATCATTGCAATAATGATTATGGGGATATTACTATATTGAGTTTTGCAGCGATTTTTGGCGGTTTCGGTGATACCTTTATCGGCGTTATAAAAGCGTTGTTGCCGATACTTGTGCTTTTTATAATATTCCAGTTGTTTTTCTTAAAACTGCCTAAAAAGTATATCTATAACCTGATGGTAGGGACAGCCATTGCCGGTTTGGGCTTGCTGCTCTTTTTACAGGGTGTGCATGTCGGCTTCCTGCCCGCCGGAGAGGCAATCGGGAAGTATTTGGGTAACATAGAATCCTACTGGCTGTTAATACCGTTCGGGTTTTTTATTGGTTTCTTAACGACCTGGACAGAGCCTGCAGTGCGTGTTCTGTGTGACCAGGTGGAAAAAGCATCTGCATCCAGCATACGCAAAACAACGGTTCTTGTTGCTATCTGCGTTGGTGTGGCGGTATTTGTCGCTTTGGGGATGGCAAAAATTATTTATGGCATCCCTTTGTTGTATATAGTGGTACCCGGTTATATAATTGCTCTGTTAATGATGTGGTTTAGCGACAAGTCGTTTTTATCCATCGCTTTCGATGCCGGCGGTGTGGCTACCGGTCCGATGGCGGTTACATTTTTGCTGGCGATAGCTGTCGGTATCTCTTCAGCGATGGAAGGCCGCGATCCTATTCTTCATGGTTTCGGGTTGATAGCATTGATTGCTTTAGCACCGATTCTTTCGGTTATGACTTTGGGTTTTCTGGCACGTATAAGAAAGCGTAAAAAGGAGTTATAAATAAATGGAATCAGGAATATATCTTATTGTAACGGTAGTCAACAAGGGTTGGGGGGAGAAGGTTTTAGAGACTTCGATGAAAGCGGGGGCAACCGGTGGAACGATAATCCTAGGCAGGGGAATGGGCATACATGAACAGAGAACGCTTTTGGGGATAAGCCTTGAACCTGAAAAAGAGATTGTATTGTCGGCAGTACGTTCCGATGAAAGAGAGGCCATTTTAAAAGAAATTGTTGCCGCTACCGACCTGGAAAAACCGGGCGCCGGCATTGCATTTACGCTTCCCATTGATAAGATGTTCGGTATTTCCCACCATTTTCAAAAGGATACGGAAGATGAATTCGAGAAAGAAAAAAGTGCGCCCGATTCATCCGGGGAAGAGTCAGAGGAAAGCGATAATGTAAAGACGGATGGCACTCCCGATAATAAAGAATAAAAAGAGCAGGTAGCTATCAAGGAAAGTGGCTTTATGGCAATAAGGCCTTGGTATATCTGTTCTTTCTTCCTATGGAAGAAACTTCTAAGCGTAAAAAAATAATTGACAGAAGTCTGATATTGCATTTATAATCCTTAAGGAATTGGAAATAAAAATGGAAACAAAATCTGACAGAGAACCCGATAAACGAGAGAATAAGTTTGTTTGCGTTCAATGGGTAATGCCGAAGGTTGCCTTGGAATAGGGCATATGCGGCTTAGTGGTGTATATATACCCCACGTCCCATCGGGCGTGGGTTTTTTTATCCGGATAACCAAAAAGAGGCTGCCGATGGAAGAAATGAATGTAGACGCCTTCAAAGAGTTGCTGGCAGAAAAAAACTATAAGGTTTTACGCGAGAAATTGCTTGAAACCGAGCCGGAGAATATCGCAGAGTTGCTTGACAGCATACCTGATGATAAGGCGGTGATTGTATTTCGCCTGCTTCCTAAAACCCTGGCAGTCGATGTTTTCGATTATATGGACAGTTCACTGCAGAACCGTCTGCTGGAATCTTTTTCAGACCAGGCGGCACGTACCTTTCTTGAAGCCCTGCCTCCCGATGACCGCATCGAACTTTTAGAGGAAGCCCCGGCAAATGTTGCCCGCAGGCTCCTGCAGATATTATCCCCCGAACAACGGCGTCTGACCGTCCATTTACTTGGCTACGAGGAAGATACTGCCGGTCGTGAAATGACGCCTTATTTTGTCGACCTGCATGGTTTTATGACAGTGGAACAGGCGTTGGAGAGAATTCGGGAACTTGCCATAAACAGAGAGACAATCTATGTATGCTACGTGATGGATCGCGGACGACATTTAATCGGTACTGTATCTTTGCGGGATTTGGTCATTGCCGACCCGCAGTCCAGAATAGCGGATATTATGACCCCGGAGCCGCTTTTTGTTTATACCAACACCGACCGGGAAGAAGTTGCCAAGATACTGCGCGAACGCGAATTGATTGCCATTCCGGTGGTCGATGCCGAGGAACGTTTGGTCGGTATTATTACCTATGACGATGTTGTTGATATTATCGAAGAAGAAACAACCGAGGATATTTACCGCTTCGGCGCCGTGCAGGGAACTGAAAGGAGCTATTTTACCAGCCGTATACTGGATGTGGTAAAAAGCCGCGCCGTGTGGTTGTTCCTGCTGATACTGGTAAATATGCTTACCGGCTCTATCATCGCAGGTCAGGAAGCGCTGCTGGGAGAGATGGTTATACTGGCAGCCTTCATCCCCTTGCTTATCGGCACCGGCGGTAATGTGGGCGCTCAGTCGGCTACCGTTGTAATCCGTGGTCTGGCAACCGGAGAAGTAAACCCCAAGAAGGCGTTAGCAGTAATTGGCAGGGAATCTCTGGTAGGTATAGTTCTCGGTTTAGCGCTGGGTGCGGCGGTACTGGTCTTAGCCTATATCTTAGGGCGGGATTTGATGGTAGCAGGTGTAGTTACCTTTACGCTAATTGTCATCTCACTTATAGCAACCATTATCGGCGGGGCTTTACCTTTTGCTTTCCGGTTGGTAAAACTCGACCCTGCACTGGTATCCGCTCCTTTTATAAGTACGGTTATGGATATATTCGGCGTTTTCCTTTATTTTGTGGTTGCCAATATTATGTTTACTATTTAAAGCGATACTTTATTTTTTGGAAGCACAATAATATTCAATTGCTTTCGTAAAAAATTCGGGAAAATCCGCATCATATTTTTGGGAAAAATTGGCAAAATCGGGATGCCGGCTATAGGTCTGCCCCAGCCCCAGAACCGCCTCATCCGAATAATGTGAAAAGTTTTCCAGCCAGTTTCTCCATTTAGCCACCAGTTCCCGTACTTCTTTGCTGTCATAACCTTTCGGCATATTGTCGCAAATCGCCTTAAAAATGGCTCCGCCTTCCTCTTACACTGCCTTGAATTTCTCCTTTCCCATATTCATAACACGCTCTTCGCTGTCTTTTAAGGTTTTTTCTCCCCAGCGCTGTCGTACCTCCTGTCGGTACTTTTCGATTTGTTCGTTGCTGAATCCTTCATAATATTCTTTAATCGGCATTTCAGTCTCCTGTTTTAAGTTTTTAATGGTTTTTTCAATTGTCTTCGTCAGCTCATTGATACGCTGTGCTTTTTTTGAAAGCAGCATCTTTTGTGACTGCAGCGCTTCAATCAGATCGAAATTCGGGTCTTTTAGAATCTTTCCGATTTCATCCAGCCCAAACCCCAGTTCGCGGAAGAACATAATCTGCTGCAATTGCATAACCGCACTGTCATCATAGTATCTGTATCCGTTCGCAGTCCGTGACTTTGGTGTTAAGAGCCCCATTTGGTCATAGTAGTGCAGTGTGCGTACGCTGATTCCGGCCATGTCGGCTAGTTTTTTAACCGTAAAAAGCTTCATATATCAATAATAAACTATGACGTTACGTAATAGTTAAGTTATAAATTGAAAAATTAGCGATATTTTTGAGATAATACTTGAAATATTTTTAATGAATCGCCGGTTAATACATTGTAAATAACAGAAAATAATACTAATATGGGCTAACGGTTTTATATTGTTGTTTATACGGGGTTTTTTATCAGATGGACACTATCATTATCAGTATAGTTGCTATTATCGGTCTTGCCATATTATCTCAGTTAATAGCCTGGTTTACCAGGTTGCCATCGATTTTGATATTGATAATTGCCGGTATATTGGCAGGACCGGTATTCGGGTTATTCGACCCCCATGCTTTGCTGGGTGAGTTAATGGAACCGGTGGTATCGCTTTCAGTTGCGGTGATACTGTTCGAGGGCGGTCTTAATCTAAAAATCAGCGATATCAAACATACCACTCCGGTGGTGTTGCGTCTTATAACCGGTGGTGTACTGATAACATGGATAGTTGCCACTCTAGGCGCCATATTCATTCTGGATATGGATACCCATCTTGCCGTATTACTGGGAGCGATATTGGTAATCAGCGGACCGACTGTTATTATGCCGCTGTTGCGTTACCTGCGTCCCGGACAGAATGTATCTGCGGTATTGAAATGGGAAGGGATTTTAATTGACCCTATCGGTGCTATTTTAGCTCTTATAGTGCTCGAAATTATTCTGACGGGCAATTCTACGGGTGGGGCGGCACTTCAAACGGCAGGCATTCTTTTCAAATCCATAGTGTTCGGGGGCGCTTTGGGTGCGTTTGGTGCATGGGTTATGATGCAGTTATTGCGACGTCATATATTACCCGACCATTTACATATTGCCGCCACGTTAGGCATTCTGGCGGTTGTCTTCTTGGTTGCGGAGATTATTCAGATTAATGCCGGGCTGGTTTCCGCAATTGTAATGGGCGCTATGATGGCTAATCAGTGTAAAGCCGATATCAGCCATATTTTTGAATTTAAAGAGAACCTGACAATATTACTGGTTTCATTTTTGTTCATTATTCTTTCTGCCGGCTTGGATTTAGCGGCTTTTTCCGGGATAGCCTGGCAGCTGGCTTTATTTGTCGTGATACTGATTGTGATAGCCAGACCATTGGCAGTCTTTACCTCAGCGCGTAATTCAAAACTCAATATTAAAGAAAAATTACTTCTGTCATCAATCGCACCCAGGGGGATAGTTTCCGCTTCTGTTGCCTCGGTATTCGCATTCCGTTTAATGGCTGACGGCTATGGTGGCGGTGAACTGTTGGCGCCGGTTACTTTTGCCGTTATCTTCGGTACTATTCTGGCTTCCAGCATTATTGCTCCATTGCTCATAAAAGGTCTGAAAATTAGCCGGATGAATCCGCAGGGTGTGGTCTTTCTGGGCGGGCAAATCTGGATTCGGGATATCGCTGCCTTGCTGTCGGAGAAAGGTATTAAATGTCTTATTATAGATGGGAATAAAGCCAACATTGCCTATGCAAAGCGTAAGGGTTTAAATGCAGTTTATGCAGATGCTCTGGCAGGAAGTTTTCTGGATGATACGGATTTTAGTGAATTCGGTTATTTTACGGCTATGACTGCCGATGATAACTATAATATACTGGTCGCTTTAAGATTGAGCAAGTCTTTCGGGCGCGCAGGAGTTTTTATTCTACCCACACCGAACACTGCATCAAAAGACCGGAAACAATCACAGCACTTACCCGGAAGGTTGCTTTTCGATACCGCTGCAACGCATGACAGAATAGCAGAGCTTTATGATAATGGTAAGGTAAAGCTGGTAACCCTTGACGAAGATATCGAGCGGAGAAAATTTACGGACAAATTCGGAAAAGACAGTTTGCCTTTGTTTGCTGTTGGTCCCAACGGAGGCGTAACCGTAATAACAACCGACAATAAGCTTGAATTTAAAAGTGGAACCGAGTTGGTTGTTTTAGTCGCCAATAAAACTGAATAGAATAAAAATCAATTCTCATTTAACTTATATCAGTAATTATCGTTTTCTTCCACGCGTACCGGAACTGGCTGATGTGTCTTGTGAGACCTTATCAGTTTGATGGATATAACCAGCATCCATATGAACCCGCTAATTAACAGCAGTCTTTCGCTGATAGCCTGCAGGTGGGATTCGGGGGCAACCCCCCACGAAACGGCGAAAGTGAGGCACAGTATAACGGTTAAAACCGTGTAAATCCAGTAGGGTCTCCAGTGGGGGTCTTTTCTGAAGTGGTGGGCAAAAGCAATACAGCCTATGATAAAAGACGCGCTGATTATGCCGGCAATTGAATTATGAATCAACCCTTCTATGCTCAATCCTATGCTCTCGATTTGTGAGGGAAAAGCTGCTAACGCCACAAAACCGAAGCTGGTGATTCCGAAGAAAGACGAACCGGTCAATGAACTGATTTTCCTGTGGGTTAATGAGTATAGTTTCATAACGAAGATAATAAGGCATACACCGATTAAAACAAAGGATGCAGTTTGCAGCCAGCCCATTTCGCCGTGCACCAGGTCGCTAACCCTAGATAAAACGGGCAAAGATTGCCATTGAATTATATCCAGCGCTAAAAGTATAGCCAGGAATGCGAATGGTCCGATAATCCCGGCAAGGCTCAGAATCCGGCAGTGTTTTATTTTATTCCATATATTTGATTTTTGTTTTACTTCGGTTTTGTTATCAGGCTTATTCAATATATTAATTTTCCTCTGTCTCGGTTAAGATTTTATGCCATTTTTATAAAAAGGGGCGATAAGCAAAATATCCAATTCTGCGAACAGGTATAATGCTTATCGCTCCGGAGTCTTTGCAAAAACTGTAAATCCTGTTTAAATATACAATTATATAATAAGGCTTAAGCTGACAGGCTGTCTGTGACTTTTATCGTTATATAGAATTGTACTTTAATATTCCATTATAAAAAATAATACCAAAACGCTCTTGCCGTTTTTCCGCATGAGGAGAATTACATCTCTGGATAAAGACTACCGGAGTAATAAAAGTAAGCCAATATCAGTGTCAATAACAGGGGGAAGCTTGTAATTAATTAAGGCAGTAAAGCTTTAAGTATTGATATATTTTACTGGAAAAAGGCGCAAGTTGTCAAAAAGTTAGCGGTTTTAGCCGTGAAATATGATAAATTAGCGCATTACATAGTCTAAAAAGTATAAAAACGATTTACCGGATTATTTCATACCATGACAGATTTAAGACGATGCTGAACGATACAACCGATTCGTATTATTTTTTTGGTGGACCCGAGGGGGTTCGAACCCCTTACCTCCTGAATGCAAATCAGGCGTTCTCCCAACTGAACTACGGGCCCATGCCGGAGATTGATAATATAGTATTATATCAATGAAGATGGCTTTTTAGCAATTTGAGGAGGTTTGTATATCGGCTTCTAGTCAGCCAGCAGCTTTTTTATATCAAGCAGGGCATCGATTGCGGCAAATTCACCTTCTAATATACACTGCTCGGCTTTCTTGAAATCGGTGAAACTGATATCTGCCAGGCGCGGCTCGATTACTACATCCGCTTTTTTTAAGCTGGCGTCGGCGGCACGTGAGTTCATTATGCTCATATAGTTCATCATTATAGTATACATATTCGGTTCTTTTTCTATCGGAGGGTTGTAGGGAGCGGCCTGTTCTATATACGTGCGCTTTTTTATTTTTCTGATGCGCGGGGTTACATTAACAGCGATGGTAATATCGGCATTCATATCTTTAATGATACCTACGGGAATCTGGTCTACCAGCCCTCCGTCCACCAGAAAGCGCCCCTTGTATTGAGAAGCGGCAAATATTACTGGAACCGCTATACTGGCGCGAACTGCTTCCAGTACCGAACCCTTATCGATGATGACCTCTTCACCTGTCATTATATCTGTAGAAGTACAGGCAAAGGGTATCTTAAGGTCAGAGAAATCGATATCGCCGATATAATTTTTTAGCAGTTCAATTAATTTTTTACCGCTGATGAAACCGGTTTTAGGCAATGAAATATCGACCATTTGCCAGCTTTTTTTCGTAAGCTCCATCCCGAGTAATTCTTTTTTGATTTTGGCGGCACTCATTCCTTCGGCAAACAGGGCACCCACTATGGCGCCGGCGCTGGTGCCGGCAATCATATCGATGGGGATTCGTTCTTTCTCGAGTACTTCCAGTACCCCGATGTGAGCCAGTCCCCGCGCCGCCCCGCCGCCCAGAGCAATGCCAACTTTTTTCCTACCCATAAAACTAAAATCCTTATTTACCAGAGGTCTTCGATATCTTTTTGAGCCTGTTCGGTATCGTTTACCGTATCCGAAAAGCCCTTGTATGATTCTGCGCTGCCGTATTCGCGCGGCTGGAAAGCCACCGGCATAGGAACGGCGTGCCCGAAAATCAGAGCCTGCTGTTTGGCGGAAAGCTTTGCCAGTACCGCTTTCAATTCGCTTTTTCCTGATACCCCCGATAAAACGCTGTCCATATCGCGTTCGTTATCCAGAAGGCATGTAATTTTTGTGCCCATCTGCGACATAATTTCTTCATCTATTCCGCTGGGGCGCTGGTCTATAACCAGCAGGGTTACGTTATACTTGCGCATCTCGCGGGCAATGGTTCCGAAAATAGTCTTTTCGGCAATATCGTGATTTAAAAACTTATGGGCTTCCTCGATAGTGATTACCAACGGAACAGGGGGTTCGCCGGCGCCGCTCATCGCCTTTTCGGTCTTATCACGATACTGGGAATAGATACGCCTTGTCAATAAATTGGCAACCAGTATGTAGGCGGTGATATCCGTATAGCGCCCGAACTCCAAAACGACATTCATGCCGCGGTTGAGGTATTCAATAGTATGGTTGACCGCTTTCTTTTCGGTATGCTTTTGTATGAAGGGCAGTCTTTTAATGGCGTTAAGGCCTCTTTGCAGGTTTTGGAAGGTGCTCTCATGGATGTTCATAGAACTTAGCAATTCTTTCGTATCTTCCGAATCCGCCAACTCCGTCGTTTTTACAAACCATTCGTTGCCGAACTTGCGTCTCATCTGGTAAACGGCTTCCACAGCCGGGTCGGTCAGATTCAAGGTCTGGCGCAAAAGCGACATATCCTCAGGCTCGATTTCGTTATAGCCGATTTTAACAACATAATCGGTACTGACGCCGCGATTGCGCGAGTTTTCTTCATCTAAAGTGAAAACAGCCACTTTGGAAGGGAACAACTGTTTTAACGCCTTGACGCTGCGCCCCTTTTCACTGGTACCCGCCCAGCCGTATTCGCTGTGCATATCGAAAACAAGGTTTACGCAGGCGCTTTTTTGCAGCATGCCGATGAGCAGCATACGTGTCAGAAATGTCTTGCCGGTGCCGCTTTTACCGAAGATGCCGTTGGAGCGTTTTACCAGCTCGGGCAGGTTGATGCAGAGCTTGGTTTCCATATCGAGCGGATTGCCTATCCAGAATCGCTCCTTATCCTCTTTCCCGAAAACAAGCTCTATATCACGGTCTTCTGCCAGCTTAACTGTCGAATAGTGGCTGGGTACGGTCTTAACCGGTTGCGGTCCTTCCACCACGCTTTCAATATCTCCGCCGATGGTCAGGTAGGGCATTATCTGTAATGTGCCGAAGGTGCTGGTTCCCGACAGCACTTCGGCTATAAACGGGTCTTTTGTATCGGGAGGAGTTTGCGTCAGATTTAAATCGGTTACCCCCAGCAATACCTCCGTTATCATACCGAAAAAGCGGCGTTTCTGTCCTTCTATGGTTACATAACGTCCGACTACCATATCTTCCACCGAGGTATTGGCATCAAGCCGTACTTCAACGCCTTTGTTGGAGGAACCGGAGACGACAATTCCCATTCTGTTATCTTCTATGCTCATTCTCTTATCCTTTCCAGGATTGTCCTGAGACGCTTGAAATCACCGCTTAAAGTTGTGGCAAGGTGTTTGCCGGCTGTTATCAGGAAGGCGTGTTTATCCTCCTGTACAATGCTCATACGGCGCAAAGTAGCGGCAATCAGCTCTTCATGCGGCAGGCTGACGGAGCTGTTTAATATGGTGTTTAGGAATTCAAAAGAACGGCTGAACTCTGTAACATCTTGAGCAGGGCAGAGATATGCGAAACTGTGGATGGGGGCGGGTTGGGGGGGTAAATAGTGAAATACCCTGTCATCCTCTTTGTATCCTACCACCAGCGCTTCGAACTGGCTCTTTAAAAGCTTTGCAATCTGCGGGTTGGCTTCATAGAGGGTTTTCTCACTGCTTGCGTCTTTACCTCTCGCCAGCGGTTTTCTGCCCGGGTCGATTCCTTCGGTGGTAGCATTGAACACGATGCCGTAGATTTGCCGGTTAGAGTTTTGAGTCTTTACCAGCGCGCCCAGAGGGGGGAAGCTGTCGAGCTCATAACACTGAGCCGTAAAATGTGATGTAGCCGATTCAATTACTTCTCCGATTCTCACTATCTCTTCTGTATTCACGGCACATTCCTTCAATATTATTTCATTGGAAGCCTGATAGTTATCCATTTGCTTTCTAACAAAAACCACAGTATTTCGACAACAATTGCGATGGGAAACCAGATAGGCATATGCTATTCTCCTTTATCCGATGAATAGACTCGATTGCATATATTATATTACTAATAAGGAGGGTAATGCCAAGTTTGAGATGGATATGGGTTTTAAAGGCGAGAATAAATTACCAGTATATGGTGTAATCCGATACAATGCCTGACGGGAGATAATAATAATCTCCGAGTTGTCTTTCCATCTCATCCCGTGCTTGCTTCATTTGAATCAGTTCGGCTTGCCACGCTTTCATATATTCATATTCTTCCGAGCCGATAATGAATGTTTTTCCGTCCGCGGCGTTGTTATAACGCTTTACCTCATCATTATAATCCGCAAGCAGTGTTCTATATGATTCCCAGTTTTCGATATAGTCCTCAAAATACCCGTATTCCAGCGATTCCGTTTCATCTATGGCGATACGTCCGTAGATCTCTCCGATCAAAAAATAAGCAACGGTATCCCATTTATTCAGGTCGTTAAAATGGTCTATATCACTATCATAAAAATAGTCCTCGCCGTCCCAGGTCTTTAACAGTTCGCCGGTGCAGTCGATAAAAACCAGACCCATATCTGTAGTTTCAAACACATTTACGGCATGCCCGATGCTGTCGTCTGCATAATCGATGCTTACCCAGCCGGCTTTTATGCCGACTGCTTCGGCATTATTGTGCAGCCTTTCGGCGAAATCACTGCACACGAACGCTTCCGGACCGCCTTTTATATAGGGCATCATATTTGTGTCATCTGCATATATAAAGGCTACAAGTTCATCAAATGAGGGATTATCGGCTTCCTCGCTGTTAATCAGCCGGATAGGTTGGTCATCGCCGCCGACAATGACGGCTCCGCTATCCGAGTAGATGTAGCCCTCCCCGGGTACAAATAAGTATCCGCAGGAGGTTGCAAGCAGCGAAAAAGATATCAGTATTGCCAGTAATAATTTTTTCATAGTTCCCTGATATTCTAACGTTTTTCAGCGCTTGAAGATAGGTATTGTAAGAGTTGATGCGCTATTTACATAACGAGTAGCAGGATGTTAGCTGTTATTTAAATTGACTGGTCGGTTTTCTTAATCCTCCACCCCACAAGCAGCAAGCTACCGGCTACAAGCTGCGGCATTCCTGTCAGCACCCAGAGGGCAATCTGCCCGTTATTCAGGTAATAAAAAGAGTGTATGAAAAATGCCAGGGAAACGGCAATAAGCAGTATGCCGGCATATTTTGCCCTCCAAAATGATAAAACATAGGCGGCAAGGGCAATCACCCCCAGTACAATAAGAAGTATTCCTGCCATATCGCCGGTAGTAATGTTTTTGAGCGCCCCCTCGCTGATTAACATCACAATCAGAAAGGCGGCAGCAATGAATGCAATTAACCTGCCGATATGTATCAGCAAGCCTCCCGTTTTTCTCTTGCCATTGATTTCTTTATTTTCTATATCCATCTGGTCCTCTTGCTGAAACTTTTTGCCGATGTATTTATGTCTATATTTTTTTCTGAAAGGAACGCTTCCACCAGCGTTTGCAGGTTTTGGCGGTCGGCGGCGGTAACGACTGCCTGTTCGTGGGCTTCGGATAAAGCTACCGGGTAACCATGCCCCCTTTGGCACTGGTCCAGTATCAACGTGTGCGTCAAATTCAATAACGTATCGTTTCGGGCAATCCACTCGGGTATTTCAATGCGGGCGATTTCATCGTCTATTTTTACATAATAAAAATAAATACGGTGCATTCCATAGCGCTCCTGTATCGAGGAACGGCTGATAAACAGCGCCGACCTCTCTCCGCTTTCCAGAAGAGTTAAAAACAGGTCTTTATCCTGTACGCCGTCCACAGTGTTGCAGGGATAAGCCCCGTTCGGATTTTCACGGCGGCACTTGTCGCAGTTTACCGGATTGTATGGGCAGATGGCGATGCGAATTGTTCCCACAAGATCGGAAGAACGAGGGTAACTTATGTAGCTTGCCAATGCGATGCTTTTCTTCTCACTGATTTCTTTAATTTCATCCAGACATTTCAGAAAACCCTTTTCCAAAAATTCACTCACTATGAATTCCGGAATGTCTTTACTCATGAGCGTCCAGCGAATAAGTGTGCCGTCTGCCAAAAGCAGGGCAGGGATATCCGCCTTGAGTGAAGCCGCCATTCGCGTCAGGTATTTGAATTCTTCAATATCCCGCTTGATACCAAGCAATGTGCCTTCTATTGCAACCTCGCGGTTACTGCCGTCGGGGGATGTCATAACCAGGTCTTTTTTATCGAAATAGAGTTGGGGGGTACTTTCGAGCCGCGCATCGGCGCTCTCTCCGTATTCGAGATAAATGCTGCCGATGTTAATCAGGTAGTAGCGTGTGGAGTGGTGGCGGTCGATATCGATTTGCGAGCCGTCGGTGGCAAGGATAGTAAAGTTTGCAGGAGGCTTTTCGGTGGTATATTTATTAGATAGACTTTCGACCGGTTCGGCGGGCATCCAGCTGATTTTTCCCGATTCGATTTTATTTTTCAAATCGTCGAGGTTTAAGGAGTTATCGCAAAGTATCGACATCGCCTTTGCCAGATGTTTTTGCCGGCTGGCATCTTCGGCATCTATGTGTTCGGTCATCTTTTCTACCTGCGGGGCAATGCGGTCTAAATCCAACGACATCAGCTATCCTCTTAATCTTGTGAATTGATACCTTAGTATAGATTATTAAGATTGGCGACTCAAGCCCGGAAAAAGGATAAGAATGCTTGCGTGGTGAATCATATTTTTCGGTCTGTCTGGACTAAGGCTGTTCAATTCATCTGTCATGCTGAGTTCGTGGTGGTCGAACGAAGCATCCGGGGTCGAGGGGTTAATTCGTTTTTTTACCCCCCCGGATCCTTCAGTCACCCACTGTGACCTCAGGATGACAATTTATATCTGCCTGTTATTTCGAATTCGTAGGGGTGACCAATGGTCGCCCGCAAATAGCGGACGGGCAATGCCCGTCCCTACAAGTTACGACGGTTTTAACAGCCTTCCCTTGAGGGAAGGTGTCATCCCGATTAATCGGGATGACGGATGAGTGTCATTATATTATTATCCTTCACTTGTCTTACCAGACCAGTCGCGAAATTATTTTACCGGAAATAATATTGATAATTTCGATGCCGCTATGCTTCGACAGGCTCACCACGAACGGCTAATATTAAGGCTTACTACGAACGGTTTAGGGATGCTTATCCGTGAGTATTATTTCCAGAATGACAATCAAGTAAATATCTTCTGTAAGTCCGGAATATAGACATATCACTACACATCAATAGTGCTCGTAGCGCACCAGCTCATCGATGGATTTGCGGTGTTTTGCTCCCGGTTTGTCGTCCGGGTAGCCGAGCGGAATGAATATTACCGGTTCGACATCCGGCGGCAGTTTCAACGTCTCCCGTGCCTCTTCAACATTGAATGCTCCCACCCAGCACGTTCCCAGTCCCAGGTTGGTGGCAGCCAGAATCAGGTGGTCAACGGCGATAGCTAAATCGATGAAGCAGTAATTGGTGCCGTCTGCCCGTACCCAGCTCTCGGAAGAAATAGCGCAGGCGCAAATGACTATTGGCGCTTTGGCAAACCATGAGCCGCGATAGATACGCTTTAATTGCTCTTCTTTACCTGCGGTATAAATTACTATGAACTTGAAAGGCTGCCGGTTGCAGGCGGTAGGAGCCAGCCGTGCTGCTTCTAAAACCTGCTCCAGTTTCTCCTCTTCTACCGGAACGGATTTATAAGCCCGGACGCTGTACCTGTTTTTTATAACCTCTGAAAATTCCATTTGCACCTCCCTAAAAAACAATCACATATATTATAACAAATCGGTTGCCGGCAGGAGATATAAAGCTAATAATGATATAATTAAGAATTATCTTACTTGTAGGCGTAACAAATGTTTGCAATGCTTTTAACTGTAGTCGGGACTTCGCTGTCCGGAGTAATGGCTCCGGGACCGATGTTTGCCATTACCATAACCAAGAGCTTTAAATCGCCCTGGGCTGGAACGCTGATGGCGCTGGGGCATGCGGTGGTTGAAGTCCCTTTAATCCTGCTATTGTATTTCGGGCTCTCTCACTTTTTTGAAAACACTGTAATTCAATTTGTTTTCAGCCTTCTCGGCGGTGCAGTACTCATCTGGCTGGCAGTCGGGCTGTTTAGAACGCCGAAAGAAATGGCGGCGGGCGGTAAAGATATAAGGTACAGCGCTTTTACAGCAGGAGCTGTTATGACCGGGCTCAATCCATTTTTTTTGATGTGGTGGGCGACTGTCGGTGTTTTACTGCTGATGAAGTTTATGGCATATTGGGAAGTTGTCGCAGTCGGGTTGGCGGTATTTATTATGGTTCACTGGTTATGCGACCTAATCTGGCTATCGTTTGTTTCGGCGGCGGTTTATAAAACGCATAATATGTGGGGTGCAACCGTTCAGGCGCTGGTTTTTATCGCAGCCGGAGCTCTTATGGCAGGCTTCGGGGTGTGGTTTATAATATCGGGCATACAACTGATGGTCTAATCTGTCTTTTGGGTTTTATCCAGACACCACTTACAATCGGAATCGCACGGCTCTACGTGAATGGTGATACTTAAGTTGGGGAGTTTTTCTTTCAGGTCGTCCTCCAAATGGTCGGTCATATCGTGGGCTTCTTCTACACTGATTGTGCGGTGCATTACCAGATGCAGGTCTGCAAAGCGCTGATTGCCCGATTTGCGGGTGCGCATGGCATGAAAGTCAACAATCTGCTGTTTATGTTCCACCAGTACCGATTTTATAGTATCCACCTCTTCTTTCGGCAGGGCGGTATCCATTATTCCGGAAAAAGATTTTTTGAAGGTAATAATGGCGGTTCGCAATATCAGTACTGCAACCAGCAGGGCGACAATCGAATCCATTATTGTCAGTCCGGTAGCGAGAACCAGCACCAAACCTATCAGTACGGCTACTGAGCTGTATACATCGGCCTGCATATCCCGCGCTGTGGCTTCCAGCGCAACCGAATCGGTTTTGCGCGCCACTTTCAGGGCGTATGCGGCAAATATCAGGTTGATGATAATGGCGGCAGCCGTCACATAGATGCCCACAGTGATCATTTCCACCTCTCCGCCCGAAATAATCCTGTCGATTGCCTGGTAGGCAATTAAACCTGCGGCGGCGAAAATAAAGAGGGAGATAACAGTACCGGCGATATTTTCGGCCTTGCCATGCCCGAAGGGATGCTGTTTATCCGGTGGTTTGGCGGAGATTTTAATGCCGATGTAGCCGATTACAGCTCCGGCCAGGTCGATCAGGCTGTGAAAAGCATCGGCGCGAATGCCGATGCTTCCGGTAATAAAACTCGCTGTCAGCTTCATTATTATTAATGCGCTGATGGCAACGATGGCTAAACGGGAGACGTTTTCCCTGGTTTGCAACATAACCGGAAATCCTCTTTTACAGGCTTATAACAGTTATATGGAACGGCTTATGGATTAATATTCTGCTCTCTTGGCTTTAAACATCGGCAACCAATCGATAAAGCGGCGCCATTCTTTTTTCTCCCAGACTACCAGAAGTGAAGTAGCAACGAATAAAGAGTTGAAGGTGCCGGCGATGATGCCGATTAACAACGCCCAGGCAAAACTCTCGATGCTGGAACCTATGAATAGAATAAGTGCCAGTACGGTTATGGTCGTAGTAAGGCTGGTATTTATGGAGCGTGAAAAAGTTTGATTTACACTGTTGTTGACTATCATTTCAAAGCTGGCTCCCGGATTTGCTTTGACATTTTCACGAATCCGGTCGAATATAACGACAACATTATTAACGCTATAACCGATGACTGCCAGAATGCCTGTAATAAACATCAGGTTGACTTCCAGATTCAGTGTAAGCCCGAGTATGGCAAATATTCCCAGTACAATAAGCGTATCATGCAACAGGGCAATTACGGCACAGACGCCGTAACGGAGGGGCTTCGGCATGGCGCGGAATGCCCATGTAATATAAGCCATCACCACTATCGCTGCCAGTATCAAGCCGAAAACGGCAACTCTGGCGGTTCCGATAGCGGTTTCGGGAGGAATATCCTCAAATCCTTTTTCGGTAAACTCACCGAATACGGCTGCCAAATCGGTTTTGACAGATTCTTTTTCTGCAGCGCTTAATTTTGCGGTACGGATAATAAAGTCATCGCTCGATGCCTTCTGTACAATCGCTGTGCCATAGCCGATAGAGGTAAGTTCTGACTCCAGCTCTTCAATGGTAACCTGCTGCTCGAAATTAACCGTCAGGCGTGAACCACCGGAAAAATCCATACCTATATTCAATCCCGCAGACAGCAGGAAGATAATACTTATTAAAAGTGCCGATATTGAAATCGCAAAAAACAAAAACCGTTTTTTAATTATATTAATCATTGTTTACCTTCAATTTCCCTTCGATGTAAGGAGTGAATAGATGGGTTTTCTTGGCAAGCTTTGTACCGACAAACACCCTCAGCAGTGAACGGGATACCGTTATTGCCGTAAACATGCTGACACATATACCGATAAACAGGGTTAAGGAAAAGCCCCTTACCTGTGCCCCCTCGACCGTGCTTGAGCCCACCCAGAACAGAATAACGCAGACCAGCATGGTGGTGATGTTGGAATCCCTGATGGCAGACCAGGCCCGCCTAAAACCCGATTCGGTGGCAGCGCCCAGCGTGCGACCCATCTGTAATTCCTCTTTCATACGTTCGAATATCAGTATGTTGGCATCGATTGCCATACCGATGGACAGAACAAAACCGCCGATGCCTGCCAGTGTAAGCGTTACCGGAATCAGTTTAAATATGGCGAGCACCAGAATGGCATAAAATATCAGTGCCAACGAGGCAACGATGCCGGGCATGCGGTAGTAGAGGCACATAAATAACATAATGAGTAGCAAACCTACTATACCTGCTGTCAGGCTTAACTTAACGAAATCGGAACCAAGTGTAGGAGTAACCGTCTCTTCATAAACCACTTCAAGTGAAACCGGCAGACGGCCTGCATTGAGCTGTTTGGAAAGCGCCATGGCTACATCCAGCCCTAAACCGTCTATCTGCCCCTTATCGGTTATTACCGACTGTATCGTTGGTGCAATCATTCGGCCGTCTTCGGTTAAAAGAGGTTCACCATTTTCGTATATCGCCAACTGTTTGCCCATCAGGCGGGTGGTAATTTGCTTGGAAAGTTCGCTGCCGGTTTCGTCCCATTCAAACGTCAGGTAAATCTTTCCGAATTGGTCTTTTTGAACAGAGGTATTGCTTTTAAAATAAGAGCTTGTAAGGGCGAGTGTTTCTCCGTCTATCGTTCCGGTTGCCGGAATCCATTTTTCTTCTCCGTCTATGGTTGTCAGTTCACGAAATTCGAGCAGAGCGGTATTTCCAAGGCTGGCTTTTTGGTCATCGGTCAGGCTGACCCCCGGTATTTCCACCACTATCTGATTATTGCCCTGTATCTCAACCGATGATTCGGTAACCCCCAGAGGATTGATGCGGTTGGAAATTACATTGGATACACCTTTCATAATTTCGTCTTCGGTGCCTTCTTCAACGGATGAGAGGTCGGCTTTGTAAACTAAATATGTACCCCCCTGTAAGTCGCGCCCCAGTGAAACACCGAGGTTCCCCAGCAAACCTTTATCAAGAGGAAATACTATAGAAGATGCCAGCAGGAAAACAGCCATTAAAATGGATAAAACGATATAAAGTGATTTGTTTTTTGTCATTTATTCAACCTGTAAAAATAATATTGTGCAGAAATAAATTTTTTATAAATTGCCTAGATTATACACTATTTTGATAAAAAATAAACTGTTGCAGGGTTCAACCGTCCAATAGTTCCCTGATATAATCAAACGCCTCGTCTTTATCCGTTAATTTGCCCGATGCCTGTGCTTCTCTTGCGGCTTCCAAGAGTTCTCCTATTTTCGGCCCCTCTTCCAGCCTGAACTCCCTCATAATATCTTTTCCGCCGATTAAACGCGGCAATGCGATTTTATTCTCCTGTTCCGAATGTTTTCCAAGTATGTAATTTACGGCTGCGGTATGCTGCTGCCAGTTTTTGGTATCAAGGGTTGGTCCGCGTGCCGCCAGGTGGTCTGCCAGTGTAAAGAAAAGGGTATCGATAGCCACTTCACCAACGTCTCGAAAATAACGATAGATGGCATGGTCGGTAACCATTCCCATCTGTGTCATCTGGGTCGGTCGCAGATGGTGCCTGGTTACTTTTTCAACTATCCTGATTTCTTTGTTGCTGAAACGCAGTTTCTCCATAATTTCGACTACCATGGGAGCGCCTTCTTTGGGATGTCCGAAAAAGCGGATTTTCCCGTTCTCATCGATGAATTTCATTTTCGGCTTGGCGATATCGTGTAGTAGCGCTGTCAGCTTAAGAAGTATCAGGCGCGTACTGCCGGAACTGATTATTTCGTTAAAATAGCCTTCCAGTTCCGAAGACCAAGGTACGTTTTTTATGGCGTCACTTTTATACTTCCACTCGCCGTTTCCAAGTATATAGTCAACGGCATCGATGGTTTTAACGGAATGGGTAAACACATCCCAGTAGTGCTCGCTCGGCTGCTCAAGCCCTTTAGAAGGTATTAGTTCAGGTACAATGGCGCTGATTAAGCCCAATTCTTCCATATATAGAAAGAGGTCTCCCGTTTCAGGTATCTCCAACAGTTTTAATAACTCTTCCCTGATTCTTTCTCCCGAAACGTTGTTTATCAGCAGGCATTGTTTTTTTATCAGGTTTTCCGTATCGCTATCGATAGAAAATCCTGTTTCCGCTGCCAGTCTTACGGCTCTCAGCAATCGCAAGGGGTCTGCTTCGAAGGATTTATCGCTCACTACCCGCAGGATATTTTCCCTGATATCGTCAAGTCCGTTAAAAGGGTCGATTATATCGGAATTGCATATCTGAGCACTAATATTCTCCAAAGGAATGGCTATGGCGTTTATGGTAAAATCACGCCTCGAAAGGTCGTCTTCTATATTATTGATAATGGTAGAGACATCGATGTGCTGTATTTTAGCTGTTGCGGCATCCTTCAGGATAATGCGAGCCACTTTATTCTCCTTATCCATTGGGATATACTTGCCGTTTAGCAGCTTTGCCAGTTCAGGCGAAAAATCAAGAGCATTTTCCGCAATGGCAATGTCGATATCATCGATATCTCTTTTTAAGACGCTGTCACGTATCGATCCGCCGACAAGATAACCCTTGATGCCGGAATCGCACAGGCAATCTTTAATAGTATTTAGTATGTGTAGCAGTGATTTATCAATCGTGATATTGAGTCCTTTATCATTTAATGCGATCATAAATCAAACTATACATTATGAATGTACAGCTAATCAAGGGAAATGTGGAGTGACGGTAACTTGAAAGGCTTATATTATTGCATTTATTCAGGCTAACGTTTGCAACAATTGCCATTTATGCAATTTAATGTGCAGACAGAATGTCGAGTAAAAGCCTGCTTAAGAAAGCCCGACCGGGTCAACTTCGATAATCCAGCCCTGCGGAATGCTGATTCTTGAAAGCAGTTCACCGGGGTTAGCTCCGCGCAGGATGATTTGCCAGCGGTATCTGCCGCGCAGCCTCTGGATGAAAGCAGGGGACGGCCCCAGTATATCTATCCCGAACAGCCCGGCGCTGTCTACTTCCAGGGATAACTGTTTTTTCATACGCTCCGCTTCGTTGCGGCAAACCGCATCGTTGGCGTGGATATAGGTCATCTTTATCAATTTTGAGAAAGGAGGATTTTTCAGTTGCTTCCTGTAATCGATTTCCTGCCTGTAAAAAGCGGCATAATCGTGATTTATGGTTGCCTGTACGGCATAGTGGTCGGGCATATAGGTTTGAATAATCACCTTGCCCCCCGCCTCCCCGCGTCCGGCACGCCCTGCCACCTGTGAAATAAGCTGGAAGGTTCTTTCTCCGGCTCTGAAATCGGGCAGGTTCAAATCGCTGTCGGCGATAATTACACCTACCAGCGTTACATTGGGTAAATCCAATCCCTTGGCTACCATTTGCGTCCCGATGAGTATATCGGCTTTGTGCTTGCTGAAGGCCTCCAGGATTTCACGGTGAGCGTCTTTTCCTTTCGTGCTGTCGCTGTCCCAGCGCAAAAGTCTCGCTTTCGGGAAGGCGGCTGCTGTTTCCTGCTCAAGTTTCTGTGTTCCCAGCCCGAGGTATTTGATACGTGCGCTGCCGCAAGCAGGGCAGTTTTTAGGGGTTCTTTTTTTATAATTGCACTGGTGGCAGAGCAGGAAATCATTATCCGAATGATAGTTCAGGCTTACATAACAATTCGGGCACTGCAATACATGCCCGCAATCGCGGCATTGAACAAAAGTAGATGTCCCGCGCCGGTTAAAAAAGAGAATAACCTGTCCCCCTTTTTTTATGGCTTTATTTATTTCGTACTCCAGCAAACGGCTGAAGATGCCGGTATTCCCTGTTTTTAATTCCTCTCTCAAATCTACCAGCTCGACCTTGGGTAGGGGGGAACCCTCTTTGGGGGTAACACGTTCCGGCATTTCCAATAGCCGATATTTGCCTTTTGTAGCATTGTAATAAGATGATACATCTGGGGTGGCGCTGCCCAAAATGACTGTCGCTTTATTTAGCACGGCGATTTCTAAAGCTACATCCCTGGTGTGGTAGCGGGGGGAGTTGTCCTGCTTATAAGTCCATTCGTGCTCTTCATCTATTACAATCAGTCCGAGCTGCGGTTGAGGAGCAAATATGGCGCTGCGGGCTCCGATTACCACGTCGTACTCGCCGTTTTGTATCTGGTGCCACTGGTCGAACTGCTCACCCAGTGAAAGCTTGCTGTGGATAACGGCAACCCGGTACGGAAAACGGGAAGCAAACCTATCTATAGTCTGTGGGGTAAGAGAGATTTCGGGCACCAGCACGATGGCGCGCTTTCCGAGTTTAACGGCTTCGGAGAGCGCCTGCAGATAGACCTCGGTTTTGCCGCTGCCGGTAGCCCCGTGAAGCAGAAAAGTATCACCTTTGTTATCCACCAGGCTTCTTTGGATTTCATTAAAGGCAGCTTCCTGTTGCGTTGTCAGTTTTAAATGAGAGCTTTGTTTTATATCATCATAAGAAAACGGCTGGCGCTTTACATCAAACTCTTTGACACTTACCAGTCCCTTGTTTGTCAGCGTTTTCATAGTTTCGGTCTGGCAGCCGGTTTTTTTACGGACCTCAGATAGGGAGACAGCTCCCGATTCCATTAAAAACTCGAGTACTTCCGCCTGTTTGGCTGCCCTTTTGGCATATAAGCGCTGTATTTCTTCCACTGCTGCAGCACTATCTACCGCCAACTCGATATATGTTTCCTTTTTCGGCTTGACCCTCGCGGGTGCGGTTTCATAGCTTTTTGTAATCAGGTTGCGTGATATCAATCGTGAAATTGCCGTTTGTGCCGCCTTAACCCCAAATGTTTTTTCCAGGTCTTTGACTGAAAGTTTGTCTTTTTGACGCAGCAGGCCGATGATTTTTGTTTGCTCGGCTGTTAGTTTGGAAAGTTGTCTTTGATCGAAGTCTTTTGCCGCATAAATATATGCAATTGTGCTGCGCTCGAATCCGGGGGGCAGCATGGTAGATATTGCATCAAAAAGCGGGCAAAGATAATAATCGCTTATCCATTGGGCAAGTTTGAGTTGCTGCGTTGAAAGTATCAGGGGAGGTTCGATAACTGCGCTGATATCCCGGGTCTCTTCAACTGCCGGAAGTCTTTCGATTGAGGTTACTATGCCCTGCAGGATTTTGTTGCCGAAAGGGACCCAGACAGCCTGTCCGGGCTGAATTTCCATTCCGTCGGGAATAGAATAGCTGAATGTGCGATTATGATAAACCGGTGAGTTAACACTGACTTCAGCGTAGGACAAAACGCGCACTCCTTAATATAAATGGAGTTAATCTATGCTAACAAAAACAGCAGGCTTCCATTAAGAATAGGAAACCTGCCGCTGTCGTTACAACTATAATACGCGTCTTTCTTTGATACGGGCCGCTTTACCGCTTAATTTACGCAGGTAGAACAATTTTGCCCGGCGTACTTTGCCGTGACGGGTAACCTCAACCTTGGCAACCAGCGGTGACATAAATTGGAAGGTTCTTTCTACACCCACGCCGTGTGCCACGCGCCTGACGGTAAAATTACCGCCATCAGCCCTGCGGCAAATCCTGATTACGAGGCCCGAAAAAATCTGGATGCGCTCTTTATCGCCTTCCTTGATAAGACAGTGCACTTTAACTGTATCGCCGGAGGCGAGTTCGGGGATATCCGGATTCGGTTTAACTTCTTCAATTAGTGTTTTAACATTCATTATTGTTTAGAACTCCTTAACCTGTTAATTAAAACATTATCGGAAAAATTTTTCAAGTTTGCTTCGGCTTATTTTCCGATTGATGCCCTTCTTCTTTAAAAAGATTTTTGTATTTTTCCTTTACCAGCTCCATTTCTTTTTTACTCAGGTCTGCTTTGTCCAATAGTTCCGGCCGGCGCTTTGCAGTTCTTATTATCGATTGCTCCCGGCGCCACTTGGCGATTTCCCCGTGATTACCTGAAAGCAGTATTTCGGGAACTTCCCAATTCTTAAAAACCGCCGGTCTGGTATACTGAGGGTATTCCAGCAAGCCGGCGGAATGGGAATCGTCTTTAGCCGATTCTTCGGAGCCAAGCACGCCCGGTATGAGCCGTGCCACTGCGTCCACAATCACCATTGCGGCCGGTTCTCCGCCGCTTAATACATAATCCCCGATACTGATTTCATCGGTAGCCAGATTGCGTTGTACGCGCTCGTCAACTCCCTCATAGTGCCCGCAAATTATAATCAGGCGTTCATTTTGAACAAGCTCTTCGGCAATTTCCTGTGAAAAGAGCCGTCCCTGGGGGGTTGTTAAAATTACCGGTATCTTTTTAACGGCATCTTCCGGTTTTATGATACTCTCTACCGCTTCGAAAATCGGCTCCGGTTTCATAACCATACCGGCGCCTCCTCCGTAGGGGTAATCATCTACAATATGGTGCTTATCGTGGGTATAGTCGCGAATATTATAAATATTTAATTCCACCAGCTTGTTTTCAATCGCCCGTTGAAAAATTCCGGTACTGGAAAAATCAGTAAACATTTTCGGAAACAGTGTCAGGATATCAATTCTCAATCAGTTTCTCCGTAGCCAAAAATTTCGCTGTTGGCCTCCCCAGTTATTGTGCGGGAGGGGAAGACGCGTAATATTTTACCACAAATAGGTTTGATAGAAAGAATTATTTATTAATTGTAAAAAAAAGCCCCCAAAGTATTGACAAACGCAGGTCGGAATGTAGTAGAATGGTAGAAAGTGGTAGAAAGTGGGAGAAAAAGGTGAAACAAGCAACCTTTTTTCGGGGCGGTGGGAAAATGAGAATAAGCAGGTCAAATTAAAGGATTTATGGAAATGTTTTTCGGTGAATTCGGTTACAGGATGGATGAAAAGGGCAGGATACCTCTTCCGCCGCGTTTCAGGGCTCAGTTAAAGGACGGGCTTGTTCTAATACCGGGCGTGGAAAACTGTATTACAGCATATACTATGGCCGAATGGTCAAGGATAGCCGCATCTCTTAACAGTAAGAGCGGAGTTACACGCAGCAAGCTCAGAAAATTAAACAGGGCTTTATTCTCTACGGCTTTCCACATCAATGTTGACGGACAGGGCAGAGTAAGTTTGCCGGTACAGTTAAGGGAACATGCGGGGATAGATGAGGAAGTGATTGTGGTGGGCGCCAATAATTATCTGGAGTTATGGAACAAAGTTGCATGGGAAGATGAAAAAGCCAGCAGCCGTGATAAGGTGTGGGATATAATCGAGAACCTGGAAGAGAATGAAGAGGCTTAATTGATAATGAGGTCATATAAAGTACATATTCCTGTAATGCAGAAAGAGGTAATCGAAGGCCTGGCAGTGCAACCCGGCGGGCGTTACGTTGATTGTACCGCGGGAACCGGCGGTCATGCCGGCGCCATATTAAAACACAGCTCCCCCGGCGGTCAGCTTCTGGGAATCGATGCCGACCCTTCTGCTGTCGAAGCAGCGCGCAAGAGGCTTAGTGGATATGGCAGTTCGGTTGTGATTGAAAATGACAATTTCGTAAACCTTGAAAAGGTGTGCGCAAAATACGATTTTATGCCTGTTCACGGTATTTTATTGGACCTTGGCCTCTCCTCCTTACAGCTTAACAGAAGCGGCCGTGGTTTCAGTTTTCAGTTTGCAGCGCCGCTGGATATGCGTTTCAGTCCCGAACAGAAGATTACGGCAGCCGATATCGTTAACAAGTATTCGGAAGAAGAGCTGGCGCGTATTATAAGGGAATACGGAGAAGAGCCCGGCAGTAATCGTATTGCCAGGCATATTGTAAACGAGCGGCCAATCAGCACTACCATTGAGCTGGCAAAAATTGTGGAGCAGGCTGTCGGTTTCAAAAGGGGCAGAATCCATCCGGCAACCAGGACTTTTCAGGCTTTGCGAATTGCGGTAAATAATGAGCTGGAACATCTCCAGTCAACGCTGGAACAGGCTGTTAATCTTTTGGGTTACGAGGGAAGACTGGTAGTTATTACTTATCATTCTTTGGAAGACCGCATAGTGAAGCAGTTCATGCAGTATGAAGCCAAGGATTGTATCTGTCCGCCGGAAGCAATGGCGTGCCGTTGCAATCACTCCGCCAGCCTGAAACTGATTAACAGGAAAGTAATTACCCCTTCGGTTGAAGAAATAAGCCAAAATCCGCGCAGCCGCAGCGCCAAGCTGAGAATCGCCCAGCGTACGGCAGCTCATCTGGAGTGGGGCGGGATATCGGAAAAAACGTATAAACCCGGTGAAAATAATAATAAGTTTTGGCAAAAGCCTTCTATGATGAAGGACATTTGCGATTCGTCTTTAATTCTGTAAATTAGCAATGCGATGATCTCTTATATATGGAGGTCTAAAGTATGTGAAAAATAAAAATAAAGTAATTATACGGAAACAAAAATAAGGAGAGGAGGAACCAGATGAATAAGCGGTCTATAATAGCTTCGATTGACGTTGGCACTACTAAAATCTGCACCACCATTGCCGAAACAACCGGCAACGGTGATGTATATGTTGTTGGTGTTGGTATTACCCCATCAAACGGTTTACATAAGGGTTTAGTTGTCAATATAAACGAAGCCAAGGAAGCGATTCGAAATTCCGTTAGGAAGGCGGAACAATCCTGTAATTACAAGATTGAGTCGGCGTATGTAGGTGTTACGGGAAGGCATGTGGATTCGGTAAACAATACAGGGGTGGTGGCTATAACCCGTAATGACAGATTGGTCAGGCCGGACGATTTGAAGAGAGTGCTTTCCAGCGCTCAGAGTATTAAAGTCCCAAATGACAGGAAACTTCTACATGTAATTCCCCGCGGTTACTCTGTTGACGGGCAGGTGGGTGTTAAAAACCCGGTTGGCATGTACGGTTACAGGCTGGACGTTGAAACGCATATCATAACTGCGGCGGCAACATCAGTCCAGAATCTGGTTAAATGTATCAGGGGCATCGGTCTCGATATAGATGACCTGGTACTTGAGCCGTTGGCATCCAGCGAAGCTGTCCTGACAGAGGATGAAAAACAGGTCGGTGTGGTGCTTGCCGATATCGGCGGAGGTACTACCGACATCTGTATCTTCAAGGATGGCAGCATCTGGCACAGTGCAATCCTCCCGGTTGCCGGTTACCAGCTGACACGCGATATCGCCATCGGGCTCGGTTTACCGTTCGAGGTAGCCGAAGAAATGAAGAGGCGTTACGGCAGCGTCATGCCGGTGTACGAAAGCAAGATAGATGCCAACAGCCCGATTTCCGAAGATGGTCACGGTGTTTCATACAACGACCTCTGCGATATCATCAGAGCCAGAGTTGACGAAATCCTGAGGCTCATCTTCCTTGAAATGCCCGGTTCCAATTACGAGTCGATAGTACCTGCAGGTCTGGTACTTACCGGCGGCAGCTCCAACCTTTCAGGCATAGAAGTTTTAGGACGCGATATCCTGAAACTGCCCGTCAGGGTCGGTTTACCCAATCACGTGTCCGGTATTACAGATTCACTGAACGATCCTGCCTATGCAACCAGTGTCGGTTTGCTTTTGTGGGGTGCCAAAAACCAGAACACCAAGAAGTTGAAAGGCAACTGGTTCAAAGACAGGATGAAACAGGTTACCAGCAAGCTGGTACAAATATTTAAATAAAATTAACAATATAGAAGGGTAGGAGGATAAAAATGGCTAAGACAAGTTTTGTACCAAACCCGGCAAAGATTAAGGTTATCGGCCTTGGCGGAGGCGGTTGTAATGCGGTTACCCGCATGGTCAGGGAAGAGATTCAGGGTGTTGAATTTATTGCGATGAACACCGATGCACAGGCATTGGCAATAACAGAGGCCCCCACCAGGATACAGCTTGGAGAAAAATTGACTCGTGGGCTGGGAGTCGGCGGCGATCATCTTAAAGGCCAGAAAGCGGCTGAAGAAAACAGGGATGAATTAAGAGATCTTATTTGCGGAGCCGATATGGTTTTCATCACGGCAGGTATGGGGGGCGGCACCGGAACCGGTTCTGCGTCTGTAGTTGCCGAAGTTGCCAAGGAAAGCGGCGCTCTGACAATTGCGGTTGTTACCAAACCGTTCACATTTGAAGGAGTACATCGCACCGATGTTGCCAAAGACGGCATTGCCAAATTACTGCCGAAGGTCGATACGCTCATCATTATTCCTAACGACAAGTTACTCGACCTCTGTGATCAGAAGACCGGCGTCGACAGCGCTTTCAAGATGGCAGACGATGTGCTGCGCCACGGCGTACAGGCAATTTCGGAAGTTATTACCGTTCCCGGCGTCATCAATCTGGACTTTGCCGATGTAAAGGCAGTTATGAAAGATGCCGGACCGGCATGGATGTCAATCGGACGCGGCACCGGTAAGAATCGTGCGGTAGATGCGGCTAAAGAAGCTTTAGCCAGCCCGCTTTTGGATGTTACCATTGACGGCTCGAAGGGCGTTCTCTTCAATGTAGTCGGCGGCAGCGACCTCTCGCTCTATGAGGTAAATGAAGCGGCTGAAGTAATCAAGCAGGCAGTCGATACCGACGCCAACATTATCTTCGGTGTGGCTACAGACCCGAGTATGGGCAGCGATGTCAGGATTACGCTTATTACTACCGGCTTTGTTACCAAGACTGAGTTCTCTGATTCAACCGAAGAGGACGAAATCACTCAGCGCTTGAAGAAAATCAGAACCGAAGAAGAACTCGATATCCCGACAATCATCAGAGTGCCGCTTTACAGCAAGCAACGCCAGATGGTTACACCGGTCGACAGAGTCGTCCACAATGAAAAGAAATCTAGGATGTGGTTTCAATAGTTCGATTTAAAAAATCGATTAGCTAAATAGGATGTATTAAAAAGCCGCAGGCTCTAATGCCTGCGGCTTGCGTGTTTTGTTCCTTGCCATTATGCTGAATTCGCAGCAACCCCCCAGCCGTTAATGTCCTTTGACAAGATCAGGATGCTCGAATTATTACTAAATCCGTTCATGGTGAGCCTGTCGAACCACGAAGCATCTATGAAAAGGCAACT
>DIFM01000045.1 GCA_002419135.1 Dehalococcoidia bacterium UBA5748 | reverse complement strand
AGGCCCCCGGCCTTTTCATTACATCAATCTCAAGTTATGGATAAGCAATTTTATGTGTATATAATGGCAAATGATTCGAATACAGTAACCTATACAGGTATAACCAGTGATATAAAGAGAAGGGTCTACGAGCATAAAGAGAAATTTGTCGAAGGATTTACAAAAAGGTATAACATTGACAAACTCGTTTATTATGAAATATTCGGCGATGTTATCAATGCGATAACGAGGGAAAAACAAATCAAGGGCGGTTCAAGGAATAGTAAAACAAAATTGATAGAGAGTATGAATAAGGATTGGCAGGATTTATACTATGAATTATAAAGGTAGTATGTAAATGACAAGCGGGGTCATTAAAGAGTGTTGTAGAGATTGCTTCGTCCCGATGACGGGACTCGCAACGACGGAAATAAAAAATCTGTCGAACCATGACCGCGTCAATATAATTCGAGGGTATGGTTAGTATTACTTCATCCCGATGGGTCGGGACTCGCAACGACATTGTATTTATTATTTTCAGGTAAGTCTGGATACAGGATGGCGTTTTGAATTATAGATAATTATAAACATGGTAGTTAAAAGGAATATTTTAAAGTGAATGAAATTAACCTGAGTATCGATGGTAGAAAAGTAACTGCCCAACCGGGAATGACGGTGCTGGAAGCGGCATTAGCCAATGATATATACATTCCTGCTCTGTGTTATTCCCCCGACCTTAAACCGCACGGCGGTTGCCGTCTCTGCATTGTCGAAATTGAGGGAATGGAAGGAATGCCTACCTCCTGCACTACGTCGGTTGCGGAAGGAATGGTAGTTAAAACTTCCACGCCCGATGTTAACGAAGTACGCAGCAATATACTGGAACTAATACTTGCCGACCATCCGCTGGATTGCCTGACCTGTGTCAAAAATCAGCGTTGCGAACTGCAAAAGGTGGCGGCTTATCTCGGTATAAGAGAAAGGAAACTGCCTCACAATGACAGGAAAATACCGGTCGATGACAGCAATCCTTTCTTTGTAATCGACCGCAATTATTGTATTCTCTGCCAGAAGTGCACCCGTACCTGTGAAGAGATAACCGGTGTCAATGCCATCGAGGTTATTAACCGCGGATACGAAAGCCATATCGGCACTTTCGGAGATAAAGCGATAATGGAATCCATTTGCCGTTCCTGCGGTGAATGCGTGGTACGTTGTCCGACGGCTGCTTTAAGCTTTAAGGAATCGGTAATTCCCGCTTACGAGATAGAGACTACCTGTCCTTACTGCGGTGTTGGATGCGGTATGTATCTGGGGGTGAAAAACGGCAGGATTGTTTCCGTCAGGGGCAGTAACAGCAAGGCAAACGACGGCAAGTTGTGTGTCAAAGGACGTTTCGGTATTGCCGGCTATGTTCACAGCCAAGAAAGGCTGCGCAGTCCCTTAATTAAAAAAGATGGCAAATTTATAGAAGCAAGCTGGGATGAGGCATTAGGCCTTATTTCGAAAAAATTCTCTTCATATCCAAAAGAGCAGGTAGGCATAATATCTTCTTCACGCTGCACGAATGAAGATAATTACGTGGCGCAGAAGTTCTGCCGGCTGGTACTCGGTACTAACAATATCGACCATTGCGCCAGGTTATGCCATGCCCCGACTGTTGCTGGTCTGGCGCAAACCTTCGGCAGCGGCGCTATGACCAACTCCATCGAAGACATTTCAGATGCGGATTGTATATTTGCTATCGGCTCCAATATCACCGAGGCTCATCCGGTAATCGGGATGAATGTCAAACAGGCGGTACGACGCGGAACCAAACTAATCGTTGCCGACCCGCGCGAAATCGAACTGGTGCAATCTGCCGATATCTGGCTGAGGCAAAACCCGGGTACAGATGTGGCGCTTTTGATGGGAATGATTAAAGTCATCGTCGATGAGAAATTACATAATATCGATTTTATAAACGAGCGCTGTGAAAATGCGGAAGCATTTATTGAATCTTTAAAATCATATGACATCGATTTTGTAGAAAGAATTACCGGAGTGCCCCGCCAGCAAGTTATAGCGGCTGCGCGTATGTATGCGGCGGGTAATCCTTCCACAATCCTCTATACGCTGGGAATCACCGAGCATTCGCACGGAACAGATAATGTGATTGCCGTTGCCAATCTGGCAATGGTTACCGGCAATATCGGCAAGCGCGGTAGTGGTGTCAACCCGCTGCGCGGGCAGAACAATGTGCAGGGAGCCTGCGATATGGGGGCATTGCCGAATGTCTATGTCGGTTACCAGTCGTCTACTTCCGGCGAAACCAAGAGGAAGTTCGAGGCGGTCTGGGGTGGTAACCTTTCCATCGAAAAGGGCTTGACGACGCCGGAAATGTTCGACGGCGCCTGTGAGGGTACGTTCAAAGCACTTTACATAATAGGAGAAAACTCGGTACTCAGCCAGCCCAATTCCCACCATGTCATTGAAGCGTTATCGTCGCTGGATTTTCTGGTGGTGCAGGACATCTTTTTGACCGAAACAGCAAAACTGGCGGATGTGGTATTGCCGGCGGCTTCCTTTGCCGAAAAAGACGGCACTTTTACCAATACCGAGAGGCGTTTTCAACGTGTCAGAAAAGCCATCGAGCCTGTGGAAGGTTCACTGGCAGACTGGGAAATCACCTGTAGGATTGCCGCGAAAATGGGGGGCAAAGGCTTCGATTACGAGCATCCGTCCGAGATAATGGATGAAATTGCCGCTTTGGCTCCCTGCTTCGGCGGTATAAACTATGAGAGATTGGAAAAAGGCGGTTTGCAGTGGCCCTGCCCGAGCATCGACCATCCGGGTACACCTATTTTGCATACCAAACAGTTTGCCTGCCGTAAGGGTAAATTGACGCCGCTCAAATACCGTCCTTCCGAGGAACTGCCAGATAAAGATTATCCTCTGTTGTTAACTACCGGAAGACGCCTTTTCCATTATCATACCGGCACTATGACACGCAAAACAGACGGGCTTAACCTTTTTATGGGCAGGGAACGGGTGCAAATCAATCCTGTCGATGCAGAGAAATTGGGCTTAGGCAATGATGATGCAATCAAAGTTATATCGCGGCGTGGTGAGGTAAAAGCGGGGGTAGAGGTAACGCGGGTGGTGCCACCGGGAGTTGTTTATATGAGTTTCCACTTTGCCGAGACACCCACAAATATGATAACCAGCTGTGCCGTGGACCCGGTCACCCAGACCCCTGAATATAAGGTATGTGCCGTCAGGATAGAGAAAATTCCTCGTCTATAATCTGCTATGTCTTTCAAGCAGCCGGTTTAAAAAATATGGTATGATACAAAAGGACCGGAGCTATTCTACAAAAGGAAGTAATAATGCAACAGGTCGGAGTGGATATCATAGAAATAAATCGTATCGAAAAAGCCGTTTCCCGCTGGGGAAATGTTTTTCTGAAACGTATTTATACCGATTCCGAGTTGCGGCTCTACGAAAATAAGCTGGCATCCCTTGCGGCGCGTTTTTCCGGAAAAGAAGCGGTTATCAAAGCGCTCGGTTCCAACCGGGTATCCTATCGGGATATCGAAATAATCCACGATGACGGCGGCAGGCCGTGTGTCAATTTATACGGCAACGCCGGACAGAGAGCAAAGGATATCGGCAGCCAAAATATGGCGATTAGTCTATCGCATTGCCGTGAATATGCGGTTGCCTGTGCCGTTACCGAAATCCACCCCGTCGGCGGGGTTCCTCCTAACGCTCTGTAATTATTATCAATCCTCCTTTTTCCGTTCAACTAATCTTACAGAAGTGATAAAATTAAAATACAGGTGAAAGCCTTTCAGGAGGGTAAAAAATGTCTGGTCATTCCAAATGGGCTAATATAAAAAATCAAAAGGGTGCCGCAGATGCTAAAAGGGGTCAGCTGTTTACTAAGATAACCCGTGAAATTATTCTGGCGGTACGTGAACATGGCGGCAATCCGGAAGCCAATTCCCGTTTGAGGCTCTGTATTCAGAAGGCACGCGATAACAATATGCCGATGGATAACATTGAGCGGGCGATAAAAAAAGGAGAGGGCACTCTGGAGGGCATGACTATCGATGAATTCGTACTGGAAGGGTATGGTCCCGGCGGCGCTGCGCTTTTAGTCGATGTATTATCCGACAACCGCAATCGCACCGTACAGGAAGTAAGAAGTGTTTTTACACGCGCCGGCGGTGGTCTTGGTGAAGTGGGGAGCGTAAACTGGCAGTTCGAGCAGAAGGGCTTTATCGGTATAGAAGTGACGGAAGGGACGGATGCGGACGAGGTTTCACTGGCGGCAATAGACGCCGGAGCGGAGGATGTCAAAGCGGATTCCGAATATATCGAAATCTATACCAGCCTTGAGGATATGGAAAAGATTCGCAAATCTCTGGAAGATAGCGGTATAGCAGTTAAATCGGCAGAAATGTCCAAGGTTGCCAAAAATACCATCGAGCTCGATGAAACAACGGCACTATCGGTTCTGAAGCTGATAGACAAGCTGGATAATTTGGACGATGTGAGAAATGTTTGGAGCAATGTCGATTTCAGCGATGAGGTAATGGAGAAATACGAAGGGTAGCCCGTACAGTATAATGAGAATACTGGGTATCGACCCCGGAACAATCGTAGCAGGTTACGGCATTATAGACTGCGAAGAGGATAACATTTCCTTTGTTTGTTGTGATGCTTTAAGATGCAAGCAACGCTCTCCGATTGGGGAGCGTCTGTGCTATATTTATGATGAGATTTGCTCAGTAATAGAAAAATATCATCCCGATGTAATGGCGGTAGAGCAGCCCTTTGTAGATAAGAATATACGGTCAGCGCTGCTTATCGGCAAGGCACAGGCGATTGCCATTCTGGCAGCCGGTAAACATCATATCCCGTGTTTTGAGTATTCGCCTATGCAAATCAAGCAGGGCGTAACCAGTTACGGCGCCTGCTCAAAGGAACAGGTTCAGCAGATGGTTAAGCTGCAATTGAACCTGAAGGAAATACCGGAACCGAACGATGCTGCAGACGCACTGGCGGTGGCAATCTGCCACATCAGTTCTGTGCATCTAAATGATATAATGAACAGCCAAGGAGATAAGAAATGATAGCCAGTCTAAACGGTAAGTTGGAAGCATTGGGCAGCGATTGGGCTATTATCAACGTCGGCGGAGTCGGTTTTCAGGTTTTTCTATCCACTACCGCTATCAGTAAGCTGGGCGCAGTCGGTTCTGCGGTTAAGGTTTATACCCATCTCAATGTACGCGAGGACAATCTTTCCCTGTTCGGTTTCAGCAGTACTGCCGAACTGGAGCTTTTTAAATCGGTCACAAGTGTAACCGGCATCGGACCTAAACTGGCTCTGGCAATGCTTTCGGCAATGGAGCCCGACCAGTTGATTATGGCAATTGCATCCGGCAATGCCGATTTGCTTACCGGAATACCCGGAGTCGGTAAAAAAACCGCCAGCCGCATTGTGCTTGAACTTAAGGATAAAATCGGCACCGGCATGATGGCGACACCGATGGCAGAAATCGCACAGGAAAACGCCGATGTGCTTGCAGCACTGACATCTCTGGGCTATTCCACCTCGGAAGTCGCCCGCGCTTTATCCAGCCTCCCGCGCGACGCATCACTCAGTATCGAAGATAAAATCAAGCTGGCGCTGGGGTACTTCGAGGGGAAGTAGTTTAGCTCTTTATATGATTCTTTTATATTTTTCTGGCTTGCTAGTGGGTTTAAGTTTTATACCACTGCCAATAATAGGTTTAATTTGGATTTTAGGGGCAATTTATCGGATTATAGCGGGGAAAAGTGGGAAGTAGCGTTGGGCAGATTACTGGAGAGGAGTTGAACTGATGAAGAAAGGAACAAAGGTAATTAAGCCTATTAATCCTATCAAAGGAATACCAGTTCACTCGATAGAAAGTGCTACCATTGATAAGATTAAGAAAAGCAAATAGTCTGAGTTATTTAGATATCTAAAGATATTTAAATAGATTACCCCCAACATAAGGTGCATTAAATGTGAGGTAACTTGATATATGCCGTTCAGCGATAGAGATTATGTTCGAGGGCAGCATCCACCTTCCTGTACCTGTGTGGATTGTACTGAGAAGAGATTAAAACGACTGAAAAAAGAAGCGCATCCTAATTATGTATCTTATTGTCCGAAATGCAGGCAAAAATCTCTTTGGTATAACGTGAAAGAACAGAAGTATGAATGCTTAAATTTAAAGTGCAAGATTACTGGAAGTAGCCCTAATGAAATAGAAACAAAATATGGTGATAACAAGGCAAACATAAACAAGACTACCACAATTATCAAAGCACCAATCTCAAAATGGTTAAAAGCATTATTATTAATATTCACTCTTTCTCTTATTGGTTTAGTTATTAGTATATTGGTTGAAAATTTTATTCCTCTATGGATATTATTTGGGTTTTCCTGCATTTTCTCCGTTGAAAAATATTTCAATTATTATACGATGAAGTATAAATCGTTAGGTAAACTTTATAGGTTAGTATTAAACCTATGCATTTTATCCGTACTTGGTCTTATTATCTGGTCCGGTATTGAATTATTTTCTCAGAAACTCAACCTAAGTGCATTGACTGGGAGTTTAATATTCTTAGCCGAAATTGTTCTGTTTATATGGTTGTGGAAGATTGTCTTAAAAAATAACTGGCGATGGCCGAGTATGAAGTTGACAATAACTTGTGTGGTTGTTTTATTCGTCGTTTTCGCTTTTGCTGGTGTAGAACCAATGTCAACGTACAAAAACAGAGCCTTAGAGTTTTTTAGTTCTTCATATAGTCAAATAACTGAATATATTCAAAGTGACAAATCAACATTGAGCCAATCGACTACCACCAAAGCAACCTCTACCGCAAGTACCTTAACTGGGATAGAATTCAAAACCGGTATTTACAAGGATTATTTTTTAGGACTTGTTAAGACGCCAGATGGAGTCGTTTCAGGAAGTGGTTGTTATGGTGAATTTATAGTCCTTATAAATAACAAAAATGTCAAGGATCCTACTTATGCAGAACTATTAGCATTCCTAGAATCAGATAATACAGATGAGTATGGTTATGTACGAACGCCATATTCAGCATCGTTATATTTTGGTAGTGCAGAGAGTAAAATACAATTACATTGGATACAAGGAATTATAAACAGGACACAGGGACCTTTAGCACCTAAAATCTGTGCAGATTTTGCAGAAAGACTTCACAATAATGCTGAAAGAGCTGGAATAAGGTGTGGATACGTTATTATTGACAGTTTGAATCATGCTATTAATGTTTTTAATACAACCGATAAAGGATTAATCTATATAGACGATACAGGAAACTCTGGTTATGGCCCATCTAATTGCGATAAAATAGTTGATGTTCAGATTGGTAAACATTATATTCCAATTAGTCTTTTCCCTGAAGTAGGTTGGAATAGCACATATAATGATATGGGTGTTGTTGAAGATATTTTTATTACTTGGGATGGTGAGTGGAATTAGAGCTAAAATCAATACTTTATAGATAAACTGTAACTACTTTTTATCACTTTCTAATCTTCTGCAATTATATTTTAAAAACTTATTAGCTTTTAATTTGGCAATAACCAAGGAGGAAAACATGTTAGTATACGTTAAACATTGCAAGGAGAAATACACTAAAGGCAATGAAGACGCATATATTAGATGCCTACTTTCAGGCATTAAAAGGAATGAGGGAGAAGAAAAAGTTGTTAGACGTGCGACTAAAGCTATACTTGATCTTAGTAGGCAACAAGGTCGTGATGCTTTCATTTCAATAACAGATATCCTTTCACGAGCTGGGTTCGAGCGATATCGTGGTTCTGGACTTTGGCCTTGGCTTAAGAAGAACGCTGATGTTATCGAGAAATATGAAGGATGTAGAGCCTATCGAATAAAGAAGGAATTTTACTCAATTATCGACCAAATGTACACTGAAATTGGGCAAGATTTGTAAGCAATACTGCTAAAATAATTGACTCTATATATAATTATGTTTACTATAGAATTGAGGCTCGAATCCGACACACCACCAGATCTGGCTCTCCGTGTATGTAGAGCGTAGAGCCTGATTGACCTTTCCCATTTAAATAGTAGCATCCTGTCTTAGAGTTCTGCGGTATAATAAAAACCGAGGAGGGTCATTGGTATATTATGAAGTATGCAGAAACAAAGGGGCGGACGACCACTGGTCGTCCCTACAGTTTATACTGTTTTGTTTTCAGTCCTTTGTTTTTAGAAGTGCAAACAAGTCCTTTATTTGCCATTTCGGCGACACAGCGATTGCAATGGTCGCAGTCGGAAGCGGTAATCTCTTTAGCCTGTAATTTTTTGACGAAATCCGGGTCTCTGACAATGGCGCGGCCAATCTGCACAAATTCGAATCCTTCATCCATAACCGTATTCATATTATCCAGTGAGCAAACTCCGCCGATATAGATAACGGGTATTTTAACAGCTTCCCTGATGCGTTTTGCCTGTTCCAAAAGGAGAAGTTCCTTATAAGGCACTTTTTTTACAATAAAACGCCCGAATAATGCCATTCCGATTTTAGTAAAGGGATTTTTTTCGGACTTGACATAATCCAGTATAGGAACCTGTCCGCGCATCATATAGAACGATGTCCTGGCGGTGAATCCGCAGCTGGGAACGAGGGCGGAAGCTCCTGCAGTCTCGAAGTATTTAGCAACTTTTACTGCCTCGTCGATTTTTAATCCGCCTTTAAAGCCGTCCTCCAGATTCATCTTTACAAGTATAGGATATCCGTCTCCGATGCTTTCCCTGACATATTTTATTACGGAGGCGGGAAACCTCAAGCGGTTTATAAGCGAGCCTCCGTATTTGTCTTTTCGCTTGTTTGTCCACGGCGATAAAAACTGGCTTAAAAGGTAACCATGCCCGGCATGGATTTCGACGGCATCAAATCCGGCCTCAATCGCAATTTTAGCCGCTTTGCCGAAGTCCTCTTTGACCCTTTCCATATCCTCTGCGGCCATCTCTCGGCAGATACTGTATCTGAAAAGGCATAGCTTTCTAGTTGGTCCGATAGGAGTTTTACCGATGGCGTTCTTGTTGGCAAAAAATCCGCAGTGCCCCAGTTGAATCGATGCGGCGGCTCCTTCTTTGTGCACGGCATCGGTCAGTCTTTTCAGTTGCGGCAGAATCTCAGTCCGTATCCACATCTCGTGGTCGAAAGCAATCCCGTCATCCGAAACGGCGCAATAGGAAACGGTGGTCATAGCAGAGCCGCCGGCGGCAACGCTTCTGTGGTGTTCGATTAACTCATCTGAGGGGGTGGAGTGGGCAGACATTCCCTCGAAACAGCCCGCACGAATGATGCGGTTACAGAGTTCAAGGTCTCCTATTTTAGCAGGAGTAAAAATCTTCGAATTGTTTTTGGGGGGTTTCTGTTGAAATTTATACCTTTACCGTTTTATATATTAAACAATATTATAACTTTGAATTTTCCAAGCTACCTTTTTAATCAAGTTCTTTATCGCTACTTTTCAGGTTATCTATTGCCCTTATAATCATTTTATTTATGACAGGTGATTCATTAATCCATATTATTTTTACTTCTGGATGTTCCAATTTATAAACTCTAAAAATTTCGTCAGCAAATGCCTGACCTATCATCTCCACTCCTTCAAAGTCCAATAAAACTTCTTGAAATTGTTCCAATCTTGCCAGTAACCGTTTTGCTTGAGAACGTGAGACGAGTTGTTCTCCTTTATATCTTGCTAATTCTATTGGAATATGAGTTTTAGTAAAACCGAAATCCCCTTTTTCGGGTGCATACTCATCAAATATATGTTGAATTGTTCGTTTTGAGTTTAATGATATTTCCATAATTACCATGGTGCCTTCTTGTGTGCTATCCCCTGATTCCACCAACCAGTCACTGTCTTCTTTACTTAAACGGATATAATGCAATGGATTTGATAGTATCGAAAAATCATCAAACATACGAGATGTAAAGAATATCCCTTCACCTGAATGGTGTTGCGGGTCTGAGGTAAGTTTACCCTTTGTCAGTTCCAATAAGGCATGTCTCGGATCATTTAAGTCGAAATCCCTCTGGATTTTGTTAAATATTCCTATCCCTGAATCTAAGATACAAATTTCAACATTAATAGCATTGCGAATAATGGTATAAATTACATCATCTGATTCAGAATGATCAAATACATTACGCATAATCTCTGTAAAACCATACTGACAAATATCCAATACATTTGAATTCAAATCTTTTACATATGGTAATATATCGTCTCTCCATAAAACATCCTCTTGTAAATCTGGAGTTACCTTTTTAAAAAACTGCTTATCAATTAAATTAGACAATTTATATTTGCGTGCTCGTGTATTGCCTGTAGCGATAATCAATCCCTCATCGATTAGTTTAGTCAGGTAGTTTACTATAGTTTGTCTTGATAACTTAAATTCATTAGCCGTAAATGTAGTCATATCACTAGGGTGTTCAGTTATATTATTTAGAATGAATTCTTTTATTACATTATCCATATTATCACTTACTTTCTTTCTATATTGTCAAATAATACTATAAATATTGTAAAGTAAATTGTTGGTATTGTCAAGGTATTTAGAATAAATTGTAAAAGTATGGCTGGGTAGTCGCCTATTTTATATTAAGGGAAAGATCTACTTAATTCCTACCTCGCATATCTGCGGCGCACTATCGAAAGACCACCGAAAGCGGGAGTTAAAAGTTGCACTTCAATTGTGTCTCCCGCAGAAAGTGCTTCTATTCCTTCTGGTATGCAGATAAAGCAGGTGGCATTGGCAATCGATTGCAGTCGGCTGCGGTTTTGGTAGGGTGTAACCCGGTATTCCCCGTTTTTGTATGCCAGTACGGCGGATTTAAACTCTGCCCAGTCCCGGTGGCGGCCGGTTACATCTTTGGTCAGTTTGGCAAATACTGTCGGCAGCGGGTGCCTTTTCTGCCCTTCCATTCTGAGTATGCCCGGCAGCGCCAGTTGCAAAAAAGCCATTTCGTTACTGGCGGGGCCTCCCGGCAGGCAGAATACCGGCTTATCATTCCATAATCCGAAGGACACACCTTTTCCGGGCCCTATGCGAACATTAGCAAATTTTTTATGCCATTTAAGTTCATCAAGTATGCCGACTGTCAGGTCGCGTTCGCTGCCCCACGCCCCGCCGCTGGTAAGAATAACGTCTGTGGTAGTAAAGAGTTCTTTCAGTTTGGAGATTATGGCTTCCCTGTCATCTTTAACTACGGCAGTCCGGCAGGGGAATCCAAAAGAATCCAGCCAGGCGGCGATGGTTACCAGATTGCTGGCATATAGCTGGCCGGGGTGCAAGTGCCCGCCGGGGGCTACCACTTCATCTCCGATGGCGATTATAGCCACTTTCGGCTTGCAATAGACACTGGTGCTTGAAATCCCGGCTGATGCTATTAAACCGAGGTCTCCCGGAAGCAGCACGCGTCCGGCAGGTGCCAGTTCCTCTCCCTTCTTTATATCCTTTCCGGCACCCAGTATATTCTGTCTTTTTTTTGATCCTTTTGTAATGCGGACACATTCAGGTGTTACTTCGCAGAACTCGCCGGCTATAACCGTATCCGTTCCCGCCGGAATGGGGGCGCCCGAGCAGATATTGACGGCACATCCTTCGGGGACTTCGTCTTCGAATGCGGTGCCGGCAAAAGCCGAGCCGATATTTTTCAAACAAACCGGGTTTTTTAATGAAGCTGTGGCTATGTCTTCATATCTTGCGGCGAAGCCGTCTTTTAGCGATACGTCAGATGACGGATTATCCAGCACGGAATAGAGGTTTTCCGCCAGCACACGGTTGTTGCAGAGGTCGATAGGCAATTGCTCTGTGCCGACATGTTTGCAGTGAGACCTGACAAGTGCTAAAGCCTTGCCAAATCCGGTGTAATCTTTACCCTCATCGATTTCTGAGTAGGACATTTGGATTTCCTTGATATTACAACAATGTGATCGTGGACTATGAATAATAAAATGAAATCATAAGCCGCTCGTGGAGCCTGTCCTGAGTATATCGAAGGAAGCTTGTCGAATCCATAACGGCGTGGAAGATTAATTGTGTTTATATTCCGTTCTCAGACCCTTCGACACGCTCAGGTCGAGCGGAATATAATTAACCTCCTTACATTAGACTGTCTTTATTGTATCCTGTTTGTGCCAATGTTACATTGATATCTAGCGTTTATTTCGCGAACGGGCAAACCGGGAAGACGCATTCGTCGCAATCGAGGCACATTCCCCCGTGTGCTAACTCTACGATATCCTGTCTGGTGATTTTATCACCTGCGAGCATGCACGGCAGTAAAACATCGATAATGGTCGTTCGTTTGAAGATAACGGCACCCGGCGCTCCGAGTATCGGGATATCACCCAGTTCGGCAACCAGCACCATTGCCCCGGGCATTACCGGTACTCCGTTAGAGATAATTTTTGCTCCGCTTTTTGCGACGCCTTCGGCTGTAACATCATCCGGGTCAACGGAGAGTCCGCCACAGGTAATAATCACTTCGCAACCTTTTTCTTTCATATCATGAATAGTTTTTACGATAATATCCTCATCATCCGGTACGATTACCTCGCTGATGACGGTTGAACCCAGTTTTTCGATTTTTTTTCGCATAACATCGGCAAACTTATCTTCGGTTATTCCTTTATAAATTTCATTGCCGGTTATAATCATGCCGACTTTTTTGGGTACGAAGGGGATAACATCAACTACCTTGCCCTTGCGTTGACATAACTCCTCAAGTTTTTTCAGGTTATCTTCCGAGATAAAGAGCGGAATAATCTTTGTTCCGGCAACAATTTCACCGGCTTTGCAGGTTACATTGTTATGCCTGGTGGCGACGATGATTTCCTCGATAGAATGAACTTCATATAACAGAGTCTTGTTGATTTTAATCAATCCGTCTATAGTGGCTTTCATATTGACTCTGCCCTGTTTGGGGTCGCCAAATATCAGGTTGTTACCTGCAACTGCCTTGGCAATACGGATTGCCGCTTCCTCTTCGTGTACTCGGTCTTCATCCTTTTCGATAATATAAATATGCTCCTTGCCCATACTGAGCAGCTCGGGGATATCCTCTTGTTTTATGACGTCCCCGCGTCGGAATCTGGGTCCGTCACAAACACCCGGAACGGTTTTGGTCATATCATGGCCGACCACCAGCCCGACAGCATCTTCTGTTTTAATTTTCTTAAGCAACGGTGCACTCCTCGTTTAGAAATCGCTAAGTATTATAAATAGGTTAAACTATTATAAGATTTTTTACAAGAGAATATTATTCGATATCCTGTCGGGCGCTAACTGTATTTACCGGTCGGGATGCCTTAAAATAACAGTTGTTTATCAATAGGGTTTTATAAAATGATAGTGAAAGTTAATAACACTACGATATCTCTGGTCATCGGAGATATCACGCATCAAAAAACCGATGCCATAGTCAATGCCGCCAATTCCAGCTTGATGGGAGGTGGCGGGGTGGATGGAGCTATTCACCGGGCAGGCGGAACTGCCATCTTAGAGGAATGTAAAAAGATAGTCGAGCAGCAGGGTAGGTTGCCGCCGGGGAAAGCGGTTATTACAACCGCAGGTAATATGGCTGCAAAATATGTAATCCACACAGTCGGTCCGATATGGCAGGGCGGTAATAATAATGAACCGGTAATTTTATCGAGCGCCTATATAGAGAGCCTGAGGCTGGCTGAAAAACACGGCATCGAAAGCATTTCTTTTCCGTCAATCAGCACTGGGGCATACGGATATCCGCTGGAAGAGGCAGCCAAAGTGGCTGTTAACGCCATAGTCAATTTTGCACGGGAAGAAGCCTTGTCAATAAAAGAAATTGTCTTCGTGTTATTTAATGACGATGCGTATGCGGAGTATGCCAACGCTCTCGGGAAAATATCAATTCAATAGTATATGAAAAGCAAATCAAATCTAATCTTTGCGTCCGCTGTGGTTTACTTTAATTTTTTCAAGGTTTATTTGAATTTGAGCTGACGGTTAAGAGTGGATTGATGCATCGATTTATGATAACTTATTAAGTGCCGGAAGGGAATATACTTGTTATGAGAGTTATTGCAGGTGAAGCTAAAGGTTGCCCGATTATAGCGCCTCCGGGACTAAGAACGCGTCCGGCAACCGAATTGGTCAGGGGAGCCATATTTTCTATTCTATATGGTGTCGCCAACGATTGGAAACTGGTGCTGGATTTGTTCTCGGGCAGCGGTTCGCTTGGTATCGAAGCGTTGAGCCGGGGAGCGGGTTGGGTGGATTTTGTTGAGCAGACACCCCGATGTTGTGCTATAATAAAGCAGAATCTTGAAAAGACCAAGTTTACCGAGTTTGCGCATGTCCATTGTGCCGATGTGGTGAAGGCAATATCTTTTCTGGATAAGGAGTACAATATTATTCTGATGGATCCTCCCTACGCGAGTCCATTGATAAACACCATAATAGAACAACTGGCAAACTCGAAGATTGTCGGCAATGACTCTATAGTTGTAGTTACCCACTCGAAACGTCGCCCCCTTAATTCCGATTATGCCTCTTTGCATCTCTTTAAAGAACACCGTCACGGCGATAGTTCCATCGCTTTTTTTAGAAAGGAGCCTATATCTTGATTACTGCCGTATATCCGGGAAGTTTTGATCCGATTACCAATGGCCATATAGATGTTGCCAGGAGGGCAGCCAATATTTTCGGCAGGGTAATTATCGGAGTTTTTGATAAACCTATGAAAATCGTGACTTTCAGCCTCGAAGAGAGAGTAGACATGGCGCGGGAAGCCGTAAAGGATATTCCGAATATAGAAGTTAAGCCTTTTTACGGGCTTACCGTAGATTTTGCAAAAGAAGTAAAGGCTAATGTAATGGTAAGGGGTTTAAGGGTCAGCGCCGATTTCGAGCGTGAGTTCGATATGGCAATGATGAACAGAAAACTTTCCCCCGAACTGGAACTGGTATGCTTTTTGGCTAAGCCGGAGTATCAATTTCTGCGTTCCAGCCTCTTAAAAGAGGTAGCGAGGGTAGGCGGCAATATCGAAGGTATGGTACCTGAACACGTAGCCCGAGCGTTAAAAGAGAAAAACGGCAACAGCTCGATATAAAAATCAGGTTATATTTTTAATATAAAAAAAGCTAAAATAGTAGCTAAATCAGGAGGAAACTAATCTAATGGCGTACATGATTAACGAGGATTGTATAAGTTGTGGTGCTTGTGAAGCAGAGTGTCCTAATCAGGCTATTTCAGAAGGGGAAACTACTTACTGTATCGACCCCGACAAGTGTACTCAGTGTGTAGGCAGTTATTCGACGCAGCAATGTGCCGATATCTGTCCGGTCAGCGCATGTGTTCCCGACCCGAATCATCAGGAATCGCACGAAGAGTTACTGGCAAAGTGGCAGGCATTGCATCCGGGCGAGACTCCCAAAAAAGATTAATCAGTCTTCGTTCTTTCGATTGGAAACGTTCTTTTAATTACCCGATGAAATCCGGTGCGGGACTTGTCGTCTGTTTATGCATTCCCTGAAATAAATAAAAAAACAGTTAAGACTGAAAGAATTCTTTGATGGCTTGAAAATCTTCCGGGAACAGCCCCAGCACGACAGGGAAATAATCCAGCATCAGGCGCGCTATAAAAGACTCAGAAATAGCATCGCTGCCCGTAAATTTTACGATTACTGCAAGCATTGCTCCCAGTAGTAAAAAACCGGAAAACAATCCGAATATGGCGCCTCCCAGGTGGTCTACCCAGCCGATTAGCAATGATTTGGCAATAAACTTGAGAAGTTTGGCTAAAAGCAGGGCAATAGTATAAACAACAGCCAGAATAAGCACAAAAGCGAGTATGTTAGCTAATGTTTCGTTATCGGTAAAACCAAATATACCCGAAAGCGAATGGTGGAAACGACCAGCAAGCACGATGCCGATTATTAAGCCCACAAACGAAAGCGCTGTCTTAATCAACCCCTTTCTTAAGCCCATAAAAGTGGGTATAAACAGCAAAACTATCAGAACAATATCCAGCCAGTTCATAGTTTATCCTCCCAGTTCCTTTGCTTTGTTATAGGCGGCTGTAACTGCTTCCTCTACAAGTCCGGTAAGATTACCGTTGGCAAAGACAGCTAAGGCGGCAGCAGTGGTGCCGCCGGGTGACGTTACCATTTCCCGCAGCTTGTCCAGCGGTTGGTCCGAATTGATAACATATTTAATAGAACCTATCATCAGTTGCATCACCATTTCAGAGGCTTTATCGTAAGGCAGTCCCAGACGTTCAGCCGCTTGAATAAGGGATTCCATAAAGAGAAAGACGTAAGCCGGACCGCTGCCGCTTACAGCGGTTGCCATGTCAATGCTGTCCTCATCGGAAACATAGATTTCTTTCCCCAGGGCTCCGAGGATAGTTCTCGTTTGTGCCATCTGCTGTCCATCAACAGCTTCTGATGCTGTCCAGACCGTCATTCCGCAACCTATTTGAGCCGGTGTGTTGGGCATGGCACGTACGATGGCATTATGTTTCAGTCCGTCTTGGAGGGTAACGATGCATTTGCCGGCGATTATTGAAATTACCAATTGACCTTTGCAGAATTTGCCGCTGATTTGCTTCATTGTTTCTTCAAGTCCTTGAGGCTTAACGGCAAGTATAACAATATCACTGCGTTTTATTACATCTGCGCTGTTATCGCTGGTGAAAACAGCGAAATCCTTGGCAATAAGTTCTCTGCAATCTTTGTTTATCTCGCAAACGGATATATCTTCGGGTGTGGATACCTTTTTGGTTATAATCGCCGAAAGTATTGCCCGCCCCATATTGCCGCAGCCTATTAAAGCTATCTTCATATTAATTCCTCATTATTTAGAATCTTTTTTGATTTTTCCACTGCCGTTAGTAGAAATAATAGCAACATATCATCTTAACGTCTTTGCGAGTCCCGACCCGTCGGGGCGAAGCAATTTCTACGATACCACTTATTTACCCCGCCTGCCATATTATAACAAACCCGCATATTTATTTACTTTATTACAAGATTTAACAGTTTCTTGGGAACGTATATTATCTTAACAATCTCTTTACCTTCAAGATAAGCCTTAACCTTGGGTTTTGCAAGTATGATTTCTTTAGCCTCCTGTTCGGTGATGGAAGCTGAAACCATCTCTTTATCGCGCGTTTTGCCGTTTATCTGTATGATGATGGGAATCTCCTCATCCTGTGCCAGCTGCTCGTCCCACTCAGGCCATTTCCAGTTATGAATACTGTATTTGTGCCTGGTTTTATGCCATAGCTCCTCGGCAAGATGCGGTGCGGAAGGCGCCAGAAGCAACAGCAGAATCTTTATCGCTTCCTGCCAGTCCTTTTGTGACACAGAGCCGCTATCTTTAATCTTTCCCAGGTAATTGGTGTATTCCATCAAGGTCGATATCATTGTATTGAAGCGTATTCTGTCGATATCATGTGTAACCTTTTTAACGGTCTGGTGTGTGATACGCTGCAGGTTGCGGTATTCTTCATCATCAACGGAATATGCCGTATAGTATTCTGTGGCCAGTTTCCAGATGCGGTTGAGCCAGCGGTATATACCGGCAATGCCGTTATCGTTCCAGTCGCCGCCCTGTTCCCAGGGCGCAACGAACATCAGGTAACAGCGTACCGTATCGGCACCCATTTTTGAGACGTAGGAATCGGGATTGACTACATTGCCGCGTGATTTGCTCATCTTCTGCTTGTTGGAAATAACTATTCCCTGATTGAACAGCTTAATAAAGGGCTCTCCGAAATCAATCAGCCCCATATCACGCATTGCCTTGGTAAAAAACCTGGAGTAGAAAAGGTGCATAACGGCATGCTCGGCGCCGCCGGTGTATAAGTCTACCGGCAGCCAGTATTTAACAGCTTCCGGGTCGAAGGCGCCGCTATCGAAATGCGCATTGGTATAGCGCAGGAAGTACCACGATGAGCACATAAAGGTATCCATAGTATCCGTCTCACGTTTCGCTTTGCCTCCGCACCGGGGACAGGTGGTATTTACAAAACTATCGCAGTATTTGAGCGGCGATTCGCCGGTCGGTTTGAATTCGGCATCCTCCGGCAGTTTTACAGGCAGGTCTTCTTCGGGAACCGGAACAATTCCGCATTTGTCGCAGTAAATCATCGGAATCGGTGCGCCCCAGTATCTCTGGCGTGAAATCAGCCAGTCTCTCAGCTTATAACTTATTGTTCTCTTTCCCCAGCCCTTTTCTTCCAAAAATTCAGATACTTTGATAATTCCATCCAGGTTGGGAGTGCCGTCAAAATGCCCGGAATTTACCATTGTGCCTTCCGCCGTATAAGCCTCTTCCAATTCTTTTCCATCCCATCCGGGCGCTGATATAACAACTTTTATCGGCAGGTGGTATTTTTTGGCAAAAGCGAAGTCTCTCTCGTCATGTGCCGGAACAGCCATCACGGCACCGGTGCCGTAACCGGCAAGTACGTAGTCGGCAATCCAAACCGGCACTTTATCCCCGTTAAGTCTGTTTGTTACATAAGCTCCGGTAAAGACGCCGTCCTTCTCTTTTTCGGTGGAAAGCCTCTCAATTTCGGTAAAGCGGCGTGTTTTGGCTATATATTCTTCTACTTCGTCTTTCCTGTCGGGTGTGGTGATTTTGGCTACCAGCGGATTTTCGGGAGCCAGGACCATAAAGGTTACGCCATAGACGGTATCGGCACGTGTGGTAAATACCCTTATTTCCTTTTCGGGTACGTCGGGAATATCCAACCCGAATGAAATCTCAGTGCCGATGCTCTTGCCGACCCAGTTGTGCTGCATTGTTTTAATACGCTCCGGCCAGTCCAGCCCCTCGTGTTGCATCAACTCATCGGCGTATTTGGTGATGCGGAAGAACCACTGCTCCAGGTCTTTGCGTATTACCGGCTCATCGCATCTCTCGCAGGTGCCGTTAGCCAGTACCTGTTCGTTGGCAAGTACCGTCTGGCATTTGGGGCACCAGTTGACGGGAGCTTTATTACGGTAAGCCAGTCCGTGTTGGTATAACTTCAAAAAGAACCACTGTGTCCATTTATAGTAATCCGGCTGGCAGGTTATAATTTCCCTGTCCCAATCGTAAATGGCGCCGATGGTCTTTAACTGCTTGCGCATATTCTCGACATTTTTCATTGTCCATTTATAAGGATGGATACCATGTTTGATGGCGGCGTTTTCAGCCGGTAAACCGAAGGCATCGAAACCGACCGGGTGTAAAACATTAAACCCCTGCATTCTCTTGAAGCGGGCATGCACATCCGATGGCGCCATGGCATACCAGTGACCGATATGCAGGTCTCCCGAGGTGTAGGGGAACATGGTAAGCGCATACCACTTGGGCCTGTCGCTGTGCTCACTCACCTTATAGAGGTTGTCTTCAGCCCATCTCTTTTGCCATTTCTTTTCGATTTCAACCGGATTGTAAGTATTTTCCATATTCAGATTTCCTTTCAGATTAGCTCTCATTGTAGCAACAAGCCCGTTTACTTTGCAATAAAGAATACCTAAGTAAGGCTGTGCGATTTGCCACAGCCATCGTTTAACTGCTATTATGAGAAGCTATGTTAAATCCCATTTTTATAATAATCGGCATTAACCTATTTATCTTTATTGCCGCAAATATATCAGATACGCTGGTCTATGACCTCGGCTTATGGGCTCCCCTGCAGCTGACTTTAGAGCAGCCGTGGGGCATTTTTACCAGTATGTTTACTCACGTGGGTTTTACTCATGTAACATTTAATATGTTGGCATTATACTTTTTCGGAAGTTATGTATTGAAATTGAGCGGATTAAAGCAATTCCTGATAATTTATCTGGGCGGCGGTTTGCTGGGCAGTATATTTTATGTGTTATTCAGCACGCTAATAAGTCCGGATATCCCCGGTTTGGCTATTGGAGCTTCCGGCGCCATCTTTGCGCTGGGCGGCACTCTGGCGGTGTTGACGCCGCGTGTGAAAGTTTATATTATGTTTATCCCGATTCCGGTTCCGTTGTGGATAGCCGTAATCGGCGGCGGATTGATAATGTCTTTTATGCCGAATGTTGCCTGGGAAGCCCATCTCGGCGGCTTGCTTTTCGGACTGGCGGCAGGGTATATTATCAAGAACCGGAGAAAACAGACTTATTACTATTAAAATCCATCCGAAATTTCTTTCGGGGGGTTACAGATGTTTATAAAAAACCTTCGCAAACTATCTCTCCTAATCCTTGTTTTTAGTCTTGTATCCGGTCTTTTCGGCTGCAGCTCAGGTTATGCCGATAATCCCAATAAAGACAGGGAAACACTCTTTCAGGTCTCCACTATTAATGCCCTGATGGAAGGGCTTTACGACAGTGTCATAACCGTTGGGGATTTACTTGAATACGGTGATTTCGGCATCGGCACCTTCGAGGGGCTTGACGGCGAAATGGTTGTCCTTAACGGCAAGTGCTATCAAATAAAATACGACGGCGCAGCTTATCTCAAAGAAGATAGCGCAGGCGTCCCCTTTGCAGATGTTACTTACTTCGATAAGGATTATGAAGGGGAAATTGCTTCGGGTACCACCTTTGAACAATTGAAAACGCTGGTAGGTGAAACACTACCGACCGAAAATATCTTTTATGCCATTAAAATCGAAGGCACTTTTACTTTTATGCAGACACGCAGCGTTGCCGGTCAGGAAAAACCCTATCCACCGCTGACAGCGGTTACAGCAGACCAGGTTGTTTTCGATTTTAACAACGTCAAAGGCACGATTATCGGTTTCTACTGTCCCGAATATGTGGCGGGGGTGGGAGTTGCCGGATATCATCTGCACTTTATTACCGATGAACTTGATGCCGGCGGGCATATTTTGAATTTTACGGTAGATGAAGCGATTATGTACATCGATTATACCAACGAGTTTTACCTGATGCTGCCGGGCGAGGGCAGCGATTTCTACAATACCGATTTCAGTCCCGATTATTCGGAAGGAATTGAGGAGGCGGAGAAGTAATATGTGTATTTTTTGCGGAGGAGCCTGCGGCGGAGTAGTCGATATGGCGTTACCATCGATAGCTGCCGGTGCATCGCTGGTGTTTTTTAAAGTAAAAGCGGTTAAGGCTTCGAGAGCGGCGCGCAAGTCATCCAATACTGAGGAAGAGAAGCCTGCTGGCGAAGACGATGGTGGGGAAGAGTAGGGTGTCATATTCATTACTGGATTGGTATTTTTTATTCTATTCCCAAGGATGAGTATTATAAAATTGAAGCTCTTTAGTTCTACAGTACTTTATTCTTTCCGTTCTCTCTTGGAATACCTTGTTCCGTAGGTCACAGAAATCCTTGAATGTCAAATTCATATTAAACTGAGATATATTGATTTTATATCGATTATCAAATCCGTTGCATCCCAAACAGCATAGTACAAGGTTGCTATAGGATTTTGCCCATAACTCTGGTATTCCAAGTCGTTTGCATTCAGATATCGGTATTACATGGTCAACAGATAAAAGGAGCCAGTAATAATAGTTATCAATTAAGAAACCTCTGAAAAAGCCG
>DIFM01000026.1 GCA_002419135.1 Dehalococcoidia bacterium UBA5748 | reverse complement strand
AACCTACAAAAGTGTTACTGTATGAAACCGCAAATCATTAATGTCTGAAAAAAGTATATATTGCTTTCCTTAGGTTAAAGAAGATACAGGGAGGTTGATATTTGGTATATGCTTAATCACATTGCGAACACCCGCACATTTACCTTAATTAAAGGCGTTCATTTAGTATCATTCCTCCAGTACTGCCATACAAACAACCATTATTAAACGCCAATTGACTACTGTTATTATATTGGGTTAATATGGCGACAGGAAACTTAAATGAACGAAGCATTTTATATCTTCTATCAGATTGCGATGGCCCTGTCTTTACTTGCCTCTTCTTTTGTAGCTGTACTGGCATGGCAACGCCGAAAAGTACCCGGTGCAACGGCAATGATAGCGCTGGCGCTTGCTACTTTTATCTGGACGCTCGGGTTCTTCCTTGAGTCTCATAGCACCACTCTTGAACAACAGCTGTTTTTCAACAATATCGGATACATTGGTTCTATGAGCGTACCGGTAGCATTATTTTTATTTGCATTACACTACACAACCGATACCAATAGAATTACAGGATGGAAAGTATCGTTATTTTGCGTCATACCTCTGCTTACCGTGGTACTGGTGTGGACCAACAACTCGCATCATCTGATGTGGTATGACGAACACCTGGCTGAATCCGGGCTTTTTATTGTGACAATTAAGACATACGGCTCTTTCTTCTGGATAACGCTGGTATACAATTACATGCTTATATTAGGAGCGTCCATTATGCTTATACGCAGGCTATTTATCGGCACGCGTTTATTTACCGGACAGGCGATATCTTTAATAATCGCAGTCGCCTTACCGCTGTTATGGAATGCTATTTACGTATTCGACCTGCTCTCACTTCCCCGTAAAGACCTGACACCCGTAATGTTTGCAATTTCGGGATTATTTATAATTCTCGGTTTAATGCGCTTTCAATTGCTTGCGGCAGTACCGTTTGCCCGTAAATTTCTTATTCAGTATCTGCATGACGGAATACTTGCTTTCGATATGCATAACCGCCTGCTGGAAGCCAATCCGGCAGCACTGTCCATATTCAAATTGGATAAGAATACTGTCGGGGGAAAAATAGCGCACCCGTCCCCGTTATCTCCTGTCCTAAAGCAAATTTCTTCCGGCAAACCTGAGAGTTGTGAACTGGTGCTCAAAGCATCGGCAGAGGAACGCTATTACAATCTGGAAACAGTAATTATGCACGATAAACTCAGCCGTCAGGTAGGATGGTTGGCAATTCTGCATAATATCACCGAACGCAAGCGGCAGGAACTTGAGTACCGCACTATTGTTCAGACCACCGCAGACGGATTCTGGCTTACCGATATGCAGGGTAGAATACTGGACATTAATAACGCTTATTGCCAGATGGTCGGTTACAGCCCGGATGAACTGTTACAAATGAGCATTTCCGACATCGAGGCAGTCGAAAGTCCCGAGGTTGTTAGCACTCACATTGAAACTCTTAAAAAGGACGGAAAGGGTCACTTCGAAACCCGCCACCGGCATAAAAACGGCACCCTTATCGATGTGGAGGTCAGTGTTAACTTACTTGATTTCGCCGGTGGAAGAATGATTGTATTCGTCAGAGACGTCACCCAGCGCAATAAGATGCGGGAACGACTTATAGCCCAGGACCGCCTGGCTTCTATAGGACAATTAACGGCGGGGGCGGCGCATGAACTGAATAATCCCCTTACCAGTTTAATCGGCTACTCGGGGCTGCTGCGCGAACGCGACCTGCCCGCCGATATAAAAGATGACATAATTATAATCAATAATGAGGCAAAGCGTGCCGCCAGAATAGTCAACAACCTGCTTACTTTTGCCGGGAAACATCGCGAGGGGAAATCACCGACCGACATCAATGATGTAATCAGTATGACGCTGGCATTACGCACCGGCGAACAAAAATTAAACAATATAAAGACAATCACCCATTTAGCCGCAGACTTGCCTGAATTACTGGCAAACAGTTTCCAGTTACAGCAGGTTTTTCTCAATATTGTTATAAATGCCGAATATTTTATGTTAAAAGCTCATAATAAAGGCACCCTGACTATCGTCACGGAGCGGGGGGGTGATTTTATCCGAATCAAAATCATGGATGACGGCTCCGGTATTACAAAGAAGAATCTAAACTATATTTTTAATCCTTTTTTCACCACTAAGGACGTAGGTGAAGGCACGGGGCTCGGATTGAGTATCTGCCACGGGATAATAACCGAACATGGAGGCAGAATTTGGGCTGAAAACAACGCTGACGAAGGCGTTTCCTTTATAATCGAACTACCCGTTTATATATCACCGGGAAATAATCTATAATAATAAACGTAAAACTGCGATGGATACAATAGAAACATTGATTGCCCCCTGCGGTATGAACTGCGGACTGTGTATAAACTACCTGGCGCTCAAAAACGACCTTGATAAGCAAGGGTTTAAAAGAATGTATTGCCCGGGCTGCCTGCCGCGTGGGAAAAACTGCACTTATATGAGCCGCGACTGCCAGCTTTTAGGCAAGGGGCTGGTAAGGTTTTGCTACCAATGCAAGGACTTCCCCTGCACCCGTTTAAAAGCCCTTGATAAACGCTACCGCACAAAATATCACATGAGTATGATAGAGAACCTTGAGTTTATTAAAGAGTGCGGAATGGATGTGTTTTTGGAAAAGCAGCGGGAGCAATGGAGCTGTACCGATTGCAATGGTGTAATTTGCTGCCATAACGGATTATGTTTAAATTGCGAAATCGATAAGCTGAAACAAAACAAAAAGTATCGCTTGGAAGAGTGATGACAGTAGCACTATCCACCTGCGTTTTATTTTTATTCGATACAAGCCATTAAATATGTTATAATTTTAGGCAACGTGGCTGTAGCTGACCCGAAGGAACATCTCTTTATTTCAGTTTATTTTTCACCCCCGCAGTTTCACCACAGGTTTCGACGGTTACTTTCTGAGCATTGATGTAATCTTTCCTGCCATCCGTTATCAAGCTCGGTTTAGATTGTCGTTGAGGATGCAGGAAAGATATGTTAAAAGCCGATTTGCATGTTCACAGCAATTATTCTTATGATTGCCGGAACAAAGCTGAAGATATAATCAGGCGCTGCGGGGATACAGGCATCAACTGTATCGCTGTAGCCGACCATGGCACTGCTGAAGGCGCATTAAAAATACAGCAGCTGGCGCCGTTTCAGGTAATCGTAGCCGAAGAGATAATGACGCCCTTCGGCGAAGTAATGGGGATGTTTCTTCAAGAAAGCATTCCCAATAAAATCCCCTTTGCCGAAGCCGTATTACGTATCAGAGAACAGGACGGGTTGGTCTGTGTTCCGCACCCCTTCGATAAACCCAACCGCCACGGTCTGGGCGGGAAAAAACTGGAACAGTTTATCGATGATATCGATATTATCGAGGTTTTCAACGCCCGCAGCCCTCTGACCTGGTTCTCAAAGACATCGCTTACAGCTGCCAATAGATTCGGAAAAGCCAAAAGCGCCGGCAGCGACGCTCACACCATTAACGAAATCGGCTCTACGTACATAGAGATGCCCGATTTTTGCGATAAAAACGATTTCCTGTCCGCTCTGGAGCAGGGCAGAATCCACGGTAGGATAACCAACCCCTTTGTGCTTCTGGGAAGCTCCTGGGCAAGAATAAGAAAAGTAATTTAGCAGATATGCGATATAAAATCGTCTTTTTCTGCTGATTTGAGAGGTTAAAAAAATTTGAAAAGAGCGGTAAGCATCAGCATCGGTTCTTCTAAACGCGATAAAAAAGTTATCATTAATTTACTCGGTGAAGATATCAGCATCGAACGTATCGGCACCGACGGCGATATGACCGCCGCCGCCTTAAAATTTGCCGAACTGGACGGCAAAGTGGATGCCTTCGGTGTCGGCGGCGCCGACCTGGGGGTACTGGTAGACGGCAAATGGCACCCGCTTTATTCGGCAATGAAGCTGATACGTTACATAAAAAAGACTCCGGTAGCAGACGGGGCAGGTTTGAAAAATACCCTCGAAGAGAGAGTAGGCACTGTTTTAGAAGCGGAGCTCGGGGATTATATCTCACAGGCGGGAGGTAAAAAGGCTTTTATAATGACCGGCACCGACCGCTGGGGGCTGACGCAGAGCTTTACGCAATCAGGATATGACTGCGTTTTCGGCGATTTGATGTTTTCTCTGGGTATTCCCATACCTATTCGTTCAAAAAAACAGCTTAAAGTGCTCGCTTCACTACTGATGCCTATAGCTGGTCGCCTGCCGTTTAAGTGGATATATCCCACAGGCGAAAAACAGGAAGAAAGAAAACCCAAGCAGGGAAAATATTTCCAACAGGCTACAGTAATTGCCGGAGATTGCCATTATATAAAACGCTATATGCCTGACGATATGAACGGTAAGGTGGTGGTCACCAACACCACCACTCCGCAGGATGTAGAGTTATTCCGTAAATGCGGGGTAAAATACCTGGTAACAACTATGCCGGTACTCGAAGGACGCTCTTTCGGTACCAACGTCATAGAAGCTACCCTCATCGCAATTTCGGGAGAAGGCCGCAAACTGGATACGGCAGAATACGATGAGCTGCTGAACAAAATCGGTTTTAAGTCCACCGTGCGGAAGCTGAATTAGGATAAAATCTGGGAGGAAATTCAAAAAATGGATGCAATCGTTTTAGCCGGAGGAACTCCCAAGCCTGGAGAACTGCTATATCCTTATACAAATGGTATGCCGAAAGCAATGCTGGAAATCTGCGGAAAACCGATGATACAGTGGGTGCTAGATGCTTTATCGGATTCCGAATCTGTTGATAATGTAATCATAGTAGGATTGCCGCAAGAACTTAGCGTTCACTGCTCCAAAAAAATGTATTTTGTAGCCGACCACGCCGGGCTTACCGAAAATCTGAGCGCCGGCGCTAAAAAAGTGGCTGAAATAAGTAAACAGGCGACTCACGCCCTTTTTGTATCCTCCGATATTCCGATGGTTACCGGTGAAATGGTCGATTGGATAATAAACGCCACCGGCGGCGAAAACAAAGATATGTTTTATAATGTAATCTCCCGCGAGGTTATGGAGAAAAGATTTCCGAACTCCTGCAGAACATTCATCAAGTTCAAGGATATAAAGCTCTGCGGCAGCGATCTACACGTATTCAGTTTGCGTATTTTACTGGAAGGAAGTAAAGGCATGCGCAAGAAACTGGCAGATGCCCGTAAAAGCCCGCTAAAACAGGCAGCACTAATCGGCTTTGGCACCCTTTTTCTTTATATAATAGGTCAATTAACATTGAAAAGAGCTGAGAGAAATATATCAAAGAATTTGAAGGTTACAGGGAAAGCCGTCATATGCCCCTTTGCCGAAGCCGGAATGGATATCGATAAACCGCGCCACATGGAAATTGTAACAACCGGGCTGCAAAAAAGATTGGAAAATCTTAAATAGTTCATCCAAAGAATAGTGATAAAACAGCCGGTTGATAATTACCTTTCCGTAATATTGACACGGATATACTGTGAGTGTTATAAATTATCACAGTTTCACATCTTAACAGTATTTGACAAGAGGTAGCAGTTTTAATGGATAATTCAATTCAAAGCAAGATAGTATCTCATTTAATTCCGGCATCCGAAGGGGTTAATGTGGCTGACGTCCGAATAGGACTCGGATATACCTGTGTTCAACTGGATAACGACAATATGGGTGTAGCCTGGACGGCTAATAACGATGCCGGCAGCTGCACGCACGAAAACAGAGCCGGAAAACTGGCAGGCAGCCCTGCTTCGGAGCTACTGGAAATGCTTGAGTGGGATGAAAAACCCCTCTCGCGCACGATAGGGCTGGCAACCGCCAACGCACTGGTTGCCGGGCTCCCAGACCGGAAGTATGCCGAGAAGGATGCCTTTGATATAGTCGATGTAAATGCAGAAGATAAAGTAGTAATGGTGGGATTTTTCGGTCCGGTTATTCCCAAGCTAAAACAGACAGGATGTAAACTCGATATACTTGAGCTTAAAAGCAACAGACCAGGAACCATCTCTCCCGAGGACGGAAGGAAAGAGCTGGCAGAGTGCAGCGTAGCGATTATCACCGCCACTTCCATCATCACCGGTACGTTTAATGATTTGATAGCAGGGCTTGGCAATCCGCGAGCCGTTATTGTACTGGGTCCTTCAACTCTGATGTATCCACCGGCTTTTAATGATACCCCTGTAACTCACCTGGCAGGGTCGCTGATAAAGAATACTTCGGGTGTCAAGAAAATCGTTTCCGAAGGCGGTGGCACCATGATATTAAAACAGTATCTGGATTTCAAGACGGTCTGTATGTAGATTCGATACAAGAGACCCAAGCTGTTATCTCTCTCAGATTTCCGATAAACTGAATGAGTTTTTCAACGAATGGTTTATTAGCCACTTTTATGGTTTTCAATTGTCTCTGTTCGGGGAAAATCCTGATGCTTGATCAGCTCTATATTTATTAAAGCTAATTATTATTCAACCCGACGGCTAAATTAACGGCAATCTCGAATAATAACTGTGGAGCTATTTTATTCAAGTAATCATAGAAATAGTTCTCGGCATTATATCCACATTCATCCGATAGCGCTCTAATAATAACAAACTGCCGGTTGTTAAGGTGTGCTACCTGAGCTACCGCCGCCCCCTCCATATCCACGCAATCTCCGCCAAAAGACTCGATAAGTTGTTTCTTTTTTTCAACTCCTGAAATAAACTGGTCACCGGTAAGAATAGTGCCAACAAGTACCTTAGGTTTGCGGTTATTCGGTCTGTGAATTGCAAAATATCTATCCTGCAGTTTAGATAAAGCCTGTCGGGAAGCCTGCTCGGCTTTTTCAATAAGTGTTTGACTGGCATTAAATATATTAATACCTAGAAACGGGACTTCCCCCGGTGCGAAGCCTAGCCCCACCGCATTGACGTCATGATATCTGACATCCCTTGATACAACAACATCTCCGATACTCAAATTGTTATTTATTATACCGCCTACTCCAAGCAGAACAAGCCTATCCGCATCAAAGCGGTCTATCATAATCTGCGCAGCAAGCGCAGCATTCACCTTGCCCACCCCGCTCTTGGCGACTATAACGGGCACACCGGAAAGTAAACCCGAAACAAATATAATCCCCGCGTATTCCTCCTGAACAGGTGTTTCAATACCATCACGGAGCAGGGATAATTCCTCCTCGAGAGGAGTGATTATATTTAACCTCGGTTTATTCATTTCTCACTTCTTTCTCTAAAATCGTAGTCGGCTTAAACTGAATGATTTGGAATATTTTATATAGCGGAACGGGGCATATTGCCTTTTCAGTTTTTTCTAAATGCAATCAGGAACACTTAGCCGTATATATTATACACAGAAATGCCAATCTTTTCTACACAGTTTAAGTTTTACGGCTGGTGGATAGGGCTGCCGTTTAAGTGTAGACAACTCAAGAGGCAGGGTTTATAATCTCAGTTATTATGACATTTTCAGATAAATTGAGCGTATTATACAGCCGTGATGAGATAGCCTCTAAAATCAAGTTTTTAGCGCAGCAGATAAGCCGGGATTATAAAGATAAAAATCCGCTCCTTATATCTATTCTTAAAGGGTCTTTTATGTTTACGGCGGATTTGGTTCGTGAGTTGGACTTTCCGCTGGAGGTAGAATTCGTAAGGCTTTCCAGTTATGGCAAGGGTACAAAAAGCTCGGGAAAAATTAAAGTTATACAGGACATTATTTTTGAAGTTGAAAACAGGCACGTACTGATAGTCGAAGATATTGTTGACAGCGGATTGACCATTGAATTTCTTAAAGATAAATTAAAAGATAAAAAAGCAGCTTCTGTAAAAGTCTGTGCCTTAAGCAGCAAACCATCGCAACATACCTTGCCTGTAGATATTGATTATCTCGGTTTTAATATTCCCGATAAATTCGTCGTCGGTTACGGATTGGATTATAATCAGCAATTTCGAAATCTTCCCGATATTTGCATTATGGAAGAAAATAAATAAAAGGGAGTGAGATTAATGTCCGATAGTATAGTTGATTTAATATCGGTAGCTAAAGGTGATAAACCTGCCGATTTGGTTTTTGCCAACGCAAAAATTGTAAACGTTTTCTCGGGTGAAATTGAATCCGGTAATGTTGCCGTTTATAAAGGCAGGATAGCCGGCATCGAGGATTATACCAAAGCTAAAAAGGTAATAGACTTAGAGGGTAAGTACCTGGCACCCGGTTTAATCAACGGACATACCCATATCGAAAGCTCTATGCTGGATATAGGACAATACGCCAAAGCTGTTGTTTCCAGAGGCACGACGGCGGTTGTTACCGATTTGCATGAACTCACCAACGTCTGCGGATTGGACGCTATCCGCTACATTCTTGGCGGAGTCAGGAAACTGCCGCTGGATTTATTTCTTATGGCTCCGTCCTGTGTTCCGGCAACAAATATGGAAACCTCCGGAGCCAATATCACGTCGATAGAACTGCGCCAAATTAAAAACTTGAAGAATGTTATCGGGTTAGGCGAGATGATGAACTTTCCGGGTGTTATTTACAGGGATGGCAACGTTCTGGATAAGATTAACCTATTCCGGGATAAGATAACAGACGGGCATTCCCCCGGCTTATCCGGTAAGGATTTAAATGCCTATATTTCCGCCGGCATCTACTCCGACCACGAGTGTGTATCTTTAGCTGAAGCTGCCGAGAAGCTTAAGAAGGGGATGCATATAATGATAAGGGAGGGCTCTTCGGAAAAGAACCTGAAAGAACTGCTGCCCCTGGTAACCGATAAAACTTATAAACGCTGTATGTTCGTAGTCGATGACCGCAGTTGTTCCGACCTCTTAAACGACGGCGATATCGATGCCGTGGTACGCAAGGCAATCAGACTGGGACTGGAGCCGGTAAGGGCAATTCAACTGGCAACTATCAATAGCGCCGAATACTTCGGGCTTAAGGGAATGGGAGCCATAGCACCCGGATATACGGCCAACCTCATCACGTTTAATAAGTTGGCTGACTTCGATATAGATATGGTTTTCTATAAAGGGAAACCGGTAGCCAAAAATGGAAAGGCATTGTTCGATATCAAGCCGTATGAGGTTAAACGCCCGACAAATTCGGTCAGGATTAAGCCTTTTGAGACGACAGACCTTAAACTTAAAGCTAAAGACGATACCGGCCTTGTAATCGAAATTGTGCCCGGGCAAATCGTTACCAAAAAGAAAACAGAAAAGGTTCAAGTTAAAGACGGGTATATTTGCCCCGATACCGAAAGTGATATTTTAAAACTGGTGGTGATAGAGAGACATCATGCCAGCGGAAATATCGGAAAAGGACTTATTAAAGGGCTGGGGTTGAAAAGGGGCGCTATAGCGACTTCGGTAGGTCATGATTCCCATAATGTTATCGCCGCCGGAACCAACGATGACGATATTTACACCGCTATTAAAGAGATAGAAAGACTGCAGGGCGGGCTAACGGTAGTTGCCGACGGCAAGGTGTTGGGGAGCCTGCAATTATCTATCGGGGGTTTGATGTCTGTAGAACCACTGGAAACAGTATCGGAGAAACTGCAGAATCTGAAGAGAATTGCCGGCAAACTGGGAGCAACGCTGCCGGATGCTTTTGCCACTCTCTCTTTTATGGCATTGCCGGTAATACCTGAACTACGGCTGACGGATTTAGGATTGGTAGATGTTACCCAGTTCAAAATAGTGGAAATAAACTTCCCCCGACCGTAAGGCCGGGGTATTAACCTGTTTCAAACTTCGTTATTCCTACATCTTTTAGACAGAGGTATTAAGTTCGGTAAGATAAATTGAATTGAAAGAAAATATTTTTCAATTATACAGCAATACCGGCTTTTTCAGAGGTTTCTTAAAATATTAGCATAAAAAAAAGAACTTTGGTACTGCTTTTATCAATATTTTTAATGAACTTGCGGAGCCGGCGGCAGGGAGAAAACGGTTCATAATTCCCATAATATATTCCAAGGTGCCCTTTTCTCTTGTAATCGTTTATCTGATTGTCTTTTCGGTGTTATAATTACTACTTATTATCATATAAGGGCTTTGTATGCGCATTCGACTTTTATAAGAATGTGAATGTAAAAGTTTTAGGGGTGAGTAAAATAAGTAAGACAGCAGTATTTGCTTTTAAAAAGACCATCCCGATAATATTCGGATACCTGTTTTTGGGTATCGGGTTCGGCATAATGCTTCAGGAAGCAGGCTACAATGCCCTATGGGCTTTGTTCGGCAGTCTTTTCATATATGCAGGTTCGATGCAGTATTTTATGGTACCCCTGCTGGTTACCGGCGCTTCGCTTTTAACGGTTGCCATTATGACCCTTCTGATTAATTCAAGGCATATTTTCTATGGGTTGGGGTTTATCGATCGGTACCGCCGGATGGGCTGGAAATACCCCTATATGGTAATGTCTCTGACTGACGAAACCTATGTTTTGCTAAGTACATGTAAGTATCCTGAGGGAGTAGACCCCGATAAAGCGGCTTTTTATATATCGTTGTTCAACCACTGCTGGTGGATTAGCGGCTCCGTATTGGGAGTGCTCATCGGCACGTTGATTCCTTTCGACTTAACCGGAATAGACTTCTGTATGACGGCACTGTTTGTTATCCTCCTGATAAACCATATCAAGCAGGTCAAAGCATTTACTCCGGTTATAATCGGCTTAATTTCAGCTATTCTATTCCTGCTTATAATGGGGCCCGATAATTTTATAATGCCTTCATTATGCTTTACGGTACTGTTACTGGCATTACTTAAAGGAAGAATTGAAACAGTAAAAGAGGTGTCCGCATCGTGAATATTCCGGTGTGGGATGCCGTCGCCATATTCGCGGTAACTGCAATCATGACATGGATAACCAGGGCACTGCCGTTTATGGTATTCGGCAATAAAAAAGAGTTACCTAGGTTCATAAATTATTTGGGGAAAGTTCTGCCCGGGGCTATTATGGCGACACTGGTGATTTATTGTTTGAGGTCAATCGACCTTACCGAGTTCCCCTTCGGGCTGGCGGAATTGATTTCCGTTGCTGTTGTTGTGGTGGTTCACCTGTGGAGAAAAAATATCTTCTGGAGTATTGCCGGAGGCACCCTGTGCTATATGATTTTAATCAGGACGATTTTTCCGCTTTAAATACATAAGGCGGAAAATAGAAATATCAAACCGACAGCGGCTATTTGCGGCTATTTTTCAGGTTTTCTATCTCCGTAGCCATTTCTTCCCCCAGGTAGTACCTGATTTCAGGCATGATTGAGTCAATAACGGAATCCCCGTTTTGTTTGCAGGGCAGCTCATCAAGGAAATCCGCTATCAGCAGGTAATCCTTATCCCAGGTTATCGGGAATAAAAAGCAGACCATCGGTTTAATCAGATGCGGGTCGAGTCCCTTTTCCAGCGCCATCGTATGCAGCAGGCAGCCGCGCACATTATTATTGTGAAAAACACAGAACCCGTGATAGGTCCTGGTGCGCATGTAGTATTTCGAGGGATAATCGGCATCGGCGATGATTTTACCGGTAAACCATTTGGAAGAACTAATTCCCAGCCGCTTTTCCAGTTCGTCTTTATATGACATTATGCGGTCTATCTCGGCGATATCGACAGAACAGCCGTGAGCACAGCAGCAATCCTTGCAGTCGTACTCCATACAGCGTGCAAAATAATGCGGCGCAAAGATGCTTTCGTCTACTTTGTGTATCGTCAGCGTTTTCGATTTTGAATTAAGAGACAGCGTATGATTACCACCTCTGGCAGGTATTATAACACTATCTTATACAAAGTGATAGCAGGTCTAATAGTCCAATATGTTTCTGAACTTTTCCGGATAAAAAATTATTCTTTTTTATCCCTCCAGCTTCTGTGTCTGTATTTATTACAGGGAGGAGTGACATTGACGGGAGAAAGCGGCAGGGCTTCGATAACACCGATAACACGATTACTTAACGATTTGCCGTTGAGATTGAGTATGGCGGCTTCTCCCTGGGTTCTTTCTTCCATCTTTATATAGGCATATCTTCGAGATTGGCCGCTGCCTATATATTCATCGTTCATTATGCTTACCTCGATCACCGGGCCGAAAGCCGAAAATACCTGCTTCAAATCGATTTCGGTAGCAGTGGATGACAGGTTGCCCACATATAAATTGATCCTGTTTGACCTGCGAGGTGAATCCATTAATCTGCGTCTCATCATCGGGCTCCTTTTTGTCACCTTTTAGCCGTTTAAAACGAAAGACGGGCTGTTTTACAGCCCGTCTTTAAGTTCTTTTTTAAACCGATAAGTTTAGCGGCTTACTTTTCTGTAGCAATCGCTGCAATAGACCGGTTTGTCGCCTCGCGGTTGAAAAGGAACCTCGGTAGCTCTGCCGCAACTGCTGCATGTGACCGGGAACATCTGGCGTGACGAAGAATAGCCGCCGCCGTTTCCGTTACGTTCGGTCTTTCTTGCCGCACGGCATGAAGGACAACGCTTGGGCTCATTTGTATAACCCTTTGACTGGAAAAATTCCTGGTCTTCTGCGCTGAAAGTGAATGTAGCACCGCAATCGGAACACTGGATTGATTTGTCCTGAAAACTCATTGAATGACCTCCTCTCTTAATATTTTAGTTCAGAGTCTGAGTCATCCAATGGGGATGAGAATATACAATGATTCTGAATTCCTGTAATAACTTCAACTTAAACTTCCTTAATTGTACACTAATACAATAATAATTACAAAGCCACATATAAAACAGGTAAAAAAACAAACCGGCAGTCGATTCTTGTTATAAAGATAAAAAATCTGTACACTAATATACCTATGAAAAGTAACCGGATAATTGTTATCGGCGCCGGAGCGGGCGGTATGCTGGCAGCCGGCAGGGCGGCGGAAGCGGGTGCAGATGTTCTTTTACTGGAAAAGAGTGCCGCACCCGGCAATAAAATCCTCATCAGCGGTAAGACACGCTGCAACGTATCCAATTCGAAAGAGCTTGAAGAGTTTATCCCCATGTTCGGAGCTAACGGCAGATTCCTCTACAATGCATTCAGTAGATTTTTCAGAGAGGACCTGCTGGCTCTCTTAAGACGTTACGGAGTGGAAACCAAGACTGAACGCGGGGGCAGAATCTTCCCTCAATCCGATAATGCCGCGGATGTCGTAAACGCACTGATGAAATATATTACGAAAAACGGGGTTCAGATTCAAACCGGCGTTAAAGCAACCGAAATTATCACGGTGGACGGGCAAATAACGGGAGTAAAAACAGAAATGCAAGTGTATCCGGCAAAGGCGGTTATTATTGCTGCCGGAGGGGCATCCTATCCCGCGACCGGTTCCAGCGGCGATGGCTACCGACTGGCAGCTGCCCTGAATCATACCATTATACCCTTACGGCCGGCGCTGGTGCCTTTAGTCGTGGAAGAGATTGAGCTGGCAAAGAGTATGCAGGGGGTAACGCTCAAAAACGTGCGTCTGACAGCTTATCAATGCGCTTCGCAGGAAATAGACGTATCGACTGCACCGCTAAAAGACTGCGGGCGCGGCATTCCGGGTAAAAGCCCCAAGCCGCCGCTTATCGAAAGCCGTATGGGAGATATGATGATGACCCATTTCGGCATCGGCGGCCCTATCACGCTGCTGATGAGCTTATCTGTTGCCGAAGCACTGGAAAAAGGTCCCGTCAGTGTGGCGATAGATTTGAAACCGGCTTTAAGTTTCAAGGAACTGGGTGAAAGGCTGCAACGCGACTTCGATACCTACAGCAAAAGGAGCTTTCGCAATATTCTTAAAGAATTATTGCCGCAGAAGCTCATCGAGCCGTTTGTAAAAATGTCGCATATCGAACCGCACAAATTCGGCAACCAGATCAATGCTGCCGAAAAGGAAGGACTGCTGATGCTGTTAAAATCACTGCGCTTTAATATAAAATCGACCCTGCCGCTTTCCTCTGCAATGGTAACCGCCGGAGGAGTTTCATTGAAAGAAATAGACCCCAGGACGATGGGTTCGAAACTGATTAAAGGATTGTATTTCTGCGGAGAGGTGATGGATATCGATGCCGAGACCGGCGGGTATAATTTGCAAGCCGCTTTCTCCACGGGATATGTGGCAGGTGAAAGCGCCGCCTCTTTTGTAAATGAAATTGTTTGAAGGTTATTGCGCTCCTGTAATAGTGTAATCACTTAGTAGATCACTTCAAGATAAATGTACAAAGTATGCCGGTTTGTATACATTTGCCAATAGATGTATACAAACTTTTTGAAAGTACGATTATGGACAAACCGATATTTATGGGAATCCCTCTTTAACTGTCATTCTGGAGAGTGATTCTTGATTTGTCTGGGTCGAACCATGCGGCGATTCCTCCTCTTGACAAGGTAAATTACATTTCTTTATAATTTACTTTAATTATTTATAGTAAATTAGCGAAAACCATAATGTAGGGAAAGATATTAATGGATATTTCTGAATTTAGCGCAGGAATCTGGCGGCAAGGTAATCGTTACAAGTATTTTCTACCTGAGAAAATCAACCATTCATTTGTCTGGAAAGATGAGATTATAAATGAGATGCTTGAAAAAGCTTCACTGAAACTCGGGGAATTAAACTCATTTTCACGCTTCGTCCCAGATACGGATATGTTTATTAAGATGCATATCGTAAAAGAAGCGGTTACTTCAAGCCGTATAGAAGGCACACATACCAATATAGAAGAAGCTATTGCCGAAGAAAGAGAAATTGCCCCCGAAAAGCGGGATGACTGGCATGAGGTCAATAATTATATATTAGCTATGAATGATGCCATAGAGCAGTTATCAAAGCTGCCCATTTCTAATCGCCTGATCAGAAATACCCATCGAATATTACTTTCCAGTGGGCGAGGTGAAAATAAAACACCGGGAGAATTCAGAATGTCTCAAAATTGGATTGGCGGAGCCAGCCTTGATGATGCTGTTTTTGTTCCGCCCGTACATACAGAGCTTCCTGAATTACTGGCAGACCTTGAAAAATTCCTGCATAATACCGATATAAAAATACCCCATTTAATCCGTATTGCCATAGCACACTATCAGTTTGAAACAATCCATCCGTTTCTTGATGGTAACGGCAGAATGGGGCGATTATTGATTACACTTTACTTGGTCAGTTCCGGTGTTTTGGAGAAACCGCTCCTGTATCTGTCGGATTTCTTTGAAAAGAATAAAAACCTGTATTACGATAAATTAGAACTGGTACGTATAAAAAATGATATGGCACAATGGCTAAAATTTTTTCTAACAGGAGTAATACAAACGGCCGAAAACGGAATAGAGACGCTTCATAAAATTACCGATTTAAAAAATAGCATTGAACAAGACAAGATATTAGCTATGGGTAAACGGGCAAAGCAGGCAGGTATCCTGTTGCGAGCGCTTTTTTCCAAACCGGTAATTACAGTGAAGGATGTCCAGCAGATTACAGGTCTTTCCGTAAAAGCATCCAACGATCTGACACAGACATTTCTTTCTGTGGGGATTCTAACTGAAATGACGGGGGACAAGCGCAATCGTATCTTTAATTTCGAAGACTACTTGAAGCTGTTCAGATAATCTCTCCCCCTGCCAGTGCGGGAAGTCCTTCTTAAACTGCCATTCTGAGTTCGTGAGGGACAAACGAAGAATCCGAGGCGGGGTATAAAACACCAAAGCAAAAGATAATATGAGCGACTTTATAATACCTGAATACCGAATTCCTTCAAAGTATTCATAAGCGCATACATCGGAAGACCCACCACATTGAAGTAATCGCCCTCGATTTTTTCCACAAATAACGCTCCCAGACCCTGTATGGCGTAGCCCCCCGCTTTCCCGAGCGGTTCACCGGTTTTTATATAGGCTTCGATTTCCTCCGCAGATATTTCCCGGATGTGTACTTTTGTTTCGACCGAATGGGATACGATTCTGCCGGATGCCGTATCGATAACGGTGAAACCGGTTATTACCAAATGTGAATTATCGCTGATATTCTGAAGCATCTCACGGGCTTCTTCTTCCGTTTGCGGCTTACCGATTATCCGGTTAGCAAGAATGATAAATGTATCTGCCCCGATAATCAAGGCATCTGGGTGTTTCCGGGCAACCGCATCGGCTTTACCGAGAGAAATTTCCCTCGCCAGCTTATGCGGCTCCATTCCCCGGGAGAAGTCCTCCCGAAATGAGCCCGCATCCACCGTAAAACTGAGCCCGAACTTCTCGAGCAGCTCTTTTCTGCGCGGGGAGGAGGACGCCAAAACTATCTTTCTCATATCTCTCACACAATAGATTAGTACAACTCTTGCGGATAATCAATACCCGTCAAGAAAAATATTTTTCAAGGAAGATTATAGGCGATTCTAAAAATTGTCGTTTCAGTAAATTGGCGAAAAATAATAACGTCAGAAATATGTTTAATCATTCAGAGAGCGCAGGGCTTCTGCCAGTTCCTGCCTCATTTTTTCATCCTGCATGCTCAACTGCTCCCAGCGCGCCTCCAGAGCCTTAATGCGCCCAAGTACCTGTTGATGCCTGGTTGTTACCTCTACCATGGCTGCTCCGTCGTTACATTTCGTCTCATCGGCATACAGCGCTTCGATGTAACCCTTCTCTTCTTCCAATCGCGATATTTCTTCCTCCGTTTTTTCTATTTCGTCTTTTAGAGGATTGGACCTGCGGAAATAATCGTTACGCAACCTTGCTTCCTTATGCTTACGCTGTTTTATATCTTCGGATGAAGACTTTGGTTTACTGCCTGAAGAGAAGATGGGAGCTGCTTCGTTTTCTGCCCTTTTTTCGGTATAGTAATCGTAATCCCCCAGGTAGATTTTGATATTGCCGTTTTTAACCTCGATTATCTTATTGGCTACCTGGTTAATCAACAAGCGGTCATGTGTAATGAAACACAAAGTACCACTGTATTCCTCCAGCGCATCGGTAAGCACTTCACGCGAAGCGATATCGAGATGGTTGGTAGGTTCATCCATCAGTATGAAGTTAGCCGGTTTAAGCAGCATTTTGGCAATGGCAAGGCGCGCTTTTTCACCGCCGGAAAGCACAGACACAGTTTTATAAACATCGTCACCGACAAAAAGGAAGGCTCCCAGAAGAGAGCGCAGCTGCCGGTCGGACGGCTCGGCAGATACACGCCTCAGCTCGGACAACAAATCATTAGCCGGATTTAAAAGCTCCAGCTGATGCTGCGCATAATAAGCTGTTTCTACTTTATAACCCAACACCCTTTCGCCTCTTTCGAAAGGCAGCACTCCGGCAAGAATTTTTAACAGGGTGGTTTTACCGGCTCCGTTCGGACCTACCAACGCAATCTTATCACCGCGCTCGATTATCAGCTCGATTCCGGAATAGACAGCTGTTTCTCCGTATGACTTATGAATGTTTTTAAGGGTAGTTACCTCGCGTCCTCCCGGTTGCGGTTCGGCAAAGCTGAAGTTCACTTTTTTCGTCATACGAGGTACTTCAATACGCTCGACCTTTGCCAGCATTTTTAGGCGACTCTGCACCTGCCGCGCCTTGGTTGCCTTATAGCGAAAGCGTTCAATAAACTCCATTTCCTTGGCAATTTTCTTTTCCTGCCGCTGGGCAGCCGCCTCCAGTTTTTCCGCTTCTTTCTGCCGCATTTCTATATAGCCGTTATAATTGCCGTTAAAGCACACCGGCTTGCCGTTTTCGATTGCCAGTATTTTATTTGTCACCTTATTTAAAAATGACCTGTCATGTGATGTTAATAGTACCGCCCCCTCGTAGCGCATCAGGTAATTTTCGAACCAGATACATGATTCCAGGTCGAGATGATTGGTAGGTTCATCCAAAAGCAGCAGGTCGGGATTTATGGCAAGCAATCTGGCTAAAGAAGCGCGCATCAGCCAGCCGCCGCTTAAACTGTTCAACGGGCGTAAAAAATCTTTTTCGGAAAAACCGAGGCCACACAGTATTACCTTTGCGTGATGCTCGATATCGTTTCCGCCGAGCAATTCGAAGCGGTGCTGCAGATCACCCAGTTCATCCAGCAGGGAGGATTTTTCAGCCTCATCGAGTGTACCCTCCAGTTTAAGAACTATGGCATCTATGCGCGCCTTCAACGCTCCGGTTTTTTCACAGCTGCCTATAATTTCTTCAAGTAACAGTTTATTTGAAAAAGGCTCTACATCCTGTTTCAGATACCCGACGGTCATTCCTCTTTGACGTGTGATTACACCCTCATCGGGGGCGATGTTGCCGGCTATAATTTCGAAAAGAGTCGTTTTGCCGCAGCCGTTAGGACCGAGCACAGCGACGCGGTCGCGCCCGCCCACGCTCAGTGACAAACCCGAAAAAAGAGTGCGCAGACCGAATGATTTGGAGAGATTACTTATATTTAGCATACTAGATTATACATTCTGAAAGCCGGTTGGGGGAAATGTGTTCCCGATGTCAATAATCCGTGCGTGAAACGTGCCAATCAGGGTTTGACTGTTTTAGGTGCAATAGTATTTTCCACCCTCAAAAACGCTTCAACCGCATCGGGAGAAAACTGGGTTCCGGAACCCTTCTTAATCTCGCTAACCGCTGCCGCATGCCCTAACGACTTGCGGTATGGACGGTCGCTGGTCATAGCGTCATAGGCATCCGCCAGCGCCATAATAGCCGCACCTGTCGGAATCTGCTCACCGGCTAAGCCATCGGGATAGCCTTTGCCGTCAAAGCGCTCGTGATGCAGGCGCACTATATCGAGGATTTCCTGTTCTTCCACAATAGGTTTTAAGATACGCTCACCGATTGCAGGATGCGTCTTGATATACTCGAATTCCTGAGGTGTCAGCAAGCCCGGTTTATTCAACACCTCTTCTTTCACACCGATTTTTCCGATATCGTGAATCAGACCTGCCAGTCGGATATTTTCAATACTGCCATCCGGCATGCCCAGTTCTTTTGCGATAACCACGGAAATTTCCGAAACACGCCCCGAATGCCCGCTGGTATATCCATCCTTGGCATCCAGCGCCAAAGCCAGTGCTGTAACGGCATTCATAAAAGAGGTGCGGATTTTGTCTGCCTGTACTTTTACCTTCTCTTCGAGATTATTCTGATAATCGAGCACTTCCAGTTCCAGCCGGCGCGTATTCAGTGCACGTTCTACACTCAATGCCACTTCGTCAAGATTATACGGCTTGGTGAAATAGTCGTAGGCGCCCAGTCTGACGCACTTGATAGCTGTATCCGCATCGCCGACGGCAGTCGCCATAATAACTATAGCATCCGGATAGGCTTTTTTGAGTTCCGGCAGCAGCTCCATTCCCGAACCGCCCGGCATCATAATATCCAAAATCACCAAATCAGCAGGGCTTTCATTCATCTTTTCCATAGCCTGCCGTGAACCATCAGCTTCAAAGCAGGCATAGCCCAGCGATATCATTTTCTGGCGCAGAAGACGCCTGATAACCGGTTCATCGTCAACTACAAGTATCGTCCAGCCGCCGTTATCGATTTTATTCATTATTTTCCCCTTCGGTTTCTTCAGACAGATTTATGGGGAGCTCCACTGCAAATGTAGCGCCTTTCCCCAATTCACTTTCCGCATAGATGTTCCCGCGGTGCTGGGAAATTATACCATGACAAATACTCAAGCCCAAACCGGTTCCCTTGCCCACTTCCTTGGTGGTGAAAAAGGGGTCGAATAGCTTCTTCAAATTCTCTCCGGATATACCCGGACCGTCATCAGTGAAAGATACCCTGACCATCTCTCCGGCTCTCTCACTTTTTATAATGAGTGTCCCTTTGTTATGCGCCTCTACCATGGCAAATTCTGCGTTAACGACGATATTTAGAAATACCTGTTGAATCTGGAAGTAGTCCATCAATATCCGTGGGAGGTGCGGGTCGAGTTTTCTGATAACCCTTATATTACTGACTTTCTGTTCGTATTCCCGTAATTCAAGCACCTTCTCAACAGCCTGATTAACATCCGACAATTGCATTTCATTAGGATGCCTGCGGGCAAAAACGAGCAGGTTTTTAACTACTTTAGCCGCCCTCCGAGCTTCGCTGTTAACCAGTTGCAGATCTCTTGAAATGTCTTCCGGAATATTCCCCCCCTCCAGAAGCAATTGCGTAAGGCCTATGACACTGGTGAGCGGATTATTAAGCTCGTGAGCGATACCCGAAGAAAGCTCGCCGATTGATGCCAGGCGGTCTGTCACAATCATCCTTTCCGCCGTCTTCTTGCGTTCCGTGATGTCCTCCATTATGTGAACAGACGCGCTAATATTTCCCTTGCCGTCGAATATCGGGTCTACCACCGTATAGAACCACTTCTCTCCTACCATGTATTCGAATGCTTCCCGGTGCCCGCTTTTTATCATCTTTAAATGAGGGCATCCTTTTATACGCCTTTCCGTTCCGTGAACAAGCCTGAAACACTTTTCTCCGTTGATCTCTTTATCGGTTTTTCCCAATATATCATTCATTGCTTGATTACAACGGATGACAGTGCCATCGAGTGACAGCAGGCAGATGCCGTTATTTATAGAATTGAAGGTCGTTGTCCAACTGTCCAGCAATTGGCGCAGATTGTTTTCTGATTGGATTAATGCCCTCTCAATTTGCTTGATTTGAGTAATATCGCTATAGGTGGTATAAACCTGATGTGGTTTATTTTCGTTCTCTTTAAACAGAGGCATCGCATTGATAACTATCCAGCGATATCTGTCCTCCTTAAAGTTGAAAACCCCCATAATAATATCTTTTGCCGAGTTTCCACTCTTTAACGCCATACAGGAGGGATACTTATTCTTCGGGAAAGCAGAGCCGTTTTCATGAATAGCTTTCCGGAAGATTTCTGCAGGCGATTTCCCCAGCATTTGTTCCATGGATAAGCCCAGTATACCCTCTGTAGCCGCATTAGCCGAAATCAGTTTGCCGTTTTCATTCCAGAAAATCACACCCTGTCTCATGGTTTCAAATAACGTACGGTATTTCTCTTCGCTTTTCCGCATCTGTTCCGCTGCTTTCTTACGCTCGGTGATATCAAGACAGGAGCCGATATAACCCATAAAATTGCCATTAGCATCAAATCTGGGCGTTCCCTTATCGATAATCCATCTGTATTCTCCGTCATGATGCCGCAGGCGGTATTCCATAGAAAATTCTTGTCTGCTATCGAAGGCTTGCACATAAGTTTTTAAACAACCGGCTAAATCATCGGGATGTACGCCATCTGTCCAGCCATTACCCATCTCCTGTTCCATAGTGCGCCCGGTGAAGGTCAGCCATGGCTCATTAAACCAATTGCATAGCTTATCCGTTCCCGACATCCATACCAATGCCGGTGATGTATTGGCAACTGTACTGAAAAGATGCTGTGATTCACGCAATTCTTCTTGTGCATTCTTACGCTCGGTAATATCGCGGCAAACACAGAAAATCAGCTTTTGCCCGGCAAAAATGGCGCCGTTTGTGCTTATTTCGACATCATATATACTGCCATCCTTGCGGCGGTGTTTCGTTTCGAATTGGTCACCTTTTTCATCTACATCGCGTAACATTTCGACAAGCCGGTCTTGCGATGCCATATATTCCCAATCCCAAGCATGAAGTTTGAGCACTTCCTCATTAGAATAACCGAGCATCTCGGCAAAACGTTTGTTAGCTTCATGTACTCCGCCTTCCTGATTGAGGACGACAATGCCATCCCTCGACTGCTCGAGGAGTATGCGCCTGCGGGTGGCTTCATCTTTTAATGCTTCCTCCGCCTTCTTACGCTCGGTGATATCACGAATATTGCATTGGATTACTTTACTGTGGTCAACCTCATATACATTGCTGACGAATTCCACATCTACCTGCCGGCCATCGTGCGTTCTTAACGGCAAATCTTCATAACGAATACGCCCTTTTTGCCGTAACTCCTCAAAATTGGCTTTATTCGCTACGATATCCTTAAATATCCCAATCTCCCATAACTCCTTGCCAATAAAATCTTCTTTAGTTAATCCCAGCAGGTTAATTAAAAACGGATTTACGTCGAAGATTAATCCCGTCTCTGCATTGACTATCAGGATTCCATCCTTGGCTGCTTCAAAGAGACGGCGATAGCGGGTTTCGGAAGCAAGTACCTCTTCCTCGGCTTTCCTGCGTTCGGTAACATCCTGCCCTGTGGACAGCACCCCGAGCGTTTCCCCGCCGTTATCTTTTATCGAGATGAAATACCAATCGATGAAACGCTCTTCCCCCGCCTTGGTGACAATAATATCTACATTTGATGCCGGTTTTACGGTTTCCAGCGCTTTATTAAACATCGCTCTGGTTTGTTGGCGATTCCGTTGCGGTAAAAAGGTTTCAAACCAGTCTTTACCTCTCACCTCATCGATTGTATAGCCGGAAATAGCGGTCGTATAAGGATTGAAATGTACAATCTTACCTTTACTGTCAAGCGTAAGGATGATGGCCTGCGCCGTATCCAGTATTCTCCGGGCACTTTCCCTTTCCTTCCTCAGTGATTCGGCGGCTTCTTTACGCTCAGTGATATCTTTAACAATAGCAAGAATGTATTTATTGTTTCCATATTCGATAACACCTGTCGATATTTCGGTTGGATAGACATTTCCATTCTTGCGTCGATGTTCTCCTTCATAGTAGAACCTCTGCCCTGTCTGCCAGCCTTTCCAAAGTTCAATTATTTCAGGCTTCGGATTATTAGCAGTAGGCTGACAATCCGGATGCAAATCAAATACATTTAACTGTAAAAGTTCTTCCCGGGTATACTCTGTTTGTATACAAGCCACCTCATTGACATCAACAATATTGCCGTCTAAATCATGAACATAAATCCCCTCGGTAGATTGCGTGAAGAGTGAATGATATTTCTTCTCGCTTTCTTGAACCGCTTGCTCTGCTTTAATGCGCTCGGTGATATCGGTATCTATTATTAGCAAAGCTTTCTCCCCCAGCCAGTCAATCCGTACTACATTACGATTCAACCAGCGTAGGCTCCCGTCTTTATGTATAATTCTTATATCATAACTGCCGGGGACAGATTCGCCCCGTACCCTCATAGCGGCATATTCGGTTACTTTGGCACGATCTTCTTCATAAATTGCATCAAAGGGATTAATGGACTTGAGTTCTTCGATTGTATAACCGGATATTTGTTCGTTCTGACTGTTTGTGAATAGAATTTTACCGCCGCGCATAATTGCCACTCCGACCGGTATGTTTTCCACCAGCAAGCGGTATTTCGCTTCACTTTCCTTAAGCGCTTCCTCATCCTTTTTACGCTCGGTCAAATTCCACATCTCATGCAGCAGGGAAGTCAGGACATTGACATCTGAATCATTGTATTCCGAATCCCTGTTGGCAACAGCCGCCACAGCTACTATTCTGTCTGAACTGAAAATTGGTACGCTTAAGAAGCGTTTTATGGGGATATGCCCCTCCGGATACCCCTTCTTATACTCTTCAGCAGCATCGTAGTCGTTAATGACAATCGGGCGGCGCTGTCTCACCACCTCACCCCACAACCCGGACTCTGCTATCGAAAAACGCATCGGTTTTTTCTCGATAGCACATTGCTTCATAGTATCTTTTGTCCATGCGAGAGTCGTAAATATCGATTCGTCTTCATTCATCGTGCCGATGAAGGCAATCCGGCTCTGCAAAGACTTTTGAACCGACTCAAGTGTGTAACTTACATAATCCGATATAGATTTTCGGCGGTCTTCCGTCATTTTATAAAGTTCGACTAATTCCTGCAGATGCCGCTCATGTAACCTTACGCTGTTATCCGCTCGTTTGCGTCTTAACAGTTCGACCATGGCTACGGACAGCTTCTCAACAGCTTCCTGTTCCAATAATGTATAGCCGTCCGGCTTGTTAGCCAGTGCAATCATACCGAATGTCTTTGCGCCATCTTTTAACGGCACCCCGAGGAAGGACGTTAAAGAAGGATGCCCGTCCGGTACTCCTACGCTGTCGGGATGTGTCGACGGGTCGTTAGTTATTAATGCTTTTCGGCTTTTTAATACCCTTCCCCAAACTCCCCGAACATCCATATTCCTGATACATTTGGTTGCCGTAGTGCCGGGTATTCTGCAAGCCTGCCAGCCCGGGTCGCTCTGTGCCAGCGTATCAAGTAGCCCGGCTTTATTTATCTCGCCTATCCAGCCGAACTCACTGCCGGTAAGCTGCTCGGCAACGGAGAGGCAACTTCGAGCTACTTCTTCATCCGTTTCACACTCGAGAGTATCCTCGAATACCCTGTTGATAGCTTCCAATATAGTTCGTTGCCTCAGGACCTGCTGCTCAGCTTCCTTGCGCTCGGTTATATCGCGGATTAGCGCCATATCCGCCGGCTTCCCATCGTACTCAATAATACCGGCATTTATCTCTACAGGTACAGCCTTACCGTTTTTTCTGTTTATCTCAACTTCGTACCGGCTGGGAACATCTTCTCCTGCCATCCTTCTAGTATATCTTTCGGAAACAAACTCTTTATAACGCGGACTGACAAAATCAGCCAGAGCTTTTCCGATTGTTTCATTTAAAGTAAACCCCGTCATTCTTGTCGTTTCCCGGTTGGCAAACTTGATTAGCCCGTCCTGTATGATGATTATGCCGTCGCTACTATATTCTACAAGAGTCGAGTATTTTTTCTCGGAGCGCACCAGATTTTCGGTGGCAATATCCAGTTCATGCCGCTTGCGTAATGCGGTAATACCGTATGCCAGGTCATCCGCCAGTTCGGCAAGCAATTTGACCTGTTCTTCATTAAAAGCGTCTTCATCCTTTGAATATATATTGAGCGAGCCAATGGTTATGCCTTCAGAAATAAGCGGCAGGGCAATCGAAGAATTGAATCCGTATTTTGCCGCCGAAGCGTGCCAGCGGGCAAAATCCGAATCGGTAGTGCCATAACGGGCGATACAGTGTTTGCCTGTCCTGATAGCCACACCCGTCGGCCCCTTGCCGAATTCGTTATCTGCCCAGCTGATTTTCAGGTTATTCAGATACTCCGTGACGCTTCCGGCAAAGGCAACAGGTCGAACTGTTTTATCTTCATCGTTTTCGGCAAAACCCGCCCATGCCAACGGGAAACCCTCCGACCTGACGACCAAATCACATATACTCTCCAGTAATTCCTTCTCATCGGTGGCGTGCACAAGGAGCTGATTGCATTCGCTGATAGTTCTCAGCATGCGGCCGATTCTCCTGATATCCGATTCCGCTTTTTTACGCCTGCTGATTTCCAGATTCAAATCTTCAATTTTTTTCTGCAATTTGGCAACCAGGCGTTTATTGTACTCTTCCAGATATTCATCTTGCCCAAGAGACTCGACTATCGGGGGAGGTAAAAGTCCGGCTCCGGCTTGTTCAATTATTTCGGACAGGATTTTTGCCAACACACCGGGATCGGTCGGTTTTCTTACAAAGGCATTCACGCCGAGATTCAAGGCAAATTTTTCATCTTCCTGGGATGTATAGGTAGCAGTATAAAAAACAACTGGTATGTATTTAAGCTTTTCATTCTGCTTCCACTGGCGGCATAGCTGAAAGCCGTCCATTTCAGGCATCTGGATATCGCTCACCACTATGTCGGGGGCATCTTTGAGAGCCTGCTCCAAAGCTTCGATTCCGTTATTTGCCGTTATTACTTCATGCCCGTAAGAGCGCAGCTGTTTCGATAACAAGTTGCGGCTGTCTTCGTTATCTTCGACTATCAATATTTTCATATTAGTTTCCCCCTGTTCCGAGTTCATAACGATTAAAATCACTACTTCGATTATTTGCGTGCAATATATTCGGCTATCTGTTTGGGCAGTTCATCTATATCTATCGGCTTGTGGGCAAAACCGCTGCAACCTGCGTCCAGAGCCAACTGCATATCCTCCGGCCTGACACTGGCGGTTAACGCCAGGATAGTTATTTTAGCTGTTTCGGGTTCGGCTTTAATACGCCTGGTAGCCTCAAGCCCGTCGATACCCCCCGGCAGCCTGATGTCCATCAGAATCAGGTCCGGCAGTTCGGATTGCGCTTTAACAACGGCTTCCTCTCCCTTAGCCGCTCCCGTAACCTGATAGCCGTGCATTTTCAACACCTTTGAAACCAACCGCCTGCCGTCGTCATTATCGTCGACCACCATTATTTTCCTTGTTCTCTCAATAGATTCCATAGATACCCCCGATTTAACAATTCAGCATTATTTCTTTATTCATGGGCAGTGTAAAGATAAACTTGCTTCCCTTTCCCAACTCGCTTTCAGCCCATATCCTGCCGCCCTGCATCTCGATAAACTGTCTGCAGACAGCCAACCCCAGCCCGGTACCGGCATATCCGGCAATTTGCGCCGGACCGACCTGGACAAAGCTGTCGAAAATGACTTCGAGGTTCTCTTTTTCGATTCCGATACCGGTATCGGTCACTGTAAAAATGTAATTGTCCTCATCAGCGGTTATATTTAGTTCGATGCCTCCCTTCGAGGTGAACTTAACCGAATTCCCCAGTATATTCAATAACACCTGCCGTATTTTGGCACGGTCGGCATAAAGGTTATCAATCACCGGGTCTACATTGTATGTCAGAGTCAATCCTTTTTCTCTGGCTAACGGCTCTATAGTGGTGATTATTTCATTTATCAAACCGGAGATGGGAAATACTTCATATGCCATTATAATCTTTCCCGCTTCTATCTTGGAGAGGTCCAAAAGACCGTTAATAATCTCCAGAAGGTTTTTCCCGTTATTGTAAACGGCCAGTAAATCCTGCTTCTGTTCCTCGTTTATTTCTCCATCCAGCCCATCATACATTAACTTGGTATAACCGATTATTGAATTCAGCGGAGTTCTGAGTTCATGGCTCATATTAGCCAAAAATACCGATTTATGACGGTTCACTTCCTGAAGATGAGCATTGGCTTCCTGCAAGGCATCCTTTTTCTCATTCAATTCGCGGGTACGCAGGTTTACCAGTTCCTCCAGCTTTCCATACGATTGTCTCAAGTCTTCCCCTGCCTGTTTGCGCTTCAGAACCTCCTCTGTCAACTCCCTCGTGCAGGCATTGACCTGAGACCTCAAAACAAAACTCCCTCCGCCAAGCAGAAGTATCGATAACATCAATCCGCCGGCAGTCCACCAAACCCATCCCGGAATGACTTCCCTCTCTGCAACACCCCCGAACCACTTTCCCAGCAAATCGTAATAGGCGGAATCCATATCGGATTTTAACCGGCTAATGTTAGTATCAACTGCTTCGATAAGAGACGGAGTTAAAGCGCCTCCCTTCGTGAATGCAAAAAACAGCTTTGAAGGGGCAAATATAATGCGGGTTTTTTCGATGTTGTAATCGTTCTCATGCAAATCACCGAAATCCTTGCTGACGACAGCGGCATCGGCATTCCCGTTATTTAAAGTTTCAAAAACAGCCAGATAGCTATCTTCCTCTATAAAAGTGCACTTGATATCAAATGAATTTGCCAGAGCCTTGATGCCTTCCGGCCCTTCGACATTGACGCTCCCCTTTAAAACAGCAATTGTTTTACCGTCGAGGTCGAGTATAGATTGTACGGGAACCCCTTTAGCGGTATAGATTCGGGACCAGCTTACAACCAATACTTCATTGGCAAAATCGTAAAGCAGTGCCCTTTCATCGCTATAGGCGACATCGGGCATGATATCGATTTCCCCGTTTTCAAGCATCTCCAGGCATTCCTGCCAGTTGCCGTGAACCCATTCGATCTTCCAGCCCTCTTCTTTTGCGATGTACTCTGTTATTTCAGCCCAGAAGCCGGAGGCATTACCATCCTGATCGGTGAATATTTTGGGTGCGTTTTCATAAATACCGACCCTGACAGTGACCGGATTCTCAGTGGCAAAGTACTCTTCAGCCGATAAAACGGCGGAGGACAGGAAGGCGCACAGAAGCAGAAGACAAAACAATAGAAAGTATAGCTTTTTCACTCGCTATTTATCCTCCCGTTTTTCACATAACAGGGGAAGAGATAAAGAACCTTTACTTGAAGTTACTACGGTTTATGCCTGATGTCAATAGTTATTTATAAAAAAATGTCTGTTAATATCCATAATTACGCTTTAAATAGCGCTCAAATCACTTCATCCCGTTTATTATAAGTTTATGGGGCTATAAAAGTGGATTAACCTGATAGGCAAGCGAGAGTCGTTTCCCAGTTGCCAAACAAGTGCTTTATTGCTACAATTTCTCTGTTAAAGACATCGAGATTTATCCGGAAGCTGTTGATATTTTCCGACGTGCCCCTGTAGCTCAGTGGATAGAGCAGCGGTTTCCTAAACCGCGTGTCGTGAGTTCGACTCTCACCAGGGGTACCATTTTTTGAAGCTAAAAAGCCCCATAAGTATTTAAAACTTAAAGGGCTTTTCTGTTTCTGCTATATAGTTATTCGTCTTTCGGTTCAAAAGCCCTATGAAAAACCTCGGGGACATCGGTGCGCTTGGGTTTCGTTGTCTTATAATAGCGTGCCAGATACGGGTTAATGTCTTCGATATCGAATTCCTCCGGGTCGAACGGGCCTCCTAGCCATTCCATCATTTCTTCGTATTCTTCATGCGCCGGGTTGCGGATTATTTTAAGCAGGTCTTCATAACCCCCGATACCGCCGCAATCTTCCGGCGGGCAGGCGCGCTTACCGGTCAGGCAGACCGGGTACTGTACGCCTGATTCTGCCGGCAATATTTTCTCGACTAAAATTTGGTGTTCCCAGCCGTCGCCGAAATCGTAATCATAGGTGAATACTGCTTTCTCACCGGATATAACCTTGTTTAGCCGTGCCCTGCGAGAGTCTTTTAAATCAAACTCGTCAAAGTCACCATCCGGGTCGGGGATACCGTATTCGATGCCTGCGATACGAAACCCGTAGAGATGGTAGTCATACCAACCCATTACGCACTGCAGAATCGCGTGCAATTTATGGAGAGTGATATTGGCGGGAACCTGTATCCGCCGCCAGATAGGGGGTTTGCTTTCTTTAAGAGTGATTTTTAACTGGTATATCGTTTCATTTTTTTGCTCTGCCATTTTATTTCCTCATTTATTATTACCTTCGACGATTGCAATCTCTTCCGGTGTTAGCTCATATAGCTCATAGACTAATATGTCGATTTCGCGTTCCAAATCCTTTACTTTGGCTTTCTTGGCAGGATTAGAAAGGTAATCTTCATCTTTAGTGATATCGAGGATTTGGGCTACTAATTCAATAAAAGGTTCCTGATTATTTTTCGATATCTTTTTTATAGGAATTTCGGATAAAGGGACTTGGTATAGTTCCAGCATTTCGCCTTTCCGCTTCCCTTTATGGTAAAGCCACAGATAATACAGTTTAGAATTCAATAACGCTAAACAATATTTTAGGCTTGTCCCCTCATCTTTTTCTGTTATAAAATAGACATCTGCACTTGCATACCAAGGAATATCATTGTAAGCAAAAGTATTCTTATAGCTACGCTGGGGAACAACAACTTTAGGTCCACAAAAATTAATATCTCTTGGCCATTGAAGTTGCCACCAGTTAATTACTCCATTAATAACTTCTCTCCTTTGGGCAAGTACTGCTTTATATTTTGTGAGGTGCCTTTCATAGTTTTCGTAGATTTCTTTGTTGTGTCGGTCTAAGTAGATCACATTTTCGTGTGTTTCTTTTTGGGTTTTCCATTTTAGGATATCCGAATTTTTAAACCAAGGTTTTAATATTTTTTTATCAGCACAAGGAATTCTAAGGTCAGCAATTTCTTCACTATCTAAAACGAAAATGCCATCCCCTCGATTTCCTTTAATTCCATATTTAATAATGTGCCTGTTGCTTAATTTATCTGCGCCAGTAACAATGCCTTGATTAATATTACAAAACAGGATAAGTTTATGCCCTTGGGTTTGAACTTTGTTGAGAATATGTTGTATAGGGGTTGCTTCAGAAGCCGCACTTCCCGTAATCCGCATATAACATTCATCCCCTTCATACAAATCATTTTGTGTTAAGTTGTAGTAAGTAGTCTCGATATCCGCCCAAGCTAGTATATCGTGCAATATGTTCATATTAGCTACACCTGTTCTGCAAGTAATACACGTATCAACTTTAGCGTTTTCGTCCTGTCCTTTGGATATTATTGACACCATATTATGCTGCCCTAAAGCTGACTCAAATATCTTTAGCTCATTGAAGTTGATTAATCTGCGAATTATAGAGCGCTCCTTAAAATCTTTACGCAGTTTAATGGCGCTGGATGCAGTCGGGTAGTAATTCGTAGTTATAAAAGCTATTTGAGAGTTAATATCACTCAGATTAAGAGCCAGATGGAAAAAGAAATAAAATAAATCCATCTTGCCTATATAATATTTTTTGAGTGTACCTTGTTTTATCTTTTGGAATATTTCCTTATGTCCTTTTTCCCCTAAATACGGCGGGTTGGCAATCACAATATCAAAACCATCTTTCCCAAACATCCACGCAGGCTCGAACCAGCTACAGGATTCGTAAGAGAACGGGTCCCAATCACTGAGCTGTTTTGCTATAGTACTTGATAAAGCCCATTGAACATTCTCTTTATAGAGTTTCTGCTGGGTGTCTTTGAACTCCTTTTCGATTTGTAACTTTTCTTCACCAAAGCTACGTAGGTATCTTTCCCTTAAATCCTTAAGTTTTTCAACTAAATCCGTAACACCAAAGGCACTTTGGCTAGCGATTGGTGGCAATCCAATAAGGGTATTTGCCGCAACAAATTTGAACTCCAGATTGGGCAATGCTTCGATACCACGATTATCTTCATTATCAAAAACCAGTTCATCCACAACCAGCGAAAGGAAACATCTTAACTTAGCTATCTCTACCGCAATCGGCTGTATATCAACTCCGTAAATGGAATCCTGAATTATCGTCAGCTTGCGTATATACTGCTCATTGCCTTTACTTAGTTTGTCCTCAATTATTTTTCTCATTACCGGATGATAGGTACTAAGATACAACTTTCTCCAAATTTCGAGATTAGGGTCTACTTTCTCCAAAACCAGTAATATTCGATGTAAAATACCCATCGGGAAAGCCCCGGAACCGCAGGCTGGGTCGATAACTTTAATTTCCTTCAATGCCTTCACAACAGCCGTTTTTTCGCTATCGGTTATATCTACGGTATCAACCTCATACGAAAGCAGAGAATCGATAATATCTTCAGTCAGGCTTGTTTTGGTTACCAAGTATTGCTTTAAAGACTGCTCGACCATGTAATCCACAATAACACGTGGAGTATAGTAACTACCGGTAGCCTTTCTGGCGGTTTCTCCGGTTTCCGGCACTATTTCCGCCAGCAGGTTCTCAAAGATTCTGCCCAGCATTTCCGGGTCAACGGATACTTCGGCATCGACCGTCGAGTTTTCATCGATTGTAAAGTTATAGCGTTCCAACAATACGAAAAATTCCTTAAACCATTGCGGAGATATCTTTAAATTATTATTTACAGTACCTTTGTAAAAATCATTATTGTGGGCTTCGAAGAGACCACCGTTTAAAAACGGGATTTGCTTGTGATTCGGGATATATAAATCGATATCATTCGTTCTCTTGCCTTGCTGCTTATTCATTACCTCAAAAAACAGCTTTTCGAGGATTAAATGGTAATATTCTTTTTTAACATCTACCGCATCTGATGATAAAACAGCTTTCGGGATTAAAGGTATTCTGTTCGCCGATGATTTGTGTTTTAAAAACCAGCAGAAAATAATACGCCCGATAAGCCTTACGGCAAATTCCTCATATTTGCTTCCATCATTTTCGCCGACTGACGGCAATACCAATTCTTTGTGAGTTTTATCGGTCAGCCTGTAATAGTATTTGGCGATTTCACCGTAAAATTCCTTGTTAACCTTCTCGACCGAGAAAGCATCCTTGATTTTTTCAAGGCTTATAAAATCACACTCGCCGACTCTCTTTTTAAAGGTATTATTCGTCTGCTGCTTATCTATAAAGTAGGTAAAACGCCGGAAGTTGTTAAAATTGACTTTCGTGCCTTCGTATTGCGCATAAACGAGGCTGAAACGGAAATTCCCGTTGTTATCGTAATAGATAAAAAAGCCGGCATTGCAGACCAATAATTCCTTAAGTATCTTTTTAGCTTTATCATACTGGGCTTTTTTACCGGAGCGTTCGCTTAAATCACCACATACCTTAGCGGTTACTACAACCAGCCTGTCGTTGTTATCGAATTTAATTTCCCCAAGCTTTTGAAAGGCATTGAACCTTTCATCATCGTATTGGGGCAATAATTGGAGAATTTCGGCATAATTTATACATTTATCACGGAGAAAAAAGGTGAGGTTTTTAGGATTAAAATCGTTAATCAGTTTGGTCAAGCGTTCTTCATTCATATTCATTCCTTGATGTTTTCAATGGCTATAATAACCTCGGTTTCCAATGTGCCTACTCGTGCTTTTACTTTATCCAGATAATTCTCTCCGAGTTCCTTTTTGAGCTTATCCAACTCTTCCCTGACACTTTTCTGCTTTGCATTGCCTTTATTCTGAGCGTTAAGATTAGCTATTCTGCGCAACGTGTAATCCGGTAGCGTTTTATATTCGAGCATATCTTCCCTAAGGTCTCTCAATAACGGCAGGTAACCTTCAATTTCCGGTATTTTTGCTTCCAGTAATGCATTAACATTGTTTAAGGCTTTAATTTCTATACTTGCAGGGCCTAAAGGCATAGCCGGGACATCCTTATAACTTTTTACGCTGATATAATTTTTCCAAAAAGAATCGCTGAGCTGCAATGCTTTTTCTTCCTTGCCGCATTCTATGAGCGATAAGGTATCTTCAAAAACGAGGTCTTCGGGTTTATCCCTGCCATTAACAAAGCCCCTTGCAAATAAACCGATTCCTTTTTTGATGTAAACTACCAGATTGTCATCCTTAAAACCTTTAGCCACTTTTATTCTTGAAGGCAATTCATTTATTCTCTCGATTACCTCCGGTGATTCTTTGACAATAGCGGCATACATTTGCCTTACTTTTGTCTGAAAGCTCTCACCCTCCATTTCATCCGGATTTTCCATTATTTTCTGGAAAAGCCTGGAAGGAGTGGGTTCTTCATCGATTTCAAAGATTTTGGCATCCTCCCCAAGTGTGTTATGGATTAAAAACATCTTTTCGGTGGCTATTTGACGGCTTTTCACTACTGTTGAGCCCTTGATAGTCGGGAAGAAATTATATATGTACAGGTTTTTAAATATCCGTTTGCTGATGCGGTTGATACGTCCGACACGTTGAATAACACGGGTAGGATTCCAAGGTATATCGTAGTTAATCACCGCACCTGCCCGGTTTAAGTTAAAACCTTCTGCCATTTTATCGGTAGTAATGAGAATCTTGTAATTGTTTTCCGGCTTAATATGAGTACTGTCGAAATTTCTTAATATTTCATCCGTTTTTTTCTTATCCAAATCGCCTTTTACAGTGATAAAGCAATCGGAAAATACATTGTTGAAATAAGTTCCCAGGTATCTCGCAGTATCGACATATTCCGTAAAAATAATGACTTTTCTTTCCGGTTCGTCAAGCTCGTCTTTTTTGGCAATTATCTTCTTTACTTCACCGGCTAATTTCTTTATCTTTGGGTCATTATCGACCAATTTAAGCGCATCCAATTCGCTTAAAATACGGTCAAATAATTCTATATCGGACTGTATATCTGCTAGGAATTTATCCCTGGATTTAAATGTGTCTATTTCGTAAATTTTGTAGTTTTTGGGGAAAATCCCAGTTCCGATAAGTGTTTCGTATTCTTTTAAAGCATCTTCTATTTCATCGATATCTAAATCGTAAATATTTTCAAGCAGATTGCGGTCGAGAATATATTTACCATTCGAGTTCTTAATAAACTGCTGCACTTTTTCAGTAACAGACTTGAAATTAATAATACTCTGCCTAAAAGACCCAAAGGAACTTTCGAATCTTTTTACAAGCAAACGTCTCATAAAATCATACAGGTTTTTCTGTATATTTACCTGGCGGTTATCTTCCTCATTTCTTGATTGTTCATTATGCCTGTTCTGGCCCTTTTCATATATAAACGGTTGATAAATAGCACCGCTGAACTCGCCGTTCTCGCCAAAATATTCATCCAAGACCTTATCATAAAATATAGATTGTTCAGTAGTGAGTTCAAAAAATATCTCGCAAGGGTCTTTAACATCGGATAGTTCATATATTTCTTGCGAGTAAACAGGGTCTTTTCTTAAATCTATCCTGTTCCGTCTGATAGTAATAGGCGAAATTGCGGTACGTATACTTCTGGATAAATATCTGGTCCTTTCTGTGACCTTGTTCAAATTGACATTTTTATCTCCGAAAAGGGCTTGATAATCTGCAATAGCCAGATTTTTTTTCGAAGAATTACTATGATTATAATTCTTTTTTATATTTGAAAGCTTTCGGAACATTTGAGAATAAGACCTGAATCTGATTGTTAAATCGTCATCCAGTGTAATATTAGATTTTGCCGGGATTGTAAACAAACTTAATAACGATAAAATATCAGCAGGTGTATTATTAAAGGGAGTAGCCGTAAGCAGGATTACTGTCTTCCCGCGGCAAATATTACGCAATACATCATAGGCTTCAGTGTCCTGGTTTCTAAACCGATGGGCTTCGTCTATAATAATAACCTCGAAATCATTATTATTGCGGACAAGTTCAAGTGTGTTTTTTAATGTTAGCAAACCGCATGAACGAATTTCCCAATCGTATAATTTAAAATCGTTTTTATATTTCTTCCAGCCAGTAGTGTAATTGTCATCCCCGATAAGGTCCGGCGGACAAATAATTACACCCCGCCCCCTAAGGCTTTTGGCAACCAGTGAAGCAATGATACTTTTACCCAATCCTACAACATCGGCAATGATGACGCCATTATTATTTTTAATTACCTCTAAAGCTTGTGTAACAGCGTCAATTTGATATTGATACCTTTTATATCCGTTTTCTTCGAGTAAATCGAGTAAACGTTGTTGAATCTGCTTTTGGTCCTGCAACTCAGTATAGTTTTTAAGTACCAATGCAAATGCTTCGTATGGTGTAACTTCAGTTGTAAGTATTTGCTTATCAAGAAAATCAGTTAAACGTTTCTTGAATTCAGCATACTCAGTGATTTTTACCGCTTCATCCCATAAAGTATCGAAATAATCTTCAGCTTCTTGAGTTCCATAATCACTGATTTCAACATTAAATTCGTTTTGTAGAGAGAGGCCGGCTTTTGTCAGATTGCTGCTACCTGTAATAAAAAGCGATTTCTTAACGACGGCGGCATCGCCTTTCAGTTTGAAAATATATAGCTTTGCATGGTTCGGGTCATATGTTTTTCTGATTCTCAACCTATCTTGTTTAATAGCTTCAATAAAAAATGCAGACTGTTCATAAAATTCCTTATTATCAAAGTCATCTGAGTTAATTGATTTCGATATAGAAGTAAGAAAACGCTCAAATTTTTCTTTATCGGATAAACCTTTTGTCGTATCGCTGTATTCAGTAAGCCTATTTAATTTTCTGTCTACATTCAAACCAACAAGGATATCCAACTGAACAGCGGGATTATTCTTTAAAGAGTCATACAATTCTCTAATTCCGGAGAAATAGAAAAAACCAACAAGAAATTTTAATTCCTTACTATGCTTAATGAGTTCAGTAAGTCTATCCTTTAATTTCTTATTACTTTCATTACTGATAAATGTTGTATCTGGCATGATAATCAGCCTGATTTTACCACATAATATTCTTTGATACTATAGTATTAAACTATTTATGTCTATTTTTAAGAGAAATAACAATTCGTCATTTTTTTATGCCATTATGCAACTCATCGAACATACTCATCTGCAGGCGGGTGTCCTTTTCGGCGCGGGGTTCATCGACCTGCTCGATTACCTGAAAGGGGAGTACGATATTGCAGACTTCGTTGGTTTTGCCGTTCCAGACAAGCTCTACTTCGCGTTTATCACCAAAAAGCAGAAAACGGTATTTATCGGGCAGGGGTTTATCAGTTTCCAGATAGCGGATTATTTCCTGTTGTTCCTGTTCGGTAAGCCTCGGCATTTTTACCCCTCAATACTTTAATAAGTATAAACGATGATTAGTTGTGGCTATTTTACACTTGTAAAGCACAGTTTACAATGATATCTTCATTATTCAAAATAAATTGTTTTAAGATTGCGAAAATATTTAATGTTTTAATACTGAATTATTACTATGTTTTTGCTAACGGATTGCTAGCGGATTGCTAACGCTTTTTTAAAACAAAAACCTTTTGTTTCCACCCAATAACTATTGACACTTTGCTTGAAGTCTACTAAAATTGCGGTTAATTTACTTTTTATTTTATTTCCGGTTTACTCCGGTCCGGTAGTTAGGATATGTAAAGCTAAACTGGGCTTTTTAATAAAAATCCGTGACAAAGGAGGTATAAGTTAGAGTCATTTTTTATCTTGGTTTTAAAAATCTATTAGAAGGAAGGTAGAAAAGGATCAAACAATGGAAGTAAAAAGAGAAAGATGGGGTAGTAGGTCGCTCTTTATTATGGCAGCGATCGGCTCAGCCATAGGGCTGGGTAACGTTTGGCGCTTTCCTTATATGACGTATGAATATGGCGGAGGCGCTTTCTTATTTGCCTGGATTATCGGCCTCATAATACTGGGGATCCCCTGGTTGATGATGGAATTCGGTATGGGAAAGTATTTCCAGAAGGGAGCACCGGGAGTATTTGCAGGTATCGGCAAAAAGTGGGAATGGGCAGGCTGGTGGCCTGTTTTTGTGGCCTTTTTAATTGTCGCCTATTATACCGTGATAATGGCATGGTCGTTAAGATATGCCATTGGTTCGATTACTATGGCATGGGGCACAGGACAGGAGGCGGCTGAAAGTACCACCGGGTATTTTTATGATACCATTTTACAGATTTCGTCCGGTCCCACTGATTTTGGGCCACAGGTTTGGCTGACTCTTGCCTTATTAGCCGTAATATGGATAATAATGTTCTTCATTATGTTCAAGGGAGCCAGAGTTATCGGTAAAGTAGTGGTATGGACGGTGGCAATTCCGTGGGTCCTGCTGGTCATTCTTTTCATCCGCGGCATTACCCTTCCCGGAGCAGTCGACGGGCTCAACTACTATTTATCGACAGATTTCAGCGTATTAACAGACGGAGGCGTATGGTTTGCTGCCTTCAGCCAGGTTGCCTTCTCATTGTCGGTAGGTATGGCCGGTATGTATGCCTACGGCAGTTTCATGGCTAAGAAATCGGATGTCAACAACAATGCCGCTATCACTACCTTTGCTGATAGCGCCACAGCATTCTTCGCCGGTTTTGCCGTTTTCAGCGTAGTCGGATTTTTAATGCATGCATTATCAGTCTCCGCTACCGATGTTGCCGCTTCCGGTCTGGGGCTGGCATTTATAACCTTCCCGGCGGCTATATCTATGATGCCGGCGCTAAACGGCTTAATCGGTCTAGTCTTCTTCTTCTGTCTGTTCTTCTTGGGATTGGATTCAGCATTCTTCCTGGCACACGGCGGCGTTGCCGCTCCGCTCAGGGATAAATTCGGCTGGAGCCTGAAAAAATCAACACTGGTTGTCTGTATCGCCGGGTTCCTGCTGGGAATATTGTTTACAAGCCAGGCCGGTCTCTACTGGCTGGATATTGTTGACAGAGCCGTATCCTTCTACGGACTGCTGATTACCGGTATCATTTCCTGTATTCTGGTAGGCTGGGTTTTCGGAGCCAAGAAACTCAGGGAATATCTCAATGAAACTTCGGATTTCAAATTCGGCGCCTGGTGGGACTGGGTAATCAAGCTGGTAATACCTATAGCTATGACCTTTGTCGTTATCTACGGCGGTTTTATGGAAGATATTTCGGAAGCCTATGGCGGATATCAAATCGGTCCTTTTAACGGCTCACACATTTTATGGCTCATACTGGGTATAACCCTCATTTTGAGTTTTGCACTGGGCCGTATGAAAACCAAAGGTCCTAAGGAGGAAGAATAATGGAAGTCGGTGCAATAATTGCGACAGTAGTTGTATGGGCACTCCTCATCGGCGGCCTTGTTTTCTGTTTTACCCGTATAGGTAGAGGCGGCGGCTGGGAAGACTAACTAAAAACATTATTTATCCGGTTAACCGAACCGTCCTGCTTTTTGTGCGGGACGGTTCTTTTTTTGGCAGAAATAAAACAATCCAGTATAATTGCTACTGACCAAAAGTTTAGCCATAATATATAATTTGTATCATAATAATATGAAATAACAAGAATACTTATTAAAGCAGGAATTAAATGACAGAAACGATACTGACACTACTTGGGACAATGGTTCTGGTTTTTATAGCGGCATTGATTTTTACCAACGCCATCGAATGGGTAGCCAGCCAGCTGCGGCTCGGCTGTTCTTTTATCGGCTCTATTATCGCACCGCTTTTTACATCGATACCGGAGATGGTGGTCTTTCTGGTTGCCATATTTGCCTTCAGCGACGGGATGGGACATGAAATCGGTGTCGGCACCATTTACGGGCAGCCGTTTATGGCATCCAGCCTCTCATACGGGCTGGTAGGTGTTGCCATACTGCTGGGGTTGTTGCTTAAAAAGAGAACCAGCGGCCATATGAATGTCGATAAGTCCCTGGCAACCCCTTTTCTTTTAGTAACCATTCTCTTTCCGCTGACGCTGGTGCCGGCTTTTACCGATAGCGTAATCGTCAATTATATTTTTGCCGCCATTTTTCTGGGTGCATTCGTTTACTACATATGGACGATGTACAAAAGAAAGAACGCCGAGCAGATAGAAAACGCCGAAGTTCCCTATTTTTGCCGTATAATTCCCAAAGCATCCAAGGGAAGGATGGCTTTAGCGGTTCTGCAATTGCTGGTAGCAATCGGGCTTCTTTATATCGGCTCGGAAAAAATGGTCGGCACGGTACAGGCGCTTTCGCAAGGAATAGGACTCAGCGCACTGGCGCTGGCTTTAATCATCGTACCGGCAGCCACCGCCATACCGGAAACCTCAACCGCCCTGATATGGGGATTCAAAGGCAGGGACACCCTCAGCCTCGGTTCGCTGGTGGGAGAGAAAATCCTTTATTCCACTTTCTACCCGGCGCTGGCGCTGTTTTTAATTTCATGGTCATACGATATCCATATCTTACTCAGTGTTATAGCCACCACTATAATCTCGTTCGTGCTTTACCTGTGTATCCGCTTTAATAAACTGAACTGGTACACGCTATGTTTCGGCTTGATATTTTTTGTGACATATATAATATTGATATTTGTATTTAAAATATAGCAAATTATATTTACCGCGAGGAGGTTAAAAATGCATACGATAGTAGCAAAAATAATCTCGCAAAAAGGTACCTGTGAAGCCGGGCACAGGGTAGGGGATGAATTCGTCATCGGGCAGAGTACTCCCAACTGTATGTGTTCATGGGCGTTTTATACCCTTTTCCCTTTTGCCGAGGTACTGCAGTTCGGCGGCAGTTTGCCCTGGGAAAAAGACCCCTCCAAAACAACGGTTGCCTGTCCGGACCCGGATAACCCGGTGGTCTTCGAGCTCAGCCGGAGGGAATTGGAATATTAATGCATTCATATGACGAGTCCGAAGCATCTCCGTTTCTGGTTGAGAATATCAGCTTGCTGCCAAAGGGCAGGGCGCTGGATATCGCTATGGGAAACGGACGTAATACAATCTATCTGGCAAAGGTGGGTTTCGATGCAGAAGGGATAGATGTTTCCGAAGAAGCGGTTAAGACTGCTTTGGAAAGAGCAAAATCGGTTGGCGCAAATATAAATGCTTATGTTGCCGATATCGAATCAGGTAATTATGGAATAGGGAAAAACGCCTATGATGTTATTATCTGTTTCAACTACCTGCACCGCCCGTTGATGCCTCGAATAAAGGAGGGTTTGAAAGCAGGCGGTATGGTAGTATATCAAACTTACACCATAGACCAGGCAAGGTTCGGGAAACCCTCGAATAAGGATTTTTTACTCGAATACAATGAACTTTTAGAGATGTTTCGCGATTTCCGCTGCCTGCGCTATTATGAAGGAATAATCGACAATCGAAAAGCGGTTGCCGGAATTATAGCCCGGAAGGTGTGAGGGGAGATTTAGACACCCCTCCTACAACTCGCTTTCGGCTTCTTCTTCCATCTCATAAAGGCGTGTGTAATAATCGGAGAATTCATTTAAATGGGCAAGCGTGATTTTCCCCGTTAAAATGGGGTCGTCATCGGTAACATTGGTTTGCGGGTCCACCAGACCATGCTCCAACTCTACATCCAGCCCCATCCTGAACTGCTCAACATCGAATTTTGTCCAATCGATTCCCAGTTCTTCACCTATTTCTTTGGCTTCCTGCGCAGTAAAATGCTTTTCTACGCTCATAACATTGTCCCCCCCGTTTTTTATTTACATATCAATTATAAACAAGAAAGAAACCCGTTTAAAGTGATTTTTATCATAATTTAAAAGTTTTTAACCGACGGCTTCGACACGGATGCCTCTTGACATCGCCCAGGTAAGCCCTTCTTCGATTTGTTTCTCTTCTCCCTCGAGCTCCAGCCTCATCACGCCTTCGTTTCCACTGATATCGGAGTTGTAGATACTTACTTTTAAGTCGTATTGCTGAGTAATAGTGTAAAGAATAGGCTCCAACAGCATTTCCTCCGGAATTATGAATATTATTCTTTTCTTAACAGTAGCCATTTTATCCTTCCTGTTCGAACTCCCTGATAACTTCCCTTATTTTTTGTTTTAATTCGTCGTGAGGGACTTCTATACCGGAGCTGGTTTCCACTTTATTGAGTCGTTCCTCCAGCTTTGCTTGTTCGTTCAACACCAGCCTGATTACATCAGCAACCGGGTCGGGCAGATTGCCGTGTTCCAGGTCTAAAAGCGGTTTATGGTGTTCATCTACCACCCTGCCGGGGATGCCCACTACGGTTGCTCCGGGGGGAACCGGTTTAATTACAACCGAGCCGGAGCCTATTTTCGCCCCCTCGCCGACAGTAATTGCGCCCAAGACCACCGCTCCGGTTCCGATGACTACTTTATTACCGATGGTCGGATGGCGTTTACCTTTGTTGAGGCTGGTGCCTCCAAGTACAACTCCCTGATAAATTAGTACGTCTTCTCCGATTTCCGCCGTTTCACCGATCACTACACCCGAGCCGTGGTCGATAAAGAAACGGCGACCGAGGGTAGCCCCCGGATGTATTTCGATAGCAGTGAAGAAGCGCGTCCAGTGTGACAACAGCCGGGCAAGATAGCGCATATGATGATTCCATAAAAAATGGGATATGCGGTGTGCCCAAACAGCATGCAAGCCTGGATAACATGTTAAAACCTCAAGCACGCTTCTTGCTGCCGGGTCTCCCTTAAAAACCGTCCTTATGTCCTCTGCAATACGCTTACACATTTACTAGATTATACTCTCACAACGTTTCTTTACCAACCCAGTCCAGATAGTCCTGATTACCGCCGATAATAGGAAGTGCAATTATTTCTGGCACATCGTTGGTGTGAATCTCTTTAACGATTTGAATAATTTCCTCTAACAGTGCGGCTCTGGTTTTTATAACCAGCAGGTTCTCGCTTGCCGAATCAATCTTATCATTCCACCAGTACATCGAATCAACATCTTTGACTATACTGACACAGGCGGCTTTTCTCTGTTCAAGCAAAACCTTTGAGATAAGAGCGGATTCCTCGCCGGCTTCGGTAGTAACGAAGATAACTATGTATTCGGAGTTTGGCATCGCAACCTCCCTTCAAGCTATCAAACAATGCCAAGCATTCTGTTGACTGCACCGATAGCTTTTAGCCTGATTTCTTCGGGCACTGTTACCTCAGGAGTTAGGGTTTCCAAAGAATGAAGCACTTTTTCAAGTGTGATTGATTTCATAGTGTGACATATTGCATTTTCAGAAACCGGAATGAACTGTTTCTGTGGATTCTCTTTCTGCATGCGATGAATAATACCGATTTCGGTAACCACAATCATCTGATTTACATCCGGGCGGGCAGCATAGCGACACATTCCGCTGGTGCTCAAGACCTCGTCGGCAAGCGCGATTACCTCGGGACGGCACTCCGGATGTACTACGACTTTTGCCAGAGGATATTGATTTTTTAATCTCATGACGGAATCGGCTTTTATCCCCTCGTGGACCGGGCAGAAACCGGGCCAAAAAGTATACTTTTTATCCGGAACCTGTGATGCCACATATTGTCCCAGATACATATCGGGAACAAATAGAATTTCCCGGTCGGGCAGACTGGCAACCACTTTGGGCGCATTTGCCGAGGTGCAGCAGATATCGGATTCGGCTTTTACCGCTGCGGTGGAATTGATATATGTAACCACTGCCGCATCGGGCAGTTCCTTTTTCTTCGCAAGCAGTTTTTCGGCGGTGACCATATCCGCCATAGGGCAACCCGCCGAGGCTTCGGGAAGCAGCACTTTTTTATCGGGAGAGAGTATGTAAGCGGTTTCCGCCATAAAATGAACGCCGCAAAAGACAATGACATCGGCATCTGTCAACGCGGCTTTCTGTGAAAGCTCCAGCGAATCGCCGACAAAATCAGCCAGATCCTGGATTTCCGCGGGCTGATAATTATGCGCCAGTATGACGGCATTCCTTTCCTTTTTTAATTTAACTATTCTCCGTGCAAGCTCTTTTTGTCCGTTTTCCAACTTATAAACCTCTGCTTCCAGACTTAAAGGTAAGATTTATATTTTTCCAGCGCCCTGTAAAAAGCATTCCAGAACGGGTCGACAATGGGATGCTTCAATTCTGTTTCTCTGCCTTCTTTTATAAGAACCATACCGCTTTCTTTTTCGGTAAACTCACCGATTACGGATGAAATTATACCCTTACGCGATAAAGAATTCACTACCTCTTCGGCTTTATGCGGCTTGCAGGCAATAATCAGAGTGCCCTCACTTATGGACGCGTACGGGTCTATATCGAAGAAACGACAGATATCCAGCACACAATCGGTAGCAACGATTTTTTCCTGTTCTACCCTTACACCCAGCCCGGCCGCCTCTGCCACTTCGTAAAGGCCTCCCCAGATACCGCATTCGGTAGCATCGTGCATAGCAGTAACGCCGTTCTCTCTGACGCCGACACCTACCGCAGCCATTGCGTCATCCACCACCGACATTTTATAAAAAATATCCTGCGCCCGTATGCTGAATTCCTTGCCGAATTCTTCCTCCAGCAGGCGCGGCAGCATGGCGGCAAAGATACCCGTTGCCTCTATTGCGGGACCTTTGGTAACAATGATTTTATCTCCGGCGGTAATGAAACGGGGGGTAACATACTCGGTAAGCTCACCGACACCGATTACCGTTCCGCCGCCAACCATCGGGTAGTTGCAGTTTTCATAACGGCCGGTGTGACCGGTAATGATATTGATACCCATTCTCTCGCATTCCGAGTGAATCACTCTCCATGTAATATCCATCTGCTGCTTGGTCATCGACATCGGGAGGTTCATATCTATCGAAAGGTAGCGCGGAGGCAAACCGCAGGTTACCGAATCCGAAGCCAGTATGTTGATGGCAAACCAGGCTGCGCGTTCCCATCCGTATTCCGGCACGATAAATACCGGGTCGGTGGTAAAAGATACCGCCTTGTTCCCGATTTCACAAATACCGACATCTACCCCGTGCATAGGTCCGACCAGAACATCTTTGTTCTTAGCTCCCAACCTGGGGAAGATGATTTCGCTGAAGATATCAGCCGATATTTTACCGATTTCGGGGATTTCGCTCATCTTACAATTTCTCCTTACAGATATTATTAATTAAAAAGCGATATCGTTATTTTTAATGAGAATGGCAGGTCTTTTGTAACAAGCGACTTGAACCGCCGGAGTACAGACCTGCCTGAAATTAGTTATTGTTCCCGGTCTCTTCGTTTATAGAATTCATAAATATTTCGGGACTCATCGAAGACTGGGAAACAACCCATTCCTGAAGACACTCATAAGAACAAAAATTATATCTGACAATAGAGCCGTTACCATTGAAAGCGGACACAATCAACCACCCTTCGAGCACATCGCTGGCCGGTTCGTTGGGACTGAATTCCTTTTCCCGTCCGCAAGAAAAACAAAGACAATACTGACTGACCATCTGCTAACCTCTGTGTTTATCGAAATATCATCGAAAACTGCTAAATAAAATTATATTAATATTATACTACCGAATAACGGGATATCCAAATATTGGCTCTATATATTTTCAGCGGCTTCTTCAGATTGTTTTACTGCCCGCTTTTTATAGACGAATCTGGAGAGGATAATGCTCAACTCGAGTAAAATAATCAGCGGAAGAGCAATAATCGACTGGTTAATGGGATCCATAGTGGGCGTAATAAGAGCCGATATTACAAATGCCAGAATAATCCACAGTTTACGCTTACCAGCCAGCCATTGCGGAGTTACCAACCCCATTCGCGCCAGTATCATGATAATAAGCGGAGTTTCAAACACCAAACCGACATAGATAATCATACGTGTAACGACACTTATATATTCGGTAAGTCTCCAGACATTTTCGGCAACATCGGAAAGAAAACCACCCAGGAATGCCATAGCAGGCGGCAGGGCGACAAAATATGAGAACGCGACCCCCGTAGCGAATAACAGGGTTACAAAAGGCAAAAGTTGTAATATGTTTTTTCTCTCTTTAGAGGTAAGCCCCGGAGCAATAAATGCAATCGCCTGGTAAACCAGAAACGGCATAGCGATAATAAAACCGCCGGCAAGCGCAACCTTAAAATACACGGCTATGTTTTCGGTCGGAGTGATGGCCTGAAAATCAATGCCTTTAGCAGGGGCTTTTAAAATCAGTATCATGGTTTTGGCAAAAATGAACGATATGGCCGTGGTAATAACCATAGCTATAACAGACTTGGCGATACGGTCACGCAATTCCACCAGGTGCCCTTTAATGGGCATCCTCTTGCCTGTAATCGGGTCTCGTCTTATTTCTGTAGTTACCACTTTATTGCTCTGTTTCCTCAGTATCTGTTTTTTTGTCAGCGGCTGTAGTATCAGCATTAGCCGGTGGTGTTAAATTAGTCTGCGCCTGTCTGCTATCAAAAGGATTGAAACGGTCTTCGGGAATGTCGGGGGTCTTTTTAGCCTCCTTCTTTTCTTCACCCGTCTTTTTAGTTTTTTTAGACGGGATAGCCGGAGAGGCATTTTCTATATTTAAGGATTTATTTATTTTATCAACGCTCTCGTTCAGCGTAGAACTCACCTCCTGAGCTTCTCTCGCCAGCGGGTTTTTTATCTCACGGGCTGTGGTATCGAATTCACGTGATTCCTTTTCCAGCATATTCGCAATTTCAGCTGTTCCGTCATCCATTATCTTTTTGACACCGCTGACTTCATCATCTATTGTTTTAGCGATTTCTTCCGCTTCCATATCGAGAGCATTCTTGATTTTCAAAGATTCTTCATCGAGTGAACCCTTAAGCCCCTGAGCGGTGTTCTTTAAATCATCGAAATCATCTTCCAGGTCGAGCGACCTGGTCACTTCTCCGGTAAAATTTTTGGTCATTTTCCTGAGGTCGCGCACTATCTTGCCGAACTTGCGCGCATACTCGGGCAGCTTCTCGGGACCAACCACGAGAAGAGTAACTACCAGTATTACCAGTATTTCAAAAAAACCAAGGTCTAAACCCATTATTCTATCTCATTTTTAGCTTCGATTTTTATTGGAAATGGAGTTTTATCTAAATGGAATAAAACCTGCCGACACAACATAAACATCGCTAAAGGAACGCAAACGCCGGCGCCGGCTGCCGATGGTCGTATTGTCGCAAGTGGATTGATAATCATGCCCGGCTTTTTTTGGATTTCTTTCTTGCTTTCTTTGTTGATGTTTCCTCTAACTCTTCAACATCGCCTGTTTATTTTTTTTAAAATCACGTTTCCATTGACCGAACGTTTCGAAGAGTTGGGGCAATTTCCCAGCCCCGAAGATGATAAAGATAACCAGTAATACGATTATTATTTCGAAAGGACCGATTTTAAACGGCAACGGTACTTCACCTCCGTTACTTTATGATATCAAATACTCAAAGCGGGAACGCAGCCGATTAATCACCCCTTGAAAATATCCCCTTCCTGCAAACCTAACGGAAGGGGATACATTTTACAACTATTCTTACCGGAATAATGAATTCAGCTCAGGACAACAAATATCTGTCGCTCCCGGAAAAAACTGCTATGCCTGCTTGGCAGGAGTTTCTTCTGCTGCAGGTTTAGTTTCCCCTTCTGATGCGCCCTCAGTCGCCTGAGAGGCTTTCTTATTTGTAGCCTTTTTCTTCTTAGCCTTTTTCTTTGTTTTAGCTTGCGCTGCCTGTTCCTCTTCGTCTTCGCCTTTTGTACCCTTCTTGAAAGCGTTGATACTCTTACCCAGTGCGGCGCCTACCTGCGGAAGTTTTCCTACACCGAAAACAATAAGAATGATTACCAGAACTAGCCCTATTTCCAATGGACCCGGTTTTATCATGTTTTTAAAACCCCCTTAGTTTAATAACTGTAACGAATTGCCAAAGCATAATCTAACCCTTTATGAATGGTGATGATGAACGAGGCGTAAAGATCGGATATCATTGGCTTACAGCATATTTATATTCCAGCTAATAATACACAAATGTAACATAGTTGTCAATCGACGGTAGCAAACCCATTAAACGACAACGGCTGTTAAAATGAGTATCCTAAACTATTCGATAATTGACAACAGCAATTGAATAAGGTACTTTTTAATATCTTATTCCCATTATGATAGAATATCAAACAATATGAACGATACCGACAAAGAATCGCAGGAAACCCCTCCGCAGTGCAAGCCTTCCTGGGTCAAAACAAGGCTTCTACCCATATCGATGCTCGTTTTTATCGTGGCAATAGTGGTGGGCATTTTTGTGGCATATAATTATAACCCCGATATGATAGAGGGACTGAAGGGGTACGGTTACCTCGGTTCGTTTATTATAAGCGTCATATTAAACGCATCCGTCGTACTGCCGGTCGGTAATTTCGTGGTGATAGCGGCTCTCGGCGCCGCTTTACCTTCGGCTACACTGGTAGGACTGGCGGGCGGTATCGGAGCCGCCATAGGAGAGCTTACGGGTTATCTGGCAGGCTATAGCGGGCAAGCCCTGGTTACCACAAAAAACAATCGCTGGTATCTTAAACTGGAAGCGTGGCTGCGCAAATACGGAGCTCCCGCTATCTTTTTACTCTCGGTTTTTCCGTTTGCATTCGACGTTGTAGGTTGTATAGCCGGGGCACTACGCTATCCGGTGTGGAAATTCTTCATCGCCTGCTGGTTGGGGCGAACCGTTCTTTATACGGCAGTAGCCTGGACCGGTGCGCTGGGATGGGAAGCATTACTCAACTTTATCGGGTAATCTTCTCCTTAATACGCAGCAGAATCAATCCGCCAACTATAAAAAAGACCAGGCAGGTAAACAGCATTACCTGGTATCCAAGCCCCAAACTCTGTTTTTCAAAGAAGTCGATAACGGGACCTATAAGGCGTGCCAACGCGCCCGCTCCGGCGGTTGCCATATTGGCAATTCCGAGATAGCGCGCTTCTTCACCAGCAGGGACCATATCGATAGCCATCGCCCAGTTCGTGCTGGTAAACCCTCCAAGCGCCACCCCGATAAATCCGGCGGCGACCATTATCATGTTGTAGTCCTTGGTTAAGATTATCAGAAGTACACCGAAAGCCCCGATAAAAGCCGATGTTATGGCAATCGGTTTGCGACCGATTTTATCCGATAATCTACCGGCCGGATAAACGACTATCAGCATACCGACTACCGCCAGGATAAGGAATCTCGCCGCAGCGGATGCCGGGTCGGGCACCCCAAGGTACATTAAAAAATACAATGAAAATTGCTGGATTATTCCCAGACCGGCAAAAAAGAACAGCCGTGAAGCCAGAAACCATAAAAACCCGCGGTTCATCCCGATATCGATTTTAAAGGTGTTGCGGATAACATCTTTTATCGAAAACGGGGAGTTTTTATTTCCGCTGTCCTCCTTCACGGTAAAGACCGTTACCAGCATACAGACAAATAAAATAATTCCCGGGATTAAAAGGGATAGCCATAGCCATTGGTCTCCATCACCGGCGGCGTAGTTATCCATCAATTTACCGATGATGTAGATAAGGATAACACCGCCCAGCATCTCCACAAAGCTCTTTATACCGGAGGCCTGCCCTTTTTTACCTTCGGGAACCATGTCGGGAATGAAGCCCTGGTGCGCCCCCTGCACGGCATTGCTGGAGATTTGCATCACGCAGTAGATGGCAAATATCACCGCATAGCTGCCGGCAAGCCCGATACCGGGCAAAAACAGTAAAAGACACAGTGCGCCGATGATTATGAAGGGTCGGCGTTTTCCCATACGGAAACCCGAACGGTCGCTGATGGCTCCGAAGACAGGCTGGAGTAACATGGCAATAATCAGACCGACAAAGGTCATTAAGCCGAGATAGGTGTTTTTTTCCGCTTCGGGGGCAAAATCGAGGATTCTGATGGGGAGGATGAGAGAGTGCATCGACTGCCACAGGCCTGTGGTGGAAAAGACCAGTATGGTGATTTTGAGATAATCCCACTTGCCGAAAGAGCGGGGGGTAATTCCCGGGTTATCCTGTTTCTGTGTCATTGCAGACTAAAGCATAGCAGAAGGAAGGCGGCCAATCAATTGTTTATGGAAAGAAAATCACGAAAGCCGTTCGTGGTGAGCTTTTTTTAGCCGTTCGTGATGAGCCTGTCGAACCATAACGGCGACGAAATCATCAATATGATTCCCGCTCTACAATCTCTTTCCCGATAAATCGGGACTCATGTTCCCGGTCTTCCCCACGAAAACGCCTTCCCCCGGGGGAAGGTGGCATACCGAAAATTCGGGATGCCGGATGAGGGTTGAAGAATGATTTTTGTTATTGTATAGTATTGCCTTATTATTCGCCATCCGTTAGCAAAATAGGGGGAATTAGCCTGATTTTCACAGCCACTTGTTAACAGGAAATGAAAGTACGCTATTTTAATCCGTTACTTCCGTCGTCTAAACAGGTGGATAAGAATGCGAAGCCCTAATGCGCCTAAAATAACAAATAGTCCTAGCTCAATTCCTCTTACTAACCAGGGATAGCCTCCTAACGGCGACTCCCCTGTTGGCATAAATAAATGCCCGAAATCCCCGATACAAACCAATGCCAGAATAATGGCAACCCCGGCTACGGCCCTATAAAGAATTAAGAGCTTTCTATCGCCAGGTTTCGTCGTAACATTCTTTTCATCTATTCTAAAAGTACGTTCGGAGCTTACTTCCGGCATCTGCCGCAAAAGGCCTATCGTCTGCCTGAGTGAGTCGTATTCTTCACGGCATGTCCGGCAGGACTTGAGATGTAGTTCCAATTCCTGTAGCTCTTTTGCACCAAGCTCGCCATCGAGATACGATGTCAGCTGCTCTCTTGTCCTCGAGCATTCTGTTTTATAAAAGCGTTTAAACCAGGTTTTCATTCCTTAAATCCTCGACTTATATTTCGAGTATAATTTTAAAACCGTCTTTTTACAAACATTCTCCGTCTCGTAAAAGGTCTCTTAAACGATGTAATCCCCGGTTCAATCTCGACCTGACGGTACCTAAAGGACATTTCATCACTTTGGATATTTCTTTATAATTCATGTCTACATATACACGTAAAATCACAGCCAGGCGTTGTTCGTAAGGCAACCGGAGTAATGCTTTCTGAACAGCTTCTACCTTTTCTCGGGTCAAAACTATGTCATCTGTAAGAACGTCTGTAGACGGCAGTGGACAATCGGGAATACTTGTTTCCATGTTTCGCTTTCGCTTACGTTTACGTAATTCATCCCGGCAAGCGTTGGCTACTATGCTGAATATCCATGCCCGAAAGCTGCCCCCTCGAAAATTTTTAATAGATTTCCAGGCAGACATCCATGCGGTCTGGCAAACATCTTCCGCATCCGACAAATTGCCCAGTATACGAAAAGCTATCTTTAAGGCTTCTTTCTGGTAGCATTCTATGAGTGCGTTGAATGCATCTACGCTTCCTTGCTGACTTAGCCCAATTAGCTTACTTTCTTCTACATCGTCCATTTTATCCAAAGCTAAATGTTGTTTTAATAGTCTTTATTGTAACACTTTAAGATTAAACCCTGTTACCCAATCCAAATAATAGAGGTTTTCAAAGAAAAGTGGAACTTTTTACTCCTCTATTCCGTCTATCATATTAGACAGGTAATTAGGAAAGGCTAGTTATGAAGATTAACAAACAGGCTTTATGGAGTATGGCAAGTGAGGAAAAGATGAATGTATAAGAAAAGAACGATAATCCTTTCACTAATCATGGCTCTCGTTTTATCCATCGGTGCAGGTGAAAGTGCATTGGCACTAGCTGTGGAGGATGATGATGGATTAATTGAAGTTGGCGGTATTTATAATGCGGACTATCAATGCTGGCTAGGTATTCCTTGGGGGGATCGCCCCATAACCGAAGATGTAACCGTTGGTTTCGTGAATTATCTGGATAATTATTATCCGTGGCAGCGGAATTTTATTCACCATGATATTGATGAAGAGGGGCCTTTCGTCGACAATGACAATGATAGTGCCGACGGGGTCGATCTATTCTTCTTTTGCGGTCACGGCGGCGAAGATTATATACCGCTTGTAAACGATCAAAATCCTTTGGGCAACAGTAATACAGTTGATTATCTGGAAGCACAGTGGGGAGAAACCGACTTAGAGTGGGTGATGCTATTTGCCTGTAATACATTGATGGGAGATAACGCTGCCTCTGATAACTACCAAAAATCAAACGGCAAGTTTGCGCAGGCTTTAGATGGAGTCCATATGATTTGTGGTGCGTCTACCTCAATGTATGGACATACTACAGCAGGAACGCGAATCGCTGAGTATTTGTGTTCTGGGGAGAGTGTTGCAGATGCATGGTTTTGGGGCTGTTCTTGGACACAACCATCCGGAACGAATTTAAGAATTATTTTTGAAGAAGAGTGCTATTTTGATGATTGTATTTGGGGCTTTGGGGACACCCAAGCTGATTTAGAACCTGATGGGGACTATTATAGCATAGATTATCCGCTCTAATAATCAGACATGATATATGCTGTTAGGATAAAAAGAACAATCTGTCAAGGAGTAACAATCATGAAAAGATATATTACTGTAATATTAGTTACCTTATTAATGACCGCCAGCTTGTTAGGGACAAGCGGCTGCTCACAACCATTGGAGATGGTATCAAATCAATTGGGATGGATGAACAACAATTACCAACTTGACACCTCTCTGCCCGATACGCCTGATACTGTGCCGGTATACCGGATAAAACATCCTGACGTTACCGAAGAGTACGCCCTGAATATTGGTAACTGGTTTGGAGTTTTCGAACCTTCAGTAGACTTTAACGATGGTTCTGACCTCTATTTTCTAAAAAATAAATATACCGATGAAGGTCTTGAGATGGCAACTGAAACAGGAGCAATTTTGTACCATACAAGTATGAAAAAGCTGTATCCGGCTGAAAAGCCATCTCTTCCCGATGATAAAACAGCGGAGGATATTGCAATAAAATTCCTGGCCGATAAGGGACTGCTCACTCCTGATATCCGGGTTAAGGAGGTTGTGGCAGGAGGCACTTATTACTATGGAGTTGCCCATCTGTCGGTTGTCTTTGATTATGATATCGGCGATTTCCCGGCAGCAGTAATCGGTAAAAAAATGAGTGTCAGGATTGGTGATGGTGGCGAAGTAGTACAGGTTCACTGGTATCATGCGGAATATGAAAAAACCGATATGGCTGTTTCGTTAAAGACCGCACAACAGGCTTATCAGGACCTCATTAATAATCGACTGATGCTGCAGCCTCTGGGAATGGGAGAAGGCCGGGATGTCAGGATAACTGAAGTATCGCTTGGATATTATCTGGATTCGATGACACAAGCCCAGGATTATGTATACCCTGTATATGTCTTTGAAGGGGAATATCTGGATACACTCGATGGTAATCCATCCATATTCATTCAATACGTCGATGCCAGAAAAGGATTTTAGGGGGTACATGCATGGCAAAGACCTTGATTTGGATAGGTCTCATTTTAACATCACTTGTAACAATATTAATCAGCTGGGGGCTGATAGCAGGATTTCTGTTGGGGGGATACAGGTGGCCTCATGACTTTGGGACAATCCATATATTTGGGCTGGTGATAATAATAATCGGGTTATCGGGCATCATCCTGTCATGGAAGAGACCGTTGGCTTCCAGTGTGCTCTTCATTGTCAACTCGTTAATTGCAGGAACAGCCATATGGGTGCTTTCTGATAGTAGTACATGGGATAATATCGGTATGTGGAGCATACTTAGTTTTCCATACCTTATTTCCGGCATACTGGGATTCATTTCTCTAAAGCTTTTAAGAAAAAGAGATATCTATTCCTGAATTGAACCTGTGCTGGTGCATATGTTTTTTTATCATTGTGACCATTAAGTGGCACTAATATTTTTTTGAATAACGCCAGAAAACAGTTTTTTATTAAGTAACACGTAATACAGAAATGTCATCCTGAACGCAGTGAAGGATCTATTCACCATACGATAACTGTATAGATTCTTCGGTCGTAATACTTCCTCAGAATGACATTTACTATATTGAACTTGCCGAACCACGCAGGGATTAATCCGATTGTCATCTTCCTTTCCTGATAGAATATGACCGTTTCCTCCACTTTGGGAAAGGGGAGTCAGAGGGGATTTAATACGATTTTTTATTTGAATACATGTTATTTTTAAGAGTGATTGTTACACTGAATCTCGATGGTGGTGGGCGGACGACCAATGGTCGCCCCTACGAAAAATGCCTTCCCCCGGGGGAAGGTGGCATATCTATATGACGGATGAGGGTATAAGAAGAGTTTTTACGGATATATAGGCGGGGCTTCCAGACCGGCAGTTTCGGCAAAACCCGACATGATATTCATATTCTGAATGGCCTGTCCGGCCGCGCCCTTTACCAGATTATCTATACAGCTAATGACTATAAGACGGCCTGTCCTCGTATCGACGAACGGATAGATATGGCACATATTACTGCCCCAGACATTCTTGGTATGCGGTGGATTATCGACTACCTTAACAAAAGGCGCATCCTTATAAAATTCCTTGTAGATAGCGTTGATTTCTACCTGAATATCTTCCTTCTCGACAAACTCCTCCCTTAAAGCAGCATAGCAGGTGGATAAAATACCGCGGGTCATCGGAACAATGTGAGGAACGAAGGTTACATTTACCGTTTCGCCATTAAGATAAGTGAGTTCCTGTACGATTTCCGGCAGATGGCGATGCCCTTTCAAGGCATAAGCAGCGGTGTTTTCGTTTGCTTCCGAATAGTGGCTGACGGTAGTCAGAGTTCTGCCGGCGCCGGATAGCCCCGATTTGCTGTCGATGATGATATCTTCAGAAATGATGCCTTGCTTGACTGCCGGAGCCATAGCCAGTATAGCGGCGGTGGGATAACAGCCGGGATTGGCTACCAGATTGGCCGATTCAATATCTTTACGATACAGCTCGGGCAGCCCGTAAACCGCCTTATCCAACAGCTCCGGTGAGGGATGGGTAAAACCATACCATTCGTTATAATCCTCGGGGTTGCTTAAACGGAAATCGGCGCTGATATCCACCACTTTAATACCGCGTTCGATAAGTTTCATCACTTCCAGCGCGCTCTCCTTATGGGGCATGGCTACAAAAGCGAAATCGACATCAGAAAGTTCGGATTCTATGATAAGGTCGGCAGCGCCCGTCATATGCGGAAAAACATCGGCCAGCTTTTGTCCGGCGGAGCTTCTGCCGGTAACCGAAACAAGCCGGGCAGCCGGATGCCGTACCAGCAATCGGGCTAATTCTATGCCGGCATAGCCGGTAACATTCACAATCCCAACTTTTATCTTTTCCATTCCGCTGCCCCCTGATTATAACGTTAATTCAATATAATTATTTTTAGTTAACATAGCTGTTTAGTTATCTAATGCAGGATTAAAAACCCTGCTTAATTTTAGCACATAATTGCCGCCGAAAGAATATTGTGCTACCATTATCTATTAACCATTCATCATGGGTTAATGTTTCTTATTTTACAAAAAGAGGTAGAAATATGCCAAAAATTTATTTAGTTGACGTAACCAACAGGGATGGTGTTCAAACAGCAAAGTTAGGTCTTTCCAAGCTGGAAAAGACCATGATAAATATCTATCTGGACGAAATGGGAGTATTCCAATCGGAATTCGGTTTCCCGACTACCAAACACGAATCCAATTATTTACAGGCCAATCTGGAGCTGGCTAAACTCGGTGTTATAAAGCATATGAGGCTGGAGGGATGGATAAGGGCTATGATTGCCGATGTCGAGTTAGCCTATAAAATGGTGCCCGGTCTGGAGCATCTTAACCTGTCAATCTCCACTTCCGACCAGATGATTAACGGAAAATTCCAGGGTAGGAAAAACCGCGACGATATAATCAACGATATGATAGCCGCAATTGAAGCAGCTAAAGCCCACGGAACCAAAACCATCGGAGTAAATGCCGAGGATGCTTCAAGAACGGACATAGATTATCTGATTAAATTCGGGAAAGCAGCCAAAGAACATGGCGCTGAAAGGTTAAGATATTGCGATACACTGGGTTACGATAACCCTTTCTCGATTTATGAAACCGCAAAAGAGCTGGCGGAGAATGTAGAGCTTCCGATAGAACTCCACTGTCACGGCGACCTTGGAATGGCTGTGGCAACTTCGATTGCCGGAGCCAAGGGTGTTATCGACGGCGGACAGGACGCTTACATCAACACCACCATTAACGGTATCGGCGAGCGCTGCGGAAATGCAGACCTGGTGGCTACTATCCTTGCCATTACCAAATCCAAAGGGTTTAATGAAAAATATCAACTGGGAAATGGTATTGACCTTTCCAAAGCATATAAGATTGCCAAGTTCGCCAGTTATGCCTTTGAAGTTCCCATTCCCATCAATCAGGTAGGCGTAGGTGCCAATGCATTTGCACATGAATCCGGCATTCATGCCGACGGTGTGCTCAAAGACCCGGAGAACTATGAACTCTATGGCTATGAGGAGCTGGGCAGGGGAGACCCCGAACTGGTTGAAACCGGCAGGGAAATCTGTGCCGGCGAATACAGCGGCATTTCGGGTTTCAGCCACATTATGGGGAATATGTCGATTTCCTTTAATGACAGGAATGAAGCCAACAGAATACTGGAACTGGTAAGGTTTGCCAACGTCGAAGCGCAGAAACCGCTTACCGAGGATGAGCTCAAATTCATTGCTTCATACCCCGACATCGCTAAAAAGTTGCTTACCCTGACTCCGCTGGAATAAAAATATCGGGGCATAAAACTAATTTAAGTTTTATAATTAACGGGGTTGTATTCAATAATCGACCCCGTTAATTAATCTATAAAATTGTCCCGTGCTATAATATTCGATTGTATACCGGTGTTTATTTATGAAAGATGATAAAAGCGAACAATTATCGGTTAATACTATCTACGACAGGCTTTTGGATGCCTACGGTCCCCAGCACTGGTGGCCTGCCCAGACACCGTTCGAGGTTATGATAGGTGCTGTCCTGACACAATCGGCGGCATGGACAAACGTAGAGAAAGCCATCACTAATTTAAAAAAGGCGCAGGCCCTTTCACCGGGCGCAATCAGAAATATGCCTTTTTCCGAATTGTCGGGGTTAATCAAGCCCAGCGGATACTATAATGTGAAAGCCCGCAAACTGAAATCACTGGTATACTGGTTAGGCGAAAATTATTCGGATGATATCGAGCAGATGTCCGCAGTGAAATCGAACAAACTGCGCGAGGAATTGTTGGCTGTCTATGGCATCGGGCCGGAGACGGCGGACTCTATTCTTTTATATGCACTGGGTAAACCGCTTTTCGTTATAGATGCATATACCAAACGTATTTTTTCCCGTATCGGCTTAACAAATGAAGATGATAGTTACAACTACTATCAGAAGCTTTTTATGTCAAATTTAGCAACCGATGTGATCGTATTTAATGAATACCATGCTTTAATCGTAAAACACGCCAAGGAAGCCTGTAATAAAAAACCCGTTTGCGGCGGCTGTTGCCTTAGCCAAATTTGCAGTCATAGTGGTAAGATTTAGAATGAAAATCGAAAAAACCATAACTTTAAGCGACGGGGAAGTGCTATTGCGCTGCTGCAGCGTGGAAGACGCGCAGGAACATTATAATGCAGTCCGTGAATCAATTGACGAACTTGAGAAGTGGCTGCCATGGGCTACCAAAGATTATGATATTGGTGACAGCCGCACCTGGCTGAAAGCCTGTGAAACTATTTGGGGCAGGGGAATGGAATACAACTTTACCATTATTCACCCGGCTACAGAGAATGTTATGGGTTGGTGCGGTTTGAATCGCATCGATTATCAGAATATGACAGCCAACCTGGGATACTGGATAAGAAAGCAGTATTGTAATCTGGGAGTGGCATCATCAGCTACCCTGTTACTGGCAAGATTCGGTTTCGAAAGGCTGCATTTTAACCGTATCGAAATCAAAGCTGCAACAGATAACACTGCCAGCCAGCGGGTAGCCGAAAAAATAGGAGCAGTCCGCGAAGGTGTTTTAAGAAATATGATATATCAACACGGGCAAATTATGGATGGGGTTATGTATTCACTTATCCCCGCTGATATTATGAGAGAGAAAGATGGAGCAATATCACGACCCTAAAGTAGACAAGATTGCAGAGTTGATTCTACAATCGAGGCGCTTGACCTTTTTTACCGGCGCCGGTATCAGCACGGAATCCGGCATACCCGATTTTCGCGGTCCTGGCGGTATCTGGGGGCGTTTCGACCCGGAGGACTTTTCCTACGAGAGATTTTTAAATAATCCCGACGCCCGCCGCAGACAATGGGCACTTTTTAAGGAACTCAGTATTTCTGCCGAACCCAACAAAGCCCACTTGGCGATAGCCGAACTATATCATCTGGGAAAACTGGACTGCGTGATAACACAGAACATAGACAATCTGCACCAAAAAGCGGGTGTTCCGTATAAGCGTGTCCTCGAGCTGCACGGCAATATGCAATCCTTTGTTTGTTTAAGCTGCGGCAGAAGATACCCGTTTCAACAGGTTATGGAAAAGACAACGGGAACTGAACCGCCATACTGCGAGGAATGCGGGGGCATCTTAAAAGCAGATGTGGTCTTTTTCGGGGAACCGCTGCCGGAAGACACCTTAAACGAGGCTATGAAGCGCGCCTGCACCTGCGACCTGATGATAGTCATCGGCTCCGGGCTGACTGTGTATCCTGCTTCGTATCTGCCGGCTTATGCGGTAGATTCCGGCTCAATACTGGTAATAATTAACCTCACGCCCACTCCTTTCGACGCACAAGCCAGCATTGTCGTTCATGCCAAAGCAGGCGAGACGATGTCTGCCATAGCTCACCAGGTTAAAGACAGGTTGTTTTACAAGTAGACTATAATTGCAGTAATCCAATCAGCATAATTTAAGTCTTATTCCATTCTCATCACGAAGCACTCTCAGTATTTACGGAAATTAAGAAGTCGTTCGTGGTGAGCCTTAATATTAGCCGTTCGTGGTGAGCCTGTCGAACCATAACGGCCGTTTATATACCCAGTAACTTAAAGGAGTTAAAAGTCTCCCCAAATTCGCAAATCCCTTCAAAAAGGCACATCCTTCGACAAGATACGAGGACGAACGCGAATAGATTAAGTAAAGAACCCCCCAGCAAGCTGGGAGGCATTTAGGGGAGAGAAGGAACGTTACCACTCAACTCCACCTCGATTCATCCCCCTAGCAAGCTAAGGGGTATTCTCGAATTTTTCTATAAAATATAAAACAGATTTCCTATATTATCAGTACCCTACCTCAAACGGTTAACGGCAACGTAAATACCGATACCGACCGCCAGAATATCCAGCAGAATGAACTGGGGGGAAGATGAAAAAATGATACCTAACGGTGTGAAAATGCTGGCAAAGCCGCTTACTAAAACCAAAGCGCCGGCAATTACTGTCAGTTTTGTTCCCCTTTTACGGTTTATAACCCGGCTCATTCCCTCACTGATTACGTAGCCGGCGCCGGCTCCCAACAGCAGATTCAGGAACATAAAATTGACAAACAGGCTCACCATTCCCCACAGAAAACCGTAAGCGACAGCTATTAAAAGACCGACACCGGATGATATTAACATCTGTCTGTTACTCACATCATAGGTGGGCAGTTTGTTTACCCGCGCACATTCGCGGCAACGCGCGCCCACGGGCGTTTCCACCATGCATTTGGGGCATATAGGTTTATCGCATTTACCGCAGCGCAGACCGGTTTCTACATCCGGATGCTCGGCGCATCTCATAGTTTCCATGCTATGTACTAATTATCTCCTTTTTTCCGGTTGAGCCAGGCTTTGGCATCCCTGATATCCCGGTCGAGAAACAGGCGGTTGAGAAACAGTTCTGCCACCGGTGTTTCGCGACCAAGCTCAGTCCTTGGAACAGCCAACCTTGTAAAAAAAGCAGTTAAAGCTAGAGCAACAAATCCCAGCGTTACACCCAGCCTGTCTTCCACGCCGAAAGGCTGATATAAAAACCAGCTTAAAAAGGGCAGTGAGAACAACGCAAGGAAAACACCGAATGCCACTTGTTTAACCGGCGCAAACAGATATGTTACCACCAGCACGATAAGTCCTATTATGGGGGATATCATTGTAATCACTCCCAGGCTGGTAAAAATACCCCGCCCCCCCTTGAAATTAAGAAAAACCGGCCAGTTATGACCGATAATGGCCGCAAGACCGACGGTAACCTGCGCCCAACCTTCCAGACCAACCAGTTGAGCAAGCCAGACTGCCAGAGCGCCTTTGCCTATATCGCACAGCGTTACCGGTATTGCCAGCCACTTCGATGTGACGCGCATAACGTTTGAAGCGCCGATTTTTCCGGTGCCGTGCTCCCGTATATCTATGTGATAAAACCACTTCGACAGCAGGTATCCGGCGTGTATCGAGCCTAAAATATAACCTGCAATCAGCAATAATATAAACTCAAGGACCATATATACCCCGTATTACCGGATTTTGAATGCAGATCAGACTTTTTGTCCGGATAGAGCTATCAACTTCTCCGCCGCTTCTAAAGGTGTTTCGGATTCACCCGGCAGCGTTTCTACTGCATCGTCTATGCCGTGGTAATCACTGCCGCCGGCAGCTATCAGACTGTACTTTGCCGCCAGCTTTGCCAGCGTTTTCCTTTCATCTGGGGAATAGTTATCGTAGTAAACCTCCATCCCGACCAGTCCGGCTTCTTTCAGTTCGGCAATCAATTTCTCGCGCTCATTTACGGTTAAGGGGTGTGCCAAAACCGGTAATCCTCCGGCTTTTATTATTATTTTAACTGCTTCAACAGGAGTTATCTTACTACGCTCGACATAAGCCGGACCGCCCTGCGCAATATACTTATCGAAAGCTTCTTTGAAAGTGGAAACGTAGCCCTTCTCCAGCATGGCATTTGCGATATGCGGGCGTCCGATAGTGCCGTCACCTGCCAGTTCCTGTACGCGTGACCATTCTATTTTCATACCCATTTCATTGAGCTTGTCTACCATAGCCTGCGCTCTGCCGATACGGGAGTCGCTGACCTCGGCAAGGATATTTTTAAAATCGACGTCAGTGTAGTCCACAAAATAACCCAGCATATGCACTTCGCTGCCAACGGCCAGAGTGCTCATCTCGACTCCGGGGATGACAGTAAGCTGAGGATAACTTTTGGCGGATTCGATTGCCGCAGCAACCCCGTCCACCGTATCGTGGTCGCAAATCGCCAGATATTTCAACCCGACGTCGGCAGCTTTTCGGACTATTTCTTCAGGAGTGTATTTGCCGTCGGAAACAGACGTATGAACGTGAAGGTCTACCTGTCCCATTAAATAATCTCCTCTGAAATTCTTTCGATGCTTACAGCTTTTCCGGTTGCATCATCTATCTCTGTCAAAATACCTGTAAATAATACCTTTCCCTTACCGACCGAAAGGCGCTTGGGAATCATGCTCAGGAAACGTTCTATAACGGCATCGGCATCATCACCGATGACCGAATCTACCGGCCCTGTCATACCGATATCGGTAACATAAGCCGTTCCCTGAGGCAGAATCTGGGAATCTATGGTACCGACGTGAGTATGAGTACCCAGTATGGCGCTGACGCGCCCGTCCAGATATCTCCCGAGAGCCATCTTTTCCGATGTCGCTTCGGCATGAAAATCGATGATGATGATTTTATACTGTCCGGCAAGTCTTTCCAGCAGGTCATCCATAGCACGGAATGGGCAATCGAAATTGCCGATAAAGGTTCTGCCGATCAGATTGACCACCACCGCCTTTTTTTGGAAGACGATGTACCCGTTACCGGGCAATCCGGGCGGATAGTTCATAGGGCGGATTATCGGCATATCGCTGTCGAGACAGGGTAGAATGTCCTTCTGTGCCCAGATATGGTTGCCGGAGGTAATAACGTCCACACCTGCTTTAAGCAGGTCTTCCGCGGTCAGCTTTGTCAAACCGATACCGCCGGCGACATTTTCGCCGTTGGCAATCACCAGGTCCGGTTTATACCCCTTTTTCAAGTCGGGCAATAATTTTTCAATCGCCTGCCTACCGGGTCTTCCGATTATATCTCCGATTGATAATACTAACACTTCTTTTCTTAACAGGACTGATACTTAATGCCCCTGTTAAAACCTCTCAATTATTTCAAATTTCATATTAGACTCAAAATTTTCCCAATTTAGCATCCAAACCGTTATGGTTCGACAAGCTCACCACGAACGATTTTATTAACCTCTCACCACGAATTGTTTATTCCCGTTCGTCCTGTGCCTGTCGAAGGATTGTAACGGGAATAAATTATATTAACCTCTATTTAGCGTAATCAATAGCCCTGGTTTCGCGCAGGACAATCACTCGGATTTGACCCGGGTACTCGAGACTGTCCTCAATTTTCTTGACGATATCACGGGCAAGCCTCATTGCGGATAAATCATCAACCTCATCCGGTTTGACCAGTATACGCACTTCGCGTCCGGCCTGAATGGCATACGATTTATCGACACCCTTGAACCCATCGGCAATTTCTTCCAGAGATTTCAAACGTTTGAGATAGTTCTCGAGGGATTCGCGCCTGGCACCCGGCCTGGCACTTGAAATAGCGTCTGCCGCTGAGACTATAAAGCCCCAGATGCTGGTATCGCCGGTTTCCATATGGTGTTCGGCTACACCCTTGACAACTTCCTTGGATTTATCCCATTGTTTCACAAGGTCAGCGCCGATAGCGGCATGCGTACCCTCTATTTCACGGTCGACCGCCTTGCCGATATCGTGCAACAGCCCGGCACGCTTTGCCAGGGCTACATTTACACCCAGTTCAGCTGCTATCATCCCCGAAAAGTGGGCAACCTCGATGCTGTGAGCCAGCACATTCTGACCGTAACTGGTTCTATATTTCAGCCTCCCCAGCAGCTTGATAAGCTCGGGGTGCAGCCTGGTAACACCGACCTGCAAAGCAGCCTGCTCTCCGGCCTGTACCATAGCTGTTTCAACTTCCTCTTTGGTCTTGGCAACGATTTCTTCGATACGCGCCGGATGGATACGTCCGTCCAAAATCAGTTTACTAAGGGCTTGATAGGCAATTTCACGGCGTACCGGGTCGAAGCTCGATATGGTTACCGCTTCCGGTGTGTCGTCGATTATAAGGTCGACACCGGTCGCCTGTTCCAAAGCACGGATATTGCGGCCTTCCCTGCCGATAAGCCTGCCTTTCATCTCATCATTGGGTATGTTGACAACGCTGGCAGTGGTTTCGGATACGATTTCCGAGGCGCTGCGCTGTATTACATGCGATAAAATGCCGCGCGCTTTCTCGTCCGCTTCTTCTTTGATTTTAATTTCCCAATCGCGAAGACGTCGTCCCGCTTCTTCCTGGATTTCAACCTCGACTTTGTCTAAAAGCATCTGCTTGGCTTCATCGCTGGTCAGGCTTGAAATCAGTTCGAGTTGTTTCAACTGATTTTCTTTTACCTCAGCCAGATTGTCTTTAATAGACTCCAGTTCTTTCTCTTTTGCAATCAGATTGCGTTCGCGCCCAACGGCATCTTCCAGCTTGTGTTCGAGCGATGATTCCTTTTGTGTCAGCCGATTTTCCTGTCTCTGTATTTCCGCTCTTCTCTCCTTGTATTCGGCTTCATTCATTAATTTAAGCTTGTCTATTTCTTTCTTGTTCTCATCCAGAATATCTTTTGCCTCAGTTCTGGCTTCCGCCAGTATCTTGGCTGCTTTTCTTTGGGCGATGCGAATCTGGTGATTTGCTAGCATACTTCTTGAGAGAAACATAGCCATTCCGCCAAATATAACACCGATTACAAAGCTAAAAAATATAGCTAATATCTCTGTAATACCCATTTATTATATTCCTCCTATATTATTTTTAGGTCCGGGTGTCGACGGACGGTTAATATCCTTCGCTTCTTGATTGAGCTTCAGAAAAGTCAACCGCCTCACCCCTCTCTCTTTCATTCCATAAACGTGTAACAGTAGCGTTTATGACATCATAACCAAAGCCGCGCCGTCTCAGGTATTCCCCCAAACGACGGCGAAAGCCCGGGTAATCAGCAGTATTTAAATTGCGGGCATATTTAAGCGCCGCCCGGTAAGCATTTGAAGTATCATCAATAGAGCTTACCTCATCTTCAATAATATCGAGCGAAACTCCCTTTTGCCTGAGCTCCCTTTCCGTCATTTTGCGGCTGCGCGGATTGAAAGATTGCCTGTCATCCCTCCAGAAGCGGGCAAAATCCTTGTCATTGATAAGGCCAATTTTCTTAAGATTGGATAAGGCGGCTTGAATATCTTTTTCGCAAAAGCCGCGCTGCTGCAAGCGCATGGTTATCTCGCGTTCACTACGGGGCCTGTAACTGAGAAGCCGTAAGGCTGTATCGAGGCATTTTTGATAACGGTTGTTCTCCCGCAAAGATTCGATGCGGAGTTGGGACAACTCCGTACCCACCTCGAGCCTTTCGTTTAAAACAACCTCTTCCTGCAGGCTGAAGGCAAACTTACCGTCTAAAAACAACCTGATTGTTTTACCGCGACCGGAGCCTTTAATCAAACCGGATATCTTACTCATTTAACAGGTTACCCCTTATAAACAAGCAGAGCCGAGGCAACCTGCCTCAGCTCTATCACGCCCGGTTATCTTATTTCTATTAACTCATCAAATCATGACGGGTCAATCATCGTTAGAAACATTGAATCCGGTGACGGCCGAGGCTCTTATCTTCTGTTCAATCTCGATAGCCGGTTCGGGATTGTCCTTCAGATATTTCTTGGCGCTCTCTCTACCTTGTCCCAGACGAATGTCACCATATGAGTAAAAAGCCCCGGATTTCTTTATTATATCCGCCGCGACACCCAGATCAACTATATTGCCCTCTTTGCTTATACCCGAATCGAACATAATGTCGAATTCGGCTACTCTAAAGGGAGGGGCAACCTTGTTCTTAACCACTTTAGCTTTAACATGCGTACCGGTAGCGGTATTACCCTGCTTGATTGTTTCTACTCTTCTCAGGTCTATCCTGACAGAGCTGTAGAACTTCAAAGCCCGCCCGCCCGGTGTTACCTCCGGGTTTCCGAATATAATGCCCACTTTCTCTCGCAGCTGGTTGATGAAGATTACCGCGGTTCCCGACCTGCCGATAGCCGCCGTCAGTTTTCGCAGCGCCTGTGACATTAATCTGGCCTGTAATCCAACGTGAGCATCGCCCATTTCCCCCTCGATTTCCGCTCTCGGAACCAGGGCGGCAACGCTGTCAATAACGATTACATCAAGAGCTCCGCTTCTTACCAGCGCTTCACAAATTTCAAGCGCTTCTTCACCCGTATCAGGCTGTGAAATTAAAAGATCTTCAAGATTTACTCCGCATTTGGCTGCGTAAGCAGGGTCGAGCGCGTGCTCGACATCTATATATGCGGCAGTACCTCCGCGTTGTTGAGCCTGGGCAATTATATGCTGACCCAGTGTGGTTTTTCCAGACCCCTCGGGACCGAATACCTCTGTAATCCTTCCTCTGGGGATACCCCCTACACCTAAAGCGATATCTAGTGCCAGCGAACCACTGGGAATAGCTTCGACTGCCGGCTTATTAAAAGCTTCGCCGAGCTTCATAATCGAGCCCTTGCCGAATTGTTTTTCTATCTGACCGACAGCCAGTTCCAGTGCTTTTTCTTTTTCTGTGACCATAATTCGCCTATCGCCATAATAACATAATATCAGAGACTTAACAAGAGCATTTTGCGCTAATATATGACTGCCGCTACGTTTTGACCGATTATGCAGCAACTAATGGCTAATTGTTCTCTTTACAGGCACGCCGCAGATAGAGTACCCCGATAATTCCCATAAGCAAAGAACAGGCAACGATGGTGAGTTTGGCAAGCGAAATCATAGCGGCATCCTCAAAGGCCAGGTTTGTGATAAATATGGACATTGTAAACCCGACACCGCAAAGCAAACCGGCGCCGATTATATGCCGCCATGAGAGCGTGTCCGGTTTTTTTACCCAGCCAAAACGGGAGGCGATATAGGTAAAACCTATAATTCCCAGCGGTTTCCCAAAAACAAGCCCCAGTATTATACCCAGCGTTACCGGCTGCAAAATTGAAAACTCCACACCCGAAATCTGAACGCCGGCATTCGCCAGCGCAAAAATAGGCATTACTATAAAAGCACTAAACGGGTGCAACTGGTGTTCCAGACGCACCAGAGGATTCTGTACCGCATCGTAGGCATCTTGAACCTCTTCAAGGGCATCCTGCTGCCGTGAAGTTAGAAGTATGCTTTTGCGATTATCTTCTTCCTGTTTGAAATCAGCTAACTCGACACTGCACACATTTAAGAACTGACTCCCGCTGATACGGGAACGAACCGGAATCGTCAACGCCAGCGCCACACCGGCAATAGTAGCGTGAATACCGGAGGATTCAACGAAGAACCAGAGCACGATGCCCAACAGCAGGTACGGCATCAGCTTTTTAATACCGGTACGGTTCATCAACACCAGAGCGGCAATCACTATCGCCGCATATCCCAGCGATGTAAAGTCAATGGAACCGGTATAAAAAATGGCAATCACGGCAATAGCAACCAGGTCATCTACCACGGCAATGGAGGTAATGAATATTTTTAAAGACAGCGGGACCCGGCTACCCAGTATTAATAAAAAACCGAGCACAAAGGCGATATCGGTTGCCATCGGAATGGCAAAACCGGACATTTGCCCGCCCGGCTGCATGTTAATCAGTATATAAAAAATAGCCGGCAGGGTTACTCCGCCGATAGCTGCTACCACCGGGAAAGCCGCCTGCCTGAGAGATGAAAGCTCTCCGACCATCATTTCGCGTTTTATCTCAAGCCCGATGAGCAGGAAAAAGAGCGCCATCAACCCGTCGTTTATCCAGTGCCCCAGGCTCATATCGATAGCATGACTGCCGATGCCAAGGCTGATATGGGTATTCCACAAATCGAAGTAGGCTCCGGCAAGAAATGAGTTTGCCCACACCATTGCAATCAGAGCGGCGCCGAACAAAAAAGTACCGCTCAGAGATTCTTTTGCCAGGAAATTTTCTATTACAACAGAAAATCTCGACCTGGTATTATATTTATTGTCACAAACTTTTGCCATTATATTATCTCCAGCGTTTCATTTTACCCAAACCGGCTGAAAATTGAAAGTTTGGATTTTATTATTACGCAATATGATGTCTTTGGATTTGGCGTATTGTCTTTCGCATTCCTACATCTATCCGTACAGCCAAAACACCTTTTTATATAGTTTTCCGGCGGTTACATTGACAACGTATCAGAGCTATGATACGCTTTTTATATTCCCGTCTAGCAAAACATTCCGGTTTTTTAGGAGGAATTTATATGTGTAAAGATTGCGGATGCGGTCAGCCGAAAAAGGTACAGCATACCCATCCCCATACTCATCCTCAAGAAGGTGCCACCATCGAACATGTTCACGTTCACACCCATGAGGACGATCAAGAAGAACACTCTCATCCCCACGATGAAAAAAAGTAGCAGTTGTTTTTAAAATAAAATAGAGAGGTTATAAATGAAGGAAAAAGTCCAGGAAGTTCTGGAAATGATTCGCCCCAGCCTGCAGGCTGATGGTGGTGATGTTGAACTCGTTGATGTTACGGAAGAAGGCATCGTTAAAGTGAGGCTTACCGGTCACTGTGCCGGCTGTCCGATGTCCACAATGACCTTAAAGAACGGCATTGAGAGAATCTTGAAGCAGGAAGTACCAGAAGTAAAAGAAGTCGTTCAGGCAGACTAGTACTATAATTACGGATAATAGAAAGGGAACCGAAAATTCGGTTCCCTTTTTTATTTAAGAATTGATTATTTCTATCTGATATCGGCTTTTTCCAATTCGAAGGCACGATGCAATGCCCTGACCGCTTCACCCACTCTGTCTTCGTCAACGATGCAGGTTATACGGATTTCCGAAGTGGTTATAAGGTGTATATTGATATTTCTCTCGCTGAGTGCGGAAAACATCTTGGCGGCATAACCCGGCGCGTTTTGCATACCGGTACCGATAATGCTGATTTCTCCCAGTTTTGTATTGCTGATACATTCACGGGCTTTGATGGATTCGGCAATCGGTTTTACCACTTTCATTGCTTTATCGATATCGCTTTCGGCCACCGTAAAAGTCAGGTCGGTGATATTATCGATGCTGGCATTCTGCACGATGGTATCCACGCTGATGCCGGCAGTAGCCAGAGGCTCGAATATAGCCGAAGCAATGCCCGGCCGGTCGGGTACTCCGACCACCATAATTTTGGCTATATCCATATCATGAGCAATTCCGGTTACTTTATTTTTTATTTCCATAGCTTTTCCTCCGTGAATCAATGTGCCCGGATTTTCATTAAAACTACAGGCTACCAGTATCGGCATATTATACATTTGCCCCAACTCAACCGCCCTCGAATGCATCACCCTGGCCCCGTAAGTAGCCATTTCCAGCATTTCCTCATAACCGATTTCCGGCATGCTGTGAGCCTCCGGAACCATACGCGGGTCGGCAGTAAAAACTCCGTCCACATCAGTATAAATATGGCAGGCTTTAGCCTTCAGGCTGATTGCCAGAGCAACGGCAGTGGTATCGGAACCGCCCCTTCCCAGGGTGGTAACGTCCTTGTCCTTGTTAATGCCCTGAAAACCGGCAACAATAACCACATTCCCCTCGTTCAATTCTTCAGTAATTCTCTTCGGACTGATGCCGAGGATATGTGCACGGTTATATTCCGTATCGGTCTTAATACCGGCCTGCGCACCGCTTAAACTGACAGCCCGATACCCGATGGTGTTAAGTGCCATCGCTAAAAGTGTACAGGAAACCAGTTCGCCGGTAGATAGCAGCAGGTCATATTCTCGCCCGGAAGGATGAGCCGTCACTTTTTTAGCCAGCGCTATCAGGTCATCGGTGGTATCGCCCATAGCTGAAACGACCACCACTACCTGGTTGCCTTCGTCTCTCGATTTGGCCACGCGTCTGGCAACGTTCTTGATTTTTTCTACATCGGCTACCGAAGAACCGCCATACTTTTGAACTACAATAGACATATACTATCCCCTAAGGCTGCATATTCTCTATCAGGGCAACTATTCTATCCAGTGTTAAAAGAATTGTATCATAATAGTCATAATAGTGAAAAATGGAACCGCCGCAATTAAGACATCGACCAGATAATATCGTCGGCAATACCGGAAAACGGCTCGATACCGGCGGCCGCGGAAAGCACAAACCCGGCGGTGATAATGAATAATAATAGAATTATAAAGCCGATACCGATTTTTTTAAATGACATTATGCCGTAAACGCTCCATACAAGTATGCCGCATACTACCGCAAGAAGGATAATTCCGGTGACCGGGCTTACTTCTGCCGTTACAAGCAGGGAAACTGCCCATATTGCCAGCCCAAAGCATACAAACGACAGGAATATGAGTGTGCTTTTTATTGTCGCCAGCTGTTTGTTCATCACCCGCTTGCCGCTTTTTGAGTAACCGGCAATTTCTGCATCACAGGGAAGGGCGATATCGTTATCATAATCATCTTCTTCGATAAAGCGCCCCGGTCTCTTGGTAACAACGGCAAAATTACGTGTGACGGCACGCGCATCGTCCTCAGTCACCGCTGTATGGCTCTTCGGCGCCGGAGAGTCGTTCAGCAGTTCCCCCAACCCGGTCTTGGTAAAACGGGAAACCCTGCGTTTACACTCAGGGTTACAGCATTCGAACATATTAATACCGGGATTCCAGGCAAGAGAGTCTTTCCCGCAGTAATGACATTTATCTGTCGGTATCAGGGGGCTTTCAACCGGTGCTTCTTTTACCGCGTCGATCGGGTTTACTTCACCCCTTACCAGACTGCACAGCACGCAGCCGGTATCAACCCTATAATAACGTTCGTGCACCTCACAATATAAGGTACCTCTGCTGACAGTTACTTCGTCTTCTCTATCTCTCATTTTATTCCAAAGACCTTATTCCACAAGGGTAGTCATTATGTTATACCCGTCTTCAATAAAAAGACCGGTGCGTTTAGCTTCAGCCTCGGTAAATCTGCGGGCGCCGTTGGCTGCAAAGCCCTGCCCCCACAGTAAAAACGGTACCGGCTCCCCGACATGCGTCTTGATGGAAACCGGAGTCAGATGGTCCGGCATAACCAGTAGCCGTAATTCATCGTTTTGATATGAAATAATACGTGCAACAACCTCTCTGTCTATTGTTTCGATTGCTTCAACCTTTTCGCTAAATGAGCCGGCATGCCCGGCTTCATCGGGGGCTTCAATATGAATTACCACCAGGTCGTGGGTTTCAAGGGCTTTCATCCCGCCGTTAACCTGAGCCACAAAATCGTTATCAAGGCTATCGGTTACACCCGGGGTTTCCAGTATATCCATATCCGTCATCCTGCCGAGTCCTTTCAGCAGGTCGACCGCCGAGGTTATGACAGCCGATTTTCCGTGTACCTTTCTGAACGGTGGTGTCTGGGGAATCTTACCGCTTCCCCAGAAAAGCCATATCATATTGGCAGGTAGTTCGTTCCAGGCGCGCCTGTCGCTGTTCACTTTATGGTTCTCGAGTACGGTAACCGAATCCTGCATCAACCGGCGCAGGAAACTGCTGCCCTTGCCTTGTGGCATATAATCGGCAATGTTTTTATCGGAAATATCATGAGCCGGCGTACATGCAGCTTTGACAACTTCGTCATGACCTTTCAACTTCAGGAGGTGTCGGTAGCCGACACCCGCATAAAAACGGATATCATCGTTACCCAGCGATTCGTTAAGGGCGTCGATTAGTTTAGCCGCTTCCTCATCGGGAATATGTCCGGCGCAGTAGCTGTTCATTTTCCCGTCCTGCACGTTTACCAGATTGCAGCGGAAAATTACTTCGTCATCTTCCAGTTTTAATCCCATGCTCATTGCTTCGATGGCGGCTCTGCCGCGGTAATATACCTTCGGGTCGTAACCGAGCAGTGACATACATGCAACAGCGCTGGATGGCTCCATTCCTTCCGGGACTGTTTGGGTCAAACCCATGACGCTCTTTTTAGCCAGTTTATCAAGATTAGGGGTGTTAGCCGCTTCCAGACATGTTTGACCGCCCTGTTCCTTTACAGGCCAGTCGGCAGCTCCGTCCATAATCAAAACACAGTATTTCAATATTGCCTCCTTACACGCTCGAATCAACAAAGAGAATATATTTATCTATTATATCGATTAAGCCCCTATTGTAATATACTTCTGATTTTGTTGCCAGTCATTTTTCTTTTTTCATTGCATAATTTATGAACTTGCATAAAATCCTCAATTATCAGGAGCGATGCGGCACAAGAGAACTATAAACGGTAGTTATGACCGCTAATCCGCTTATTTTACGTTTGCTGTTGAGAAATTCCCAATAATGTTATAATATTACCTGTACTTGTTATCGTCAATACAGCTTAACTGTTGTTTCTTTCGGGGCGTAGCGCAGACGGCAGCGCGCAGCGTTCGGGACGCTGAGGTCGGAGGTTCAAATCCTCTCGCCCCGACCATTTCCCTTAAAATCTCTTTAATGGTTCCAGTCGACTTCGGGATTTTACATACGGAGGGCTTATGCAGAAATGTATAGAGCCGGGCGGATGCAGGATTTTCTACGATATAACCGGACCGCTCGACGCGCCTGCAGTGGTTCTGATACATGGATACGGCGTTAACCGCAAGATGTGGAACCCTCAACTCGATGCCTTAAAAGACTGCCGAGTCATCAACGTCGACGTGCGTGGACACGGTTTATCCCGCCCCTGCCATAATTTTACGATAACAAATGCCGCCGCCGATATCAATGCCATACTCTATGAAGAGAACTGCCGGGACGCCGTACTTGTCGGCCTTTCGATGGGCGGCTACATAACACAGGAATATGCCGCCAATTACGGAAATGCCAGGGGATATATGATTATCGGCTCAACCCCCATTTTCGTGCCTTACAAGACATGGGAGAAAATTGGATTAAAATACTCTGCCCCTCTCTTTAATTTATACCCGTGGGAAATTCTAAAGAAGCAGATGGCGAAAGCCAGCGCGTTGAAAGAGGACGTGCGCGCCGCCCTGTATGATATGTTCGGGGAGATGACTAAAAAGGAATTTGTAGATTCCTGGAACGGAATTGCCACCTGCTTAAATGAAAGGGACTTTGTTTTTGACGCCCCGCTGCTGGTCTCCTGCGGAGAGTTCGATAAAACCGGCACCATTAAAAAGCATTTGCCTGATTGGCTAAAATACTACCCCGGCAGCCGGGTTGAGATAATTAAAAACGCCGCCCACGTAGCCAATATGGATAATCCTGAAGACTTCAACGAATTGATGCTGGGGTTTATAGGGGAGTGCAATGATTGATTTGATAAGGGATAAATTGTCATTCTGAGGCTACAAGGGGTGGACGAAGAATCCGAAGGGTGGGGAGAAGCAGCACAAAGGTATCTACGGCAACAGAGGGAATATCAGCCCTCATCCATCATTTGCTTCGTAAATGCCACCTTCCCAGAGGGGAAGGCAAAAAAACGGCTTCCCTCGGGGGAAGCTGTCGAATGAAATGAGACTGATGAGGGATTATGAAACGTATTTACCACTCGTCCCCAGATACTTCGTTCGACCATTACGAACTCAGTATGACAGATAACAGAAAGCCGTTCGTGTTCTTGTCCCGGTGCAAAGCAGGATGAGCTTGTCGAATCCATAACAGCGGCGAATATCGAATTGCATTGAGATACTTTGCTACGCTCAGTATGACAAATAAAGTAGGAAAGGCTTGTAGTCGTCCGTTTTTATTCTTATATGTTACACTGGCAATAACCATACCTACGATTCCCGACTGTTATACCTGATGTTAACTGGCGCTTATCTACTCCTCCAGCTTCTTCTTAGCTTCTTCCCAGAGCTTGTTCTGCTCGTCGAATGACAGTTTCGCAAAATCCAAATTGCGCTCGCGGCAGAACTGCTCCATTGTGGAAAATCTTTTATAGAATCTGCGGTTGGATTTGCGCAGGGCGGACTCAAGGTCGATTCCCTGGCGGCGGGCAAAGTTTGCCAGCGTGAAAAGAATGTCGCCGAACTCTTGCTCCTTTTGCTGCGGGCTGTCTGCCGCTTTAAATTCGTCGATTTCCTCCGCCATTTTCTCGAGTACGCCGCTGTCTTCGCTCCAATCGAAACCGACGCGCGCCACTCTTGCCTGTATCGCCTGGCTATAAGCCAGAGCCGGCATATCCGCCGGAACCCCGTCCAGCATGGAAGCATCTTTTTTACGTTTATTTCTCTTCAACTGCTCCCAGTTGACGGTAACCTCTTCGGCATTCTCTACCTTAATCTCTCCGAATACGTGAGGGTGCCTGTAAATCAGTTTTTCGTTTATCTTTCTGATAACGTCACTTACACTAAATTCACCGTTATCGGCTGCTATGCGGCTGTGAAGAACAATTTGTAACAGCAAATCCCCGAATTCCTCGCAGAGCTGTTCCGCATTAGCCTCGTCCATCGCCTGCAGCACCTCATAGGTCTCTTCTAAAAGATTCTTTCTTAGTGACTGGTGGGTCTGCTTCCTGTCCCAGGGGCATCCCTCCGGGCTGCGTAGCAGTGCAATTATCTCTACCATTGTTTCAAAACTGTCCAAATTTTGCGGTACGGGCATGTTGACCTCCCTGTCGTATTTTGAAAATAGTTATCAAAAAGTTATCGAAAACTTATCATATTGTCATGGCGAGGAGTTCCAATCCTATTTTCCCCAATTGGGAGGACGTGGCAATCTCTACCGTTCCTCCAGGTGAATGCGGATACTATAATTAACAATGTCAGAGATTGCTTCAATTCCCTTTTAATACATCTCTCAACGACTTCCTACTCCTCTTGTCATCCTGAAGCCACAAAGGGTGGCTGAAGGAACTGGGGGTGCGACGGATTATAGACCCCGCCCCGGATGCTTCGTTCGACCAACACTAACTATTCACAACGGCGTTTTATATTCGTCGCCGTTATGGTTCGACAAGCTCACCACGAACGGCTTCTTATTCTTCCGCTAACAGTTCCAATAATATCCGCGCATCCTGAGCCTGTCGAAGGACACGAACTCAGCATGACAGCTAACTGTATCTATGATGGCAATACCGAACCGGCAAACTGCCTTTGTCCCCTTAAAAACTCAACCGAAGACATCGGCTTTTTTCCTTCCATTTGGAGTTTGACTATTTTTAATATGCCGTTACCGGTTGCCACACCCGCGCTGCCGTCAGAAAGCACGATTACATGTCCGCATTCGGCGCCTTGGATTTTGGGTTGGGGCAGGGCATCGATAATTTTCATATTTTTCCCCTGCCAGCGTGTAAAACAACCGGGCCGGGGATAATAAGCGTGCACTTTACGCCGGATAACCTCTGCCGGCTCCGACCAATCGATTTCACCCGATTCCCTGGTTATGGCACTAAAGTAGCTGGCAGCCGAATCATCCTGCGGACGAGGCGGAATGCGCCCCTTTATCCAATCAGGCAGGATTTCAAGTAGTAGAAAGGCCCCCATAAGAGACAGCTTATGGGTGAGTATGCCGGTATTGTCATACCCGAGAACAGGTATCTGCGCCTGTGAGATAACCGGTCCGGTATCCAATCCTTTGTCCATCTGCATTATACTGACTCCGGTAAAGCTATCGCCGTTCAGTATCGATGCCGCCACCGGTACCGCTCCGCGGTATTTGGGCAGCAGTGAGGGGTGGATATTGATACATTTGTATTTCGGCAAATCCAGCACTGCTTGTGTAAGTATCTGCCCGTAGGCTGCTACCACAATGACATCCGGTTTTAAAGCTGCCAGCTCCTCAACGGACTCCCCTTCTTTAAGACTTACGGGTTGTGCCACCTTTAAGCCGAGTGAAAGAGCTTCCTGCTTTACGGGAGAAAAAGCCATCCTGCAACCGCGCCCGGCAGGCTTATCCGGTTGTGTATAGACCGCCGTTACCCGGTAATTATTTAGTACCAGCAGCTTTAGTACCGGCACGGCAAAATCGGGTGTTCCCATAAAAACGATACGCACGACTCTCCTCCGTTTTATAGATTCTAACACCCCCGGGGGCATACTAACAACTAATATTTTACGTAACGCTAGAATATTTTCCCATAGACCCTCCGACCATAGCTAAAAGTAAGCATTTTAACGAAAAACAGAGCTAGAAAGACCTTGCAACAAATAACATAGTTAAAAATTGGCTAACAATTATGATGAAATGCCTTGCCAACGCTGATTGCCTCCTGATAACCTGAACAAGGTTTTTCATTAACAACCTTCTTTACTGGAAGACCCTGATGCAGTTAGCTAATTGCCCAGATTTTTTGGGTTTTTCGGGCTCTGCTGGCCCGGATTGTTTAAAACACGACTTTTTAGTATGTACAACTACGTGGTTTTAACAAGCCGTATCTGAATGAATAGTTAGGGAAACTCTGAAAAAGTCCA
>DIFM01000005.1 GCA_002419135.1 Dehalococcoidia bacterium UBA5748 | reverse complement strand
GCCTTGGTAGGCCGTTACCCTACCAACAAGCTAATCGAACGCAAGCCCCTCCAAAAGCGCCCGAAGGCTTTAATGACAAAGCACTACCTCTGCCATCACATGCAGTATTAGCTCCAGTTTCCCGAAGTTGTTCTCCACTTTAGGGCAGGTTACTTACGTGTTACTCACCCGTTCGCCACTATCTTGATAAATCAAGACCGTTCGACTTGCATGCATAAAGCACGCCGCCAGCGTTTATCCTGAGCCAGGATCAAACTCTCCAAAAATTAACTTAATTTTTAGAATTTATTGAACCTTCCTCTCGCTATCCAATTGTTAAGGTACTCTGTAACAGGGACTATAATACCATACTCAAAATGCCTTGTCAATTTGCTTTTTGAGCCTACTTGCACAAGATTATAAAGCATGGTTTTTAGATATGAATCGCGGGAACCATACCCTCATTACCTGTATATTATAGCATAAAAATATTATTTGTAAAAAGTTTTTGGCAAGTTCATTGCTTAGTTCAATTTTAACATAGTATATCCTCCCTATTTAGATAGCTGTCTAATTAAAATTACTGCCTCCCGAAGACATTATTCCGATAAATTGCGATAACTGATGAGCTCCTTCTATAATTACTGTAGACCAGGACGGGCAATAGTAGTCCCTACGATATAAATCGATTGACTGTAAAATATATTTCCCTTAAACTGGTATATACATATTTACACATTTTCTAAAAATCATCCCCGTGGAGAAATATATTGTCACAAATCGAAAACATTGCTAAAGAAGCATCCGAAATCATCAAAAAATACGATGCAGACTATATCGAGGCTCATTTCGAGGAATCTACTTCAAGCCATATCTCATATCGCGGTAAAAAACTGGATTCCGTCGATTCCAGCCGCAGCATCGGCGGCAATATCCGTGCTAAAGTTAAGGGGGGCTGGGGATTCACAAGCTTCAACAATCTCGATGATCTCACATTTAGAATCGAACAGGCTATAAGCCAGGCTAAATTGATATCACAGGGCGATATTAAACTGACGCCGGCGGAGCCGATTGTGGATAAAGTAGCACTGGATGGCGATAAAAATCCGTTCAAAATACCGCTATCCGAAAAGAAGGAACTGGCAAGCGAATACAACGATATCATATGGCAGACGCCCGGCTTGCAAACATCGGTTGTGAGCTACGGGGACAGTGTCAAGAAATCTGTTTTTATCAATTCCATCGGCAGTTTTATCAGCCAGGAAAGAGCAGACATCACAATTTACCTGATGGCGGTTGCCACAGACGGCAAGGAAGTACAGCAATCTAGTATCAGCACCGGCAGCCGCGGTGATTTTAACCGTATCAAGAACCTGCACTCACAGGTTAAGGAAATGGCGGATAAGGCTGTCGCGCTTTTAGCAGCCCCGCAGGCAAAGGGCGGCGAATATACAGTGGTGCTCGACCCGGTGCTGGCGGGAGTCTTCGTTCACGAAGCCTTTGGACACCTTTCCGAAGCCGATTTCGTCTATGAGAACGAAAACCTGCGCCAGCTAATGAAGCTGGGTAAAGAATTCGGCACGAAAGAACTCAATATTGTAGACGGCGCAGCGGTTCCGGGTCTGCGCGGCAGTTTCAAATATGACGATGAGGGCACACCGGCAACCAAAACATATCTTATAAGGGACGGTAAATTAACAGGCAGACTGCACTCCAGAGAAACCGCCGCCAAAATGGGGGAACAACCAACCGGAAATGCACGCTCTATCAGCTATCGCTTCCCGCCCATTGTACGTATGACAAACACTTATATAGAGCCCGGCACCACCACTTTCGAAGAAATGATAGCCGGCATTAAAGAAGGCATTTATGCCAAAAACTGGTACGGCGGAACCACAAGTATGGAGATGTTTACTTTCTCCGCAGGTGAAGCATATATGATAAGAAACGGGAAAATCGCAGAAATGATACGCCCGATAGTGCTTACCGGTAATGTCTTCGAAACCTTAAAGAATATAGATGCCATCGGCAATGACCTGGATATGAACGAAGGGGGCGGCTGCGGCAAGGGAGGGCAATCCCCCCTGCCCGTTTCCAACGGAAGCCCGCATATCCGTATCCGTCACTGCCTCGTAGGAGGCGCATAATGGAAAGAATACTTGAAGAGGCTAAAAAGGTAGCCGAAGCTGCCGAGGTATTCATGATATCCATCGAGCAGACACCGGTTAAATTCGAAAATGACCGCTTGAAACATATCTCGAGCAAGCAGAGCAAAACGGTAGCCTTGAGGATTATTAAAAACGGCCGAATCGGTTACAGCATCACTAATGACCTTGAAGATGTTAAGGTACTGGTAAACTCTGCTGTGGAGACCGCCGAGTTCGGCACTACGGCGAAATTCCAATTCCCCGCCACCTCGGAGTACCCCAGCGTAGATATATACGATGCGGCTATCGAATCTGTCTCTACGGAACAAATGATAAAACTCGGGGAAGAGCTGATTGAAACCGTAAAAGAACATACCCCCGATATTACATGTGAAGGGGGCATAACCAAAAACACTACCACTATAAAAATAATTAACTCGGAAGGAGTATCTGCCGGGTATCGTAAAAGCGCTTTCGGTATGGGGCTTGAGGGAACGGTTATACACGATACCGATATGCTGTTCGTGGGAGAGGACGAAAGCTCCTGTCATCCGTTAACCGATACCAAATCAATAACATCAGCTGTCATCAAACAGCTTGAATGGGCAAAAGAACAGGGAAAAGCTCCCGATAGAGCCACATTACCTGTAATATTTACACCAAGCGGTGTCGCCAGCACGCTGGTCTCCCCTTTAATATCCGCGTTCAACGGCAAGAACGTATATGAGGGGGCTTCTCCGATAGCAGATAAGCTGGGGAAAGCGGTTTTTGACAAAAAATTCTGTCTTTGGGATGATGCCTCGATTCCTTTTTGTCCGGGCAGCCGGCCTTTTGATGACGAAGGAGTAGCCACCAGGAGCACAACCCTTATTGAGAACGGCGTACCATCCGCTTTCTACTATGATTTACAAACTGCGGCTTTGGCCAATACTAAAAGTACCGGAAACGGCGAAAGAAGCGGCGCAAGACTTCCTACCGCTTCCGCCTCGGTTTTCGTTATTAAACCCGGCAATACCGGCTTTGAAGAAATGCTGGCTGATATCAAGGAGGGGCTGGTCATAGAATATCTTATGGGCGCCGAACAGGGCAATGTGCTGGGAGGAGACTTTTCCGGCAATGTACTCTTGGGATATAAGATAGAAAATGGTAAAATAACAGGTAGGGTTAAAAATACCATGGTTTCCGGCAATATTTACCGGGTCTTGAAAGATATTGCCGCCATCGGCAGTGATGCAAAGTGGATCGGAGGCTCGTTCAGTACGCCTTCGTTGTATATTCCCGCTTTATCCGTATCCTCGAAAAAGTAATCACAAACACGACCCGGCATTTCTGAATGCGGAGGTAAAACGATATGGTAACCGATTTGGTAAAAATAATTGCCCGGCCTAAATTAAATGCTCCCAATATGCTGGCGGCCTGGCCCGGTATCAGTAACGTAGCAATGATTGTAGCTACTTATTTTGCGCGTAAACTGGAACTAAAAGACCTGGCGGAAGTCAGGCCGGCTAATTTCTTCGACCCGATCGGAGTGCTGGTAAAAGATAACCTGATTGAAGACCCTCAGTTCCCTCATAGCAGGTTCTACTACTGGAAGAATAAGAGCGGAGACAGTGACCTGATACTTTTTATCGGGGATGCCCAGCCGGCAACCAAGGGGTACGAACTGGCTCACTGTGTTCTGGATGTGGCAGCCAGATTCAAAGCTAAAAGAATCTATACCTGTGCGGCAGCGCTTACCCGCATACACCATACCGAACAACCGCGCGTCTGGGGAGTGGGCACCAATCATAATGTGGCACAGGAACTGGCGGCCCGTAACCTGTTAAAAGGCGGCAACCTGCAAATATCCGGTCTTAACGGATTACTTCTGGGTGTAGCCAAAGAAAGAGAGATGGACGGGGTTTGCCTGCTGGGAGAAGTTCCTTCCTATGCTTCAAAACTGCAAAATCCGATGGCAGCCCTGGCAATTATCAATGCGCTTAAAGAGCTTTTAGGGATAGATATAAATACCGATGAGCTGTCACGATTTGCCCATGAAGCACGGGAGCAGATGAAACAGGTAGCCGCAGAGGCTATGGAAGAATATATAGACTATTTTACCGAGCCCATATGGGAAAACGACGAGGAAGGGAACGAGGACCTGGATTAATATGACACCAGATACCGTACAACCTGACAGTATCAGGCAGATAATAACTGAACTGGCGGATGAAGAGAAACCGCTGGTAAACAAGCAACTGGTCGAGCTGACCGATATAAAATCTGATGACCTCGCCTTTTTCGACCAAATGTGGAGCGGACTCGGGCTGACAAGGAAATTACAACTGATAAACCGCCTGATCGAGCTGGCAGAAGACTTGGCAGAACTCAACTTCGATGCCATTTTCAAGCACCGCCTGCGCGACTCCGAAGAAGAAATTCGCTGCAAGGCTATCGAAGGACTGTGGGAAACCGAGGATTCCTCGCTGATTGAGCCTTTAATTAAATTAATGCAAAGCGACCCTTCGCCCAAAGTAAGGAGTGATTCCGCTCTGGCACTGGGCAGATTTGCTATGCTGGCGGAACATAAAAAGATAAACCCCGAATATATGCCGATACTTTGTAAAACTCTGCTCGAAACCTATAACGAAAGCGATGATATCGATATAAAGAGGCGCGCACTGGAAGCCGTTTCCCCTCTCAGTCTGCCGCGTGTCGAAGAAGTGATATCGGAAGCCTACTATTGTGACAATATCAAACTAAAAGCCAGCGCTCTCTATGCTATGGGAAGAAACTGCAGCCTCGATTGGATTAACCACCTTATCAGAGAACTCTCCAGCCCGATTGCCGAATTGCGCTACGAAGCGGCAGGCGCCTGCGGAGAGCTGGGAGAAGAAATTGCAGTCCCCTACTTGACTGAAGTCGCTGACGATGATGATATTGATGTTAGAATTGCTGCTATCGTGGCACTCGGTAAAATCGGCGATGAGGAAGCACAGGAATACCTGAAAGCTTGCCTTGATGATGAAAGTGAAGCCATTCGGGAAGCAGCTCAACAAGCCCTCGACGATATCGATGTTATTAAGGACCCGGTTTCTATTCGCTGGGTCGATTTAGGGAGACTCGAATAATGCTTAAAAACATGCGCATTATGTTATGTCAAAAACGGTTGGATGATGCGGTAAATGATTATACATGGAAAACCGACCCCGAGCTGGCAGAGCTGGATGCCTGCCTGCCGCTTGATATACCCTTTAACGAGTATCTATTTCTGTACATCAACGAACTGCAAATTACCCCTGTTGCCAAGCATGAGTTTTCCGTTGAAACTTCAGACGGAGAACACATCGGCAACTGCGCTTATTTCAACGTAAACAGGCTCAAAGGCGAAGCCGAGGTCGGCATTATGCTGGGAAACCGCAAATACTGGGGTAAAGGATACGGCGCCGAGGCAATGGTATTGCTGATAGACTATGTCTTCAACAGGCACAATTTCAAGAGGGTTTACTTAAAAACACTTGATGGCAATATCAGGGCACAGAACTGCTTCCAAAAGTGCGGTTTTACCCCCTGCGGCAGGAAGAAACTGGACGGCTACAGCTTTATTATTATGGAATTGCCGCGCGAAAGGTGGCTTTCCGTAAGAGAAAACACTGCTGTCATAAACCGTGACTGATATCGGAAATCATACTTCCTACGGTATGAAGAGTCGGCTTGTTTTGTTACATTATTTACCCCACCCCCAAGATTCTTCAACCCTGAACTATCGTGGCTCGCAAAGACAGTTGTAATAAAGGCAAGAACTACCACTCTGCGATTCTCTCCCTATAGCAAAGGGAGATTAAGAGGGATTTTGACAAGTCATCCGAATGGATAGTATAAGATGCATCAAATCTCCCTCAGTCCCTCTTTTCCAAAGAGGGAAAGTACCTGATTGTCATACTGAGCGTAGCGAAGTATCTAAATGCTATTCGATAAGCCTCAGATTCTTCATCTTCGACTCAGAATGACAGAGTGGAGGAACTTTTCGTATAGTAAGAGGTAATAATACTCGTTCGCTCTGAGCTTGTCGAGGGGTCCGGACGAACGGAAGAGAGCCTTTCTGCTGTTTCTCCCCACCCCCAAGATTCTTCAATCACCCCTCGTGACTTCAGAATGACAGTCAACGTATTGTCATACTGAGTTCGTGGTGGTCGAAGGAAGTGTTCGCGGAGGGGTTGCAAACCGCCTGGGCTAACCATATCCTTCGTCAGTTTCAGGACAAACGGATTTTCTATTGCGATTCGAAAAAGATTGCTTCTTCCTCATAGTCGACAAATAATATTATCGAATATTTATCGGAATCTTTATTTAGCAAGAAACTTTTACCAATTTTTCACCACAATTTCATCCGTTATGCTATAATTTTGCCATAAATATCTAAGAGAGGGCTAGATGGTAATGGAAAACCCTTTATCAGTCAGAAAACCCGACGACGCTTTTGCCATTCAGACATTCGACCTGACACGAATATTCGGGAAGCTGGTAGCTGTAGACGGCGTCAACCTCGATATCAAAAAAGGCGAGCTGTTCGCTTTCCTCGGGCCGAACGGAGCAGGTAAAACCACCACCATCAGCATGCTCTGCTGTCTGCTCAAACCCTCCAGCGGAACAGCGCTGGTAATGGGAAAAGACATCAACAGGGAACCCTATAAAGTCAAAGCTACAATCGGTATTTCCCCTCAGGATACCACCCTCTCCGACCATCTTACACCGATAGAAAATCTGGAGCTAATCGGCAATCTGCATCAATTGCCCCCGAAAATCGTCAAACGAAGAGCCAGAGAACTGGTTGAAACAATGGGGCTGGAAGATAGAGCCAAAGACCAGGTCAGAAAGTTCTCCGGCGGTATGAAACGCCGCTTAAATATCGCAATGGCTTTAATAAACGACCCTCAAATCATAATACTGGACGAGCCTACGCTGGGTTTAGACCCGCAATCGAGGCGCATCGTTTGGCAATACATTTCCCGCTTGAAAAAGAACAGGACTATTCTTTTAACCACACACTATCTGGAGGAAGCCGATTTTCTGGCGGACCGCATCGGCATTATCGATGAAGGAAAGATTGTTGCCCTTGGTACCGCTCTGGAATTGAAAACGGACATGATAGATACCCACACCATAATTATCAAGGCCTGGAACCTTACACAGAAGACGATTATGGAAATGAAAGAAAAATACGAAGACGTGCAGATAACCGAGGGTGCCATGACAATTACCGATAAGCGGGTGGATTTTAAGGAAATCGTAGATTATCTGCACAATGCCGGAACTATTATTCGCTCGGCATATATTAAGGAACCATCCCTTGACGATGTCTTTATCAGAATTACCGGAAAGGAGTTAAGGGAATGAGATTTTTTAGTCTTTTTAAAAGAAATATCAAGGAAACCTATCGTGATTCACTGGCTCTCGGTTTTCTGCTGGCTTTCCCGCTGGTATTTATGCTCCTCTACGGTTTCGCCTTTGGTGGCAATGAATCCGTAAGTTTCGGCGTAGGCGTCGTAGATAATGACAGCACTGATATATCTCATACTTTCATCAATGATGCTCTGGGTGCTACAGATGTCATTAGTGCATACGCTTACCCTAACACCGACAATGCGCTGGAAGACTTAAGACAGGGAAACATTTCATCCTATATTGTCATTCCCGAAGGTTTCGGAGAGCAGGTAGCCATGATATGGCAAGAGATGCCGGGAAATATAGAGCTCGATATTACTTATGATGAAAGTAATCTGTCGGTATCGTCGAACGTCATTTCAATAATTAACTCTATAATGCGCTCGTATGCAGGAATCGAAATACCGATTACCATCAATACCAACCCGATAAACATCGAGTCCAAAATAACGCAGATGGATTTTATAGCTCCGGGGATTATCATTTTCGGACTGTTGATAATGATACCGACCGCCGGACGTATTATGCTGCGCGACAAGGAGACGAGGTTCCTGCAGCGCATGATGACCACCCCCGCCCGCCCCTGGGAGTTTATCGCCAGCTACTCACTGAGTATGGCAATTATCGCCACCATACAGGTTGTTCTATTTATTCTACTCGGCTGGTTGTTCGGCATGGATATAGTCGGCAATATCTGGCTGGCATTCGCTATTTTTGTACTGACCGGTTTATGCAGTATCGGTATCGGCATGATAGTAGCCTCGCTTGCCAAATCGGAGAATCAGGGTGAGCCGTTAAGCTGGCTGTTCTCAATGCCTTTGGCAATGATATCAGGCGTCTGGTTTTCTATTGAATTTCTGCCGTCATATATTCGCTTCTTTGCCGACCTGTTCCCCTATTCCCACGCCGTCAGCGCCTCACGCGCCGTTATTACCAGAGGTGTCGGCATGGAAGCCATCGGCGGGGATTTCCTGTTCCTTGTTGTCTGGACGGTGGTTGTTTTCATCATCGGCACTTTCCTCTTCCGGCGCAGTATGAGGAGTTAAAATAAATAAAAATGTCATTCCGAGTTTTAACGAAGAATCCAAGGCTTATCGAATGGACTTAGACCCTTCACTTCGTTCAGGGTGACACTTTCTTTTGGATGTTATTTCCGCAGGTCCCGATAACAGACGTTCGCAATGACAGTTATGGACCTTGATGACATTCCCCTCTTCTCCTGTTAATAGCCAATTGTGCTAAAATAGAAGGACTAATTTTTTAGGAGAATCTTATGCCATACTGCAATCAATGCGGAAATGAGCTGAAAGGAAATGAGCAGTTCTGCGGGAAGTGCGGAGCAGAGCAGGGATATAGAAATGTGGAGGAGCCGGTAAAAATGGCGGCATCTGAAGCACAGGGATCCGTTCCTCCGATACCTCCTACCAAAACTCCGGTTGCCATTAATAAGTATCCCCCGCAAAAGAGCGGCGGTACCGGCTTTTGGAAAATTATAGTTATAGCGGTGCTGGCGATAGGTCTGATTGCTGTCGGAGTTCTGTACGGCATTGAAAACAGCAATTTAAATAAGGCAAAAGCAGATATAGCAGAACTCGAAAATAACGTGGCAACACTCGAAAATAATATAGCTACACTGCAAACACAGTTGGCAGCGGAACAGGCGCACGCTGCCGGCCTGCAAACGGAATTGACAGCTACCATAAATGATTTAAATGCATCGCTGGACGAAATCGAGCAGTTGGAATCGGATTTAGCTGATTCAGAATTAAGGATTTTAAACCTCGAGGCAGAATTGGATGAAAAAAACACGGAACTGGCGCAGGCTTATGCCGACATTAGCGATTTAACTGATGCCAATATTGTACTTACCGAAGAATTAAACACCATTAAAGACCCGAGGCACTTCAATTCGCTGGAAGAACTGGAAACCTGGCTTGAAAACGACGATACCGATACAAACGACGCTTACTCTTCACTAAAATCCCAGGAGAAAGCATATATCCTGCAGGTTAAAGCCTTAAGAGACGGATATATCCTGTCTGCCTGCATCGATTGGGATTCGAATTATATTTATTCCTGGAATGTGGCGATTGTAGGAGATACGGTCTATTCTATAAATGCCGCTACGGATGTGATAAACGAAGGACCCTCTTTCTATGATGACCTGCCGCTGCACCCGCTACCCCTATCCTAAATTAACCGGTATAAAAGGGGGCAAAAGCCCCCTTTTATCAGTATTTTAGACACAGGTTAATGCTTTACCAGATTGCGGGAGTAATAACCTTCGGGTTGTTAAAATTCGGTATCCCGGGCAATATGTCGACTGCTTTGTCCAGCGCACCCAGGTATACGGGCTCCACAGTCTGCCAGTAAGTATTATAATCGCCGTCAGAATCGGCATCGTTATAATTATAGTGCATCGATACCCTGAATAAACCATTTGGTCTTCCGTCATTAATTCCCCAGCTGTTTAGCATAATCCAGTAGTGATTTGCCGGGTCGGGGTCGCTGTCGTCATAACCGACACAAAGAACGGCATGCCCGCCGCCTTCCTCGTCATTCCAATCCTTTCCATCGGAAAATCCGTTTTGCCAGATGGAAGATTCCGCTTCATATTTCCAGAAATCGTAAAATTGTCTCCAATCTTCATCATCCGCCAGGTAAAAAGCAAAAAATATACCCTTGTTTTGATTCAGAATATTCTTGATTGCCATTATGGCGGCGTCCTCACTAACCCTATGTGTTCTTATTTGGGCATAATCGACACTTTCGACCAGATATCCAGAGTTTACAGCAATTTCGTCCGCGGATATTGCAGCGCCATCCAAACTTTCATAATCCTGATAATGGGCATTGATATTAGACCAGGATATGATAAATTGATGCTCATCGTAAAAATCGGCAAAGGAACTTGCGAAACCGCCGTTACCAGCCCAATCATCACCCTCACCGTTGTTATAGAGTGAGTCTAAATATTGGATGGACAACCGGTCGGTAATTCCGAGTTGAACATTTAAGGCGATTTCCATGCAGCCGGTTCCCGCCCAGACCCAACAATTGCCAATGTATCCCTGGTCGCGCTCCTCAGGGATATAATACAGATACGGAAGCAGACTGAAACTGCTTCCGCTCTCGAATGATTGCAATTGCTTTTGGATTTGGCGGTCGATAACCGCTTTTGGAGCGGATAAAAACAGCTTGTTTTGCAGGGCTTTTTCCTGCTGGGTAATTCTCATTACAGGATAGTCACAGGCAGACGCCGCATCGATGTTAACAGGGGCGGAAAAGACGGATATAAAAATGAAAAGCAAGCACAAAATAAACGAAGAGAAACGGTTATTGAAAATCCTGTTTAACTTCCTGTTCGCAGTATCGCTTAAATATGGCTTTTCATCTGCATGAATTATTCTCATAACTTTTCTCCTCCACCTTTCCGTTTATTACGCGCCCAACCCATACAATATCGCCGTTGTCATATTCGGCTTTGACATTATAGACTTTTTCAGGTGTTACCGGACGCCCGATACTGATATCCCAGCCGCCTCCGCTGTAAACACTGCGGCTGTATCCAAGTTTTCTCCTGCTATCTGAATCGACTTTATAACAGATGCCATCCGCCTCCGGCAAGCCGGCCTCGGGATGATTTTCTTTTATATACTGCACTATGGTCTTTAATACATCCATTGTAAGCTTACAAATTGCACTTTTCCAGCTAAAATACAGAACTCCCTATTATAACACGGCATTGCTTTTTTACGTTTTTTTCAATATGCAGCAATGCTGTATTTTAATATAATATAATAGTATCCGGGTATGGTACAATATACCTAATTTAATTACAGGGAAATACATACAATATGAAAGACACAAGGTTTAATTTACTGCCAACCATCATCGGGAGCCTGCCGCATAAAGACGCTAAAGACGCATGCGCTATAGTTACCGGCTTTTTAAAGGATATCCCCTGCTGGCCTCAACTTCCGAATCGCTCATCTAAAGAGGGAATGTCGGTACAATTCAGCACCGGTTTTCCCGGCATTATTGAAAAGGGCGGCGACCTGCTTTTAGACAATAGCGGCGACCACAGTGGGGAATTGGAACAACTCTATATGGCTTATCTTGAGAATGATACGGATAGATTCCCCATTTCTGAGGATTATGCTTCCGGCCTTTACGAACTTTTAAGACAGCCGAATTTATCTCCGCTTGCCGTAAAGGGGCAGGTAACCGGACCTCTGAGCTGGGGCTTAAGCGTAAAAGGCAATGATGGGAAAGCCATACTTTATGATGAAGTGTTGTCCGACGCCTCCGCAAAACTGCTCAGGCTCAAGGCAGGCTGGCAGGAGAAGAAGCTTAGGCAGATTTCGAAAAATACTATCATTTTTATCGACGAGCCGGCGATGACATCCTATGGTTCGGCTTTCTTTTCGCTGCCGAAAGAGAGGATTGTTGCCCTCTTGCAGGAGGTGATGGACGGAATCAGCGGTTTGAAAGGAATACACTGCTGCGGCAATACCGACTGGTCGCTTATTTTGAGCACCGGTATCGATATTCTGAATTTCGACGCTTATAATTTTGCGGAAAGTTTGACGTTGTACCCTGCGGAAGTAAAAACGTTCCTCGAAAGAGGCGGAGCTGTCGCCTGGGGTATAATACCGACAGACGAAGCAAGCATTCAAAAGGAAAATGTTTTCAGCTTGAAAGACCGGCTGGAGGAGGCAATGGCGCCTTTTACCCGCAAGGGAATTACATTCAAACAACTGGTAGAGCATGGGCTTATAACACCCAGTTGCGGACTGGCAGGTGTAAAAGAGGAAGTGGCAATACTGGCTCTGGAACTGCTGACAGGGCTTTCCCGCGAGATGAGAAAGGTTTACGGATAAAACTCTATGGAATGCAATATAAAAGCAAATCTGGCAAAGTGCAACTGCACATACGAGCCCTGCCCGCGAAAAGGCAAATGCTGTGAATGTATAGCATATCACAGGCAATTCGACGAGTTACCGGCCTGCTTTTTTCCCGCCGAAATAGAAAAGACCTTCGACCGCTCGTACCGACGCTTTGCGGAATGGGTTTTGAAAGGGAAATGACTTCAGCCGTTCGAATCTTTCTACCTGTCCAGAATGCGCGGATTATTGCCCCAGTCGTTCGTGGGATCAGCGAGAGCCGTTCGTGGTGAGCTTGTCGAACCATAACGGCGATGATTGGCTAAAAGTGTTTCCTTTCGTTCTTTTGACCCTTCGACAAGCCCAGGGCGAACGGAATATTTTATTGCCATGCTGAGCGTAGCGAAGCATCTGAATGCCATTCGATAAGCCCCGGATTCTTCGGCTTCACCTCAGAATGACAGTGTGGAGAAACTTCTCACAACGACAACTGTAAATACAGGTAAAGAATACCACTCTGCGCTTCTCTCCCTTTAGCAAAGGGAGATTAAGAGGGATTTTGGCAAGTTATCCGAATGGATAGCATGAAATGTGTCAAATCTCCCTCACTCCCTCTTTTCCAAAGAAGGAAAAATATTGCCGACATCTGTCGCCGTAGGTACGATTATTAACTATCCATTATTAAGGATTCGAAAATCTCTCTGTGCATTCGGCACATCTCCGGCACAACTCAACCCTGTTGGCTGCGGGGTCGATATGCCCTTTTTGTAAGGTCTGCGGTATTTTGCCGACAGGGGAGCAGTGGTTGTATCCCCGTTCCTCCATTTCTCTAGCCAGTTCGTCGTGGCGGGGTAGTAGTAGGGTGGGGTCAACAAAACCGTTCTCTATAAATCCGCTAATATTTTTCCCCTTATTCAAGCAGCCTTCCAGCATATGCAGTTCCACATGCTCGCCTAAAAGGTGCTGGCGGCACATCTTTTCGGGGTCTACAAGCCACATTCTCATATATATATCATCCAACATTTCTTAAAAAAATAAACTTCCCACGACCTTACGGTCGGGGTATTAGCCTGTTTCAAACTTCGTTTGCCCTACATCTTTTAGTCCTTCGGCAAAGAAAACTAAATACCCCTATCGAAAAGATGTAGGGAGAACTTCATCCCTCGACCTCACG
>DIFM01000020.1:31247-42222 GCA_002419135.1 Dehalococcoidia bacterium UBA5748 | reverse complement strand
AACCTACAATTCTGAGACAGTAACTGTCTAATATAGGTATAAAACAAACAAGAATTCGACGTGATATAATAGTTATAATCAATTCTTCGTCTTAAGTAGCAGCAATCGCTATAAAATAACCGGTAATATACCCAAAGGAGCAGTTAAAAGTATGCTCACAAAAAGAATGTTAATATGCGTTATTGCAGGCGCTTTACTTGGTATCGTATGTATTGTGGGAGCACAGTTAAGGACGGGGTTTGAACATGAAGCTCCTTATCTTTTTTCTTTCTGGTTCAACCGTTTACTACTTGGCATCGTCATCGGTCTGGCAGTGTTTAGGCTTACTACAATTCAAGCCATCGGGCGTGGAGCGCTTTTGGGTTTACTGGTTTCGTTCGCTTTTTACAGCTCCACCGGTTTTCAAGATGTTATCGGATTCATTGCCGGCATAATATACGGCGTTATCATTGAATTTGCGGCACTGAAGCTGGATAAGAAAACTGCATAAACTTCCGGTATAGGTTTTATATGAAAGGATAATCGGTCTTTTGGCAATTACCTCTAATATTTTGAGGCTAACATTGCAGATAAATATAACAGACAAAGGAAAGTGAAAAATTTACGGCATTGCCACTTTTTATAATATAATGAAAGAAATCGTATCTATCGACAAAGAGCTTTGTACCGGCTGCGGTGTTTGTATAAAAATATGTCCGCAGCAAATATTGTATTTGGATAAAGAGTCGAATACCTGCGCCGTATCCAACCAAACCAGATGCGACAAACTGCGCGGCTGTGAACGAAGATGCCCTGCCGGGGCTATAAAGATAAATTGAGCCTCTAACTAATTACATTAACGGAAGTGCTTGATAGTGAAAAATATCTGTCTTGTCCTTAGTTTAATATGTGGCTGTTTATCGGGAGCATTCATGCTGTCTGCCTGCGGCTCTGCTGTAGCCGAAGACGGGGATACCGTACGGGTAGATTATACTTTATCTCTGTCAGACGGCACTGTATATCAAACAACAGTTGGAAACCAACCGCTTGAGTTTATTATCGGAAAAGGCTCTATGCTGGCAGATTTTGAAGAAGCTGTAATAGGGATGAAAGCCGGAGAATCCAAAACAATTACAATTGCGGCGGCTGACGCCTACGGAGAATACAGGGAAGACCTTATAATCACAATCAAACGCAGCCAGATACAGGGCGGAGAAAATGTCAAAGTTGGTGATTACCTTACAGTAACAAACAGTGAAGGACGCACCTCACAGGTTAGGGTAACTAATGTTTCCGATGATAATGTGACGATAGACGCCAATCATCCTTTAACAGATAAGGATTTAACCTTTAAAATAGATCTGCTGGAAATAATATAAAGCTACCAGAGTCTTTACTTATCATCCTAAGCATACCATCTATCGTAATGTATTTCATTTTTCCGATAGGTATAGTCCCCTATAGCTGATTTATATCAGTATATTGTCCAACAACTTGGTTATTCCCGACCGCTACCTCTTCTGAAGCGCACGATGAAAGGCTCTTATCTATCTCGCTTGTACAGTAAAAGGCAGGCTCTCCGCTTCTTTTCCATCCAAATAAAAAACCAGTTTATATTCGCCGAGCGGCCAATTATTTGTGGGACGGTTCATATAAAAATAGACGTAAGTGGTGCCTTCTACCGTCATTCCAAAACTGTCAATTTCATGATCTTCCAGTTCCAGCTCCCCCCTCACATATACCCAGACGGAGGTTATATCGGTGGCTACGGGGGCATTGGAAACCTTCAAAGAGCAATAAATTACCGGAGTATCCTCATAGAATTTATTAGTTGGGTTCAGCGGTTTTGCATCGTTATCCACCGATAATGCCATTGTAGCTTCACTGATGTTAGCGGTAGTAAAAGATGACGAGCATTCGGCTCCGAGTGATAGTGCAGTTGAGAGCACAAGCAGGATTGTTATGGTTGCACAAAATAGACGTCTCATCTTAAATAACCTCTTTCACTCTTGTTTCCTCGTATTATGCTAATTCCAGTATTATACCTGCAATAAACCATTGTCAATACTCTGCACATTTTTTTAAAAAATATATGGAATATTGTTGATTACCAAAGTAATTAACGGTAATTTGAACAAATTCAATCTCCACACCTTATAATTCATTTTACACTTGTTTGACTCAATGCCCATTATTAACTTCGCCCACGAATTGTGTTACTCTAATATCTACCTCAATATAACATTGAAGGAGAACTGTACTATGGATAGCCGCATAAAATACCTGGAGGAGATAGATAAGCTGGTCGAAGAATTCAAAAGCGAACTGCCGGAAGCGTATGCCGCCAGAGACAGATTTAACGATATGATATACGAGGACGGAGCCCTGAGTACCAAAGTTAAGCGTCTGATGGCTATGTCTATGGCGATACGTATAGAATGTACCAGTTGCATTATTTACCAGACGAAAATGGCGATAGAATCCGGTGCCACCAAAAAAGAAATAGTCGAAGCCGCATCGGTTGCTTCCGCTATGGGAGGTACCAGTGCTTCCTCCGGTTTATGGATGGTTGTTCAAACAATGAAAGACCTCGGTAAGTGGTAGAAAGTCTATATATAAATTAAATGACCGGAATATGGAGGTATGTATGTCGTGCTATTTCAGACATATGCAATCTATGCTGGAAGAAGCGGGGATTACGGTAACTAAGGATAATAAAAAGGAGATTGACCGCAAAATCCATGAAATCGTGGGTGTATCCTATAAAAATTGCCCCGAAACATGGAAAGCCATAAAGTCCGATACTGCCGATGCCGAACAGCGAGCCGCATTTGTGGCGAAGCTAAAAGAAGCATTTAATATTTGAAATACAGATAGTTGCTAACCTAATAAGCCATCCCAGTACCAGCATTAATTCCATTTTGCCTTCCCAATTTGTTTATCTCACGTTAAGACTCTATTAAAATGCTACCACACCGATAAGGGTAAATGGTATATTATTTTATGAAAGCAGTCGCCACCGCCTTTCTACTGCTCATCAATTAATTTACAGGGAGTAAATAATTATGGATACAAATACACTGACAGGCAAAACATTGGAATTAAACAGCCTAATCGATTATCAGGAAGGTGCGGTAGTATCCAGAACCATCGTTGATAAGAAAACGGGAACCATTACGTTGTTTGCCTTCGATAAAGAGCAGGGATTGAGTGAACATACTGCTCCGTATGACGCGTTCGTATATATTGTCGATGGAGAAGCTGAAGTTACCATCTCCGGAAAAAGTTTACCGGTCAGTAAAGGCGAATTTATAATTATGCCGGCAAACCATCCTCATTCATTAAGGGCAACACAGCGGTTTAAAATGACACTGGTAATGATCCGTTCTTCCTAGCTTGATATAAAACGCAGGCAATTCGACAACGGGTGCCGCTAATTTATTATTTATATATCTTAATTGTTGATACTCCGCCATAAAGTACTATTATAAATACACATTTCATCAAATATAATGGCAGTATAGATTAAAATACGGGAGTGGCAATATGAAGAGGTTATTGATAGCTTTGGTTTTAGTGGCGGTACTTTTTATTCTTTCAACGTCTACAGTGAGCGCCGGCGGAGATAAAGTCAGGGGTGACAACGGTCAGGGCAGTGTCAATCAGGTCCAGATACAGGACCCACCCCCTTTCCAGCCATAGATTAAAACATCACATCTATACTTTAGCAAACAAGTGGCAGCGGGCAGTCATATGATTGTCTGCTGCTTCTTTATTTAATATCCGGTTTCAACTCTGTAATACCGAGTGTAATATACATCACATACAAATTAAATTTTTAACTGTAGAATGAATTACAGGATAAGATTAATTCTCCTTGGGATAATAGTGATTAGTATGAAGAATATACTTTCGTTTATAGCAATAATATTTTTGCCTGCTACAGTTATGTTTTCTTCCTGTACAAATACATCGGAGGATGATTATATGAATAAAAATATCGATGACAATTATGAAAAAGCAACATTTGCCGGCGGGTGTTTCTGGTGTATGGAGCCGCCTTTCGAGGAATTGGACGGTGTAATCGATGTAACAACCGGTTATACCGGCGGAAACACCGAGAACCCTACTTATGAGCAGGTTTGCTCCGGAACTACCGGACACTACGAAGCAATACAGATTACATATGACCCTCTAAAGACAAGTTACGAAAAACTGCTGGACGTTTTTTGGAGGCACATCGACCCGACCGATGAAGGCGGGCAGTTTGCGGACCGCGGCTCGCAGTACCAAACGGTTGTCTTTTATCATAGCGAAGCCCAAAAAGAGGCTGCGGAAGCGTCGATAAAAACACTTGATAATTCCGGCAGGTTCGATAAACCGATAGCCACCAGAGTGTTACCCTATACTGTTTTCTATCCGGCTGAAGACTATCATCAGGATTATCATAAAAAATCTTCTGTAAGGTACTGTTTATACAAACAGGCATCGGGACGCGAGGATTATCTTAATAATTTATGGGAAGAACAGAAAAGATGGGAGGATTTTGCCAGACCTTCCGTTGCAGAGCTGCGTGATATATTGAGCCCGTTGCAGTATAAAGTTACACAGGAAAACGGCACGGAACAGGCTTTTAATAACGAATACTGGAATAATCACGAGGAAGGCATTTATGTAGATATAGTATCGGGAGAACCGCTTTTCAGTTCCACAGATAAATTCGATTCGGGAACCGGTTGGCCCAGCTTCACCAGACCTTTGGAAGCGGATAATATTATAGAGCTGACGGATAAAAGCCTGTGGATGGAGAGGGTTGAGGTCAGAAGCAAATACGGCGACTCGCATCTGGGGCACGTTTTCGATGACGGACCGCAGCCCACCGGAAAACGCTACTGCATCAATTCTGCCGCCCTGCGCTTTATTCCAAAGGATAACCTGTTCGAAGAAGGCTACGAAGAATATGAATCCCTGTTTGAATGATACTTCGCTGGTTTATGAAAGCGACGTTAAATAATTTATTCCAATATGTTTCACCCTGTTACAAATAGCAGTATTTTAATCCCGATATCGGCCTCGTGAAAATTATTTATAATTATTATTGGATTTTTAATTTTATCTTTAAGTTCAATATGTTATGGACTCTTACATAGGCGTGACAGAATTATAAAAAAACTATATAATAAAAAATTATTACACGGGGCAAAATGGTTTATTTGCCCCGGTTTTAATAAATACCCACGTTTTATATGATGTTTTAATAAATCATCGAGGAGATTTAATAATGATCAAAACAAGGCTTTTTTCATGTATAATGGCGGTGTCGTTAATCGCAACCTTGTTCGGCAGTGCAGCGTGCGGTAAAGATGATGAAACCACTACTCAATCACAGAGTACAACTTCTGCTCTCAGTACCCAAACAACTTCTTCAAGCTCAAGCGTGAAAACCAGCATTGCCACTACAAAGTTAGCCGGTACCAGTATTACCGTTTCGAATGCGGCTCAGGAATATACCGCCGGCCTTGAAGGAAAGGTAAATGTGTTTATCCCGGCTAATACACTCTCTGCAGGAACTAAACTTGAAATAAATGAATTAGCTGAGCGTATCCCCCTGGATTTCGAGGGTTTTAACCCCGTCAGCCTGTTTGAAATTACCACATCGCAAACAACGGAATTCAGTGGTGAAATAACCATCGCATTTTCCTACGACAAAGACGACCTGAGTGATATTCTTGATGAAAGCACTCAGGTCGCAATAGCATATTTTAACGAAGATTACGGTGCCTGGCAGGAAGTGGATTTTGAGATAAACAAAGCCAATTCTACAGCAATTGTCAAAACCGGTCATTTAAGCCTGTGGTCCTTATTTATTAAAGATCAAAAATATGTGACCTCGACAGGCCCGCATTTTACCATCTACTTTAATAAAGACGTCAATGCCCCTCTCATGGATGGTATGGAACCGGGCGAACTGATTTATCAATATGCGGCTATCGCCAGAACCGGTATGTACGATGCTATAAAAGCCTATGAAGATACACTGGGATTAAAGATACCGGAACATACCAAAGTTTATATAGATGCTTTCGACAAATTTAAGGAAAGAGAGGCAGAGTGGGGCTGGTTCTCTAAAAACATTGAAATACCGACCAGCTATTACCTAGAAAAAGACCTGAAAATGGCAGTCGCCCACGAAATGTTCCATGCCGTTCAGAATGAGTATGTCACCTTTGCCAAGATGGACCAGGACAGGTGGTTCATGGAAGCAACTGCGGATTATGCCGCCGCTTACATTGCAACTGCCTACGGTTTATCAGATAAACTTCCATACAGTTACCTGAATACCGGTATCAGCTACAGAAATACCGAACATATGTATCAGACAGCTCACTTCATCAAATACCTGGTCGATTGCGGATACGATTTCAAAGAAATGTTCGAATATGTGATAAGCGGCGGCAGCATTGCCGAAAACAATTTAAACGCTTATTTAAACACCAAAGGTACCTCGCTTATCCAGGTATATAAAGATTTCGTCTGGACAGTGATATTCGATAACAACTCATGGGTGGAACCATTAAAAACTAATATTACCGGCGATATCGCCAAGTATAAACTGGAACTGGACCTCGATAAGAAGCCCGGTCTTGTCCAAACGGTTGAGGTCGGTTCTTACTATGCGGCAGCGTTGATGGCGGTTAAAATCACAAGCTCTGAAGACCTTATAATCCCGATTACTGTCAAAGCCACCGATGCTACAGTTTACAGTCTGGATGTACAGTACGCGTTATTCGACGATGACAGTCGCAGCGGTTATCTTAAAAAAGCAAATATCGACGCGGTGCCTACCTCGGTTTCAGTGTTCGATGGGCAGTATCTCTACTTTTTAGTCATCAACTCCTCCCAAAATGCCAGTGTCATAATAGAAATAGGAGAGGCAGAAGAAGAACCGGAACCCTATAGTAGAAACGTTGTTGCCTATGTTTATAATAAAGAATTCATGGTTGATGTCGAGTTATATTTACAAGCGAGCGCCCCTTTTGTTATAGAGCAGGAAACAGAACACCCGACTAACGGGTCGATTATTCTGGATATAATTTTTGCTAAAAGCGCTAAAGATATTTCAATCGATATGGAAGCTATAGTAACCAATGCCAGGTTCAGCACTCCCGACGACTGGGCGCCGTATCTAGAGCTGAAGATTACGGATATGTATTGGGATACACATTCCGGGGAAGTGAGGGATAGCAGGAACAGGGAATTAATCCTTGCCGACGGCGATGGTTTTATCAGCGCCTATTTTATCGTGATACTGGGAGTCTACGATACGCAGGAAGAACGTTTTCATAACAATCCGCCCTCAGGTATTGTAATCTCCGTTAGGGCATGGTGTGTTGGTTGAGCCCCGTTTATTACACCGTTAACATCTGAATATGCCTTATCGGGAGATGAGAGGTTAGTTTAAAAATAAGCAACTATCGCTTTAATCACGATGGCTGCCGGTTTTTATTTTGTGTTTTACTCATTTGTATTGCTAGACTTGGTCAATCATCAGACTATTTACCAACCCTGTTCGGTTTTCGCTAGTACTTCCCCAACCACCCCCACTGACAACACATCCCGCACATAGCAGATTAATTGCAATTCGCTTATAAAGGAGCCTTGTATATGGAGAACATGCAGACGACTGAGATATCGCCGAAATCGAGACTGGCTGTTTCTTTATTTGCATGGTTTCTGGGCTATTTGGGAGTACACAGGTTCTACCTGGGTTAGATAGGAACAGGATTACTAATGCTTTTTACTATAGGCGGTTTGGGCATCTGGTCACTGGTGGATTTTATCATGGCAGTTGCCGGCGTTATGAAAGATAAAGACGGCAAAGTAATCAAGAACTGGGAATAGATACCCTTCATACTGTGAAAAATCGAAAACAAAAGCCGCTTACCAATAGTTTCTTAAGATAAGCGGCTTCGAGTTAAAATACGAAAGACAGTATTAGTTTCCCCCGGTCTTCTGCGAGATGCGAAAATAAACTACCTTTTACTAATATAAATAAATATCACCAGCGCAATGATTGCCGCTATAACGATATCTATAACACCCAACAGGATTTCATCTGTTTGAATACTGTTTATACCAAAGAGAATACAGGCAGCAAAATAAGTTACCGGAAGAAAAATGTTGATTCTGTGTGTTTTTCTGATTACAGTTTCATACCCCTGAAACAACCAGCCTACCAGTGTCAAAATAAGAGCTGCTATATACATGGTTTTTCCTCCTTCCCCAGTGCAACTTTCGAACTGATTATACCACCGCCCAGATGCATTTTCATCGGTTATTATATGAATAAGAAAAAATACCGTAAATATTATATTTTATCACCTTTTTTATGCTACAATTCACAAAAGACATCTTTTTAATAAAAAAGTATAATATCAGATGAGCAATCGTTTAGCGGCTGCAGTTCAGTCTCTCTTCGAAAGGCAAACCCTTTCGAAACCCTCGGTTTGGGCTTTGATTATCGCCAACCTCTACCCGATAATCGGAGTGATTTTCTTCGACTGGCAGACTTATCCGCTCTTGCTATTTTTCTGGACGGAAAACCTGGTCATCGGTTTCTATACTGTCCTCAAGATGCTGGTTGCCAGCGGAGATAATGCCAAACCGGCAGTAAAATTATTCACGGTTCCCTTTTTCTGCCTGCATTACGGCATTTTCACGCTGGTACACGGTGTTTTCGTGGTCGCCCTATTCGGCAGTATCCTGGCAGATGATTCTATTAACGCCGGCACGCTGACGCAGCAGGTTTTAGACTACCAGTTATTCTGGGGCGTGCTGGCACTGCTAATCAGCCACGGAATATCCTTTTTTAAGAATTACATCGGCAGAAATGAGTATCAACAAGCAGAATTGACTAAATTGATGTTCCAGCCTTACGGGCGGGTTGTCATCCTGCATATAACTATAATCATCGGCGGATTTCTGTCTGTGTTTCTGGGTTCTCCGCTGGTCGCGCTGTTGTTTTTAATTATTTTAAAGATTGTCATCGATATAGCTACGCATCTGAGAGAACACCGAAAATACCTGGAATAAAATCAAGCCCAAGTAAAATGTTTTTTTAGTTAGACCCGATAATGTGGTATAATATAGCTTGAGTATAACGTTCCGCGGTTATTATTGTAATCCTCTTTTTCTACTTTAACTCCAATCGCCACCACTTATATTTCTTTGCCGTTTGATGTGTAACATAAATCACATACAAACCAACCGAAATCAAGTACTTTATATGATGAAGACATTCTATACGCATATATCTATAATTTATTACGACAGGAATTTAATAAAATAAACAATACACTTTACAGCAAACATATCACAGTAAACCAATTGGATACACATTATTTCACCGGCGGTCAGGGCAAATCTTTACTCATTATTCACGGCGGTGGTGCAGGGGCGGAGTCTTGGTTAAATACAGCCATACAGCTTGCTGACCATTACACCGTATATATTCCGGACCTGCCAGGTTTCGGTAAAAGCAAATCTTCCAATGACCAATTCGATATTGCCCAATATATCCGTTTTATAGAGGACTTTGCCAAAGAAATCGATTTAGAGCAATTCTACATAATGGGGCATTCCGTAGGAGGCAGTCTGGCACTGCACTATGCCCTCGAATATCCGCATCGCATAAAGAAACTGATTGCCTTAAACAGTTTCGGGCTGGGGAAAGAAATCGCTTTATGGCTCAGGATTACGTCCCATCCTGTTTTTATCGAGGTTGTCGGCGGCTTGGTTACTTTTATTTTCAAGGCACTGAAGGCTATCAGCAACCGATTACACCCGCATACCATATTTAAAGACCCGCTATCGAAGGTTAAAATAGATATCGGCAGAAAAACCGCCACTTTCAGCGGGCAGACAAATGTAATTACCGAAAGATTTAAGGAACTTTTAATGCCGGTATTATTGATTGCCGGTAAAAAAGATTACATCGTGCCTTACAAGCAAGTATATTCGGCAGCCGAATTTATATGTGATTGCAGGGTACGCGTTTTCCCCAATTGCAGCCATACGGTACGAGGAAAAATGATACCGGTACTTGTGAACGAAGTAACGGATTTTATAGGTAAGGGATAGAAAAAGCGTAGACTACTGACATACAGTTGGATTACTATTTTTTTTGTACATAATTGCCCAAGCTTTATTGATAAAATAAACAGTTTCTTTTAGATACTGTATACAGTCAGAAATATCTTTTTGTATAGGTTCGTTATTAGCGGTTAGTCCACAGATTATTTTTGCATTATAATAATCATAATCTAATGGCCTACTTCCAGAACCACCTGACATGCTAGTAGTAGGCAAGAAATGATGATGAGTAGAAACATTACGACAAAAACAAATCTCAGTATACCATTGACTCTGCCCATTGAGATTATAATGCTTTATTAAATCTCCAGGTATTTTACCTTTATATGTTTTAAATATTGCATAATCGACTGTTTCAACCGGAAGATTAATCTTGTAACATATATTTATCTCTTGGAGCAGAGTATCTAATGCAGAAATTAAAGAATTAAAAAAAGCCTGTAAATACCACTTCTGCATTCTATTAGCTAACAAATACAAACCAACACTATCAGGGATAGAAAAAGCCCCGATAACAGAGCGACAAAAATAGTCGGCACCATCCAAATTCAGACGCACACTATAATGAAAACCCTTTAAATCTCTAAACTCTTCGCCAAACTCCCTTTCAATTTCTTTATCATAACTGTATTTTATCTTTGTATCCAACAATGGGTCATCAAGCCAGTCTTCTATTACCACATATTTCGATTCTTCTTTCACTGCTATTGTTCCTTCTAGTATCGAATAAGATCACTATTTCATTGGCGTCATTATTAATCTACTATTCAAGTTTGTCAACACTTTGTAAGAGTCCATTAAATCCATCCTACCTCAGTACCTGGTGCGTCGAGAATTGATAATG
>DIFM01000020.1:0-31158 GCA_002419135.1 Dehalococcoidia bacterium UBA5748 | reverse complement strand
TTTCAATTATACAGCACTACCGGCTTTTTCAGAGGTTTCTTAGGTAAATTGTTTTGGCTAGGTGTATTATAATGGAATAAATTATTATTGGAAGGTGTCTAAATGGGAAGCATTAATATCATAGACGACCTTATATTCGTTAGGGAAATGATTTTAGATTTAGCGGTAAAATTTAAAAGTACTCCAACCTTGTTTCTTAATGAATCAGATTTGCAGGCAGAGCTTTATACTAAACTATTTTCCAAATATGGTGACGAATTGGAAATTGTGAAAAGCTCTGTTTGGGGGACAGATACACCCAAAGTTGTAAGAAAAGTATATACACGTAGGCTTCACTCTGAGTTATTATTACCAGAAGGTAGAGTTGACTTAGCTATTTTGGATATTGATAACATAAAAATAGCAGTTAATTCTAAAGGCAAATTCGGGGGTATTCGATTTGAAAACGGAAACCATATTTTTATTGAACTTAAATCCTCAAGAACAAACCGTAGCCAAGTTACATCAAAAAACAAATGGTTTACACTTTTATTTGAAGATATAAATAAGAGAAGGCATTATACTAATCCTAGTTTTCTCATATGCTTTGATTTTAATGGGTATTATGATGAAGAGAAAATATCCGATTTACAAGATAATAAACCCAGTAATCTCGAAATATTTTATTTTTATAGTGAAAAAGCGATATATTATTTTAAGTGATGTTATATTCTTAATCATTGTATATTTATACGCAATGACAATAAAAGCAATGTGATAAAAGTTCTATAATCAGCCTTAATCCTTATCTATAATAATGTATATCAATTCGATAAGGAGGCTTTTTTAAATGACTGCCAAGAATGTAACTGTTTATTCTACCCCCACCTGCCCCTATTGCGTGCGCGCAAAGGAGTATCTTACGCGCAAGGGCGTTGTTTATAGGGATTTAAATGTAGCCGTTGACCGTGCTGCGGCACAAGAGATGGTTCAGAAATCCGGCCAGATGGGTGTGCCTGTTATTGTAGTCGATGATAAGGTAGTTGTAGGCTTCGACCAGAGGGAGTTGGATAAACTGCTGATGTAGTCTCTTTTACAGTTTGCCACCCATCCCCAAATGCTTCATCCCGACTTTTCGGGATTACAGCATGACAGTAATAACGAGAGAGGGGTTTTAGAGCCCCTCCGCTATTTTATACATATTATCGTAGGCTTTTCCGAAGTTGTTGCTTTTAGCTTCCAGTTGGTCGTGGATGCTTTTCATTCTGCGAACGAATTCATCTCTATCCCTGTTTTTAACAAGCTCCGTCCACTCAATGCTGTTTTTGAGGAATTGCTCTTGAAAACGGGGTAACTGCGGCAGGTTCATCTGCAGCGAAGCGTACAGCTCAGGGTCTTCGGAAATAACGCTTTCCACCAGCGTCCATAAAACTTTATAGGTAATTCCGCCGATGGATTCCATTTCTTTAAGCTTTTCCAGTCCTGCAAGACTGTCTGCCGAAATGATGGCGATAAAATGCGCCAACCCCAGTACAACAGACATCATGCTGTCATGCTCATCCGGTGTCATAATCTGTACCTTAGCCTCCCGTTTTACGAGAAAGTCCAGAACCTGAGCCGCCAGTTTTTCTTCCTGCGGTGTTGTGGGTGTCAGCACGAAGTTCTGGTTGGCTAAACTGCGGGCACCGGGACCGAATACCGGATGCGTGCCCAGTATCCGGCCGTTGGTTATATAGCGGTGCATTAGATCGACGGGTATTGATTTTATCGAGGTAACATCGAATATAAGCTGGCTTGAATGAGTGAATTGGCTTATCTGCTTGGCGGTCTCTTCAAAACAATCAACCGGCACCGATATGATAACGGCATCCGCCGATTCTATATCCGAAATCCTGTCACTGATGGCAACCCCCAGTCCCTTCTGAACATCTGCAAGTTTCGTTTTATCCCTGCCGATAAGCGTCACCGATTTGCCTTCCTCTTTCAGTAAGCGGGCAAACCACTGTCCCATCTTGCCGGAGCCGCCGATAATGGCTATTTTGTTTATTTTGGTCATAGTCTTAATTATTCCTATAGCTCAAGCTATACAATAAAATGTCATTGCGAGGAATCCCGACAAATCCGTTCATGTCCTTCGATAAACTCAGGATGCACGAAGCCTGCCGAACCACGTGGCAATCTCTATCGATTAACAGCAGTTACTTTATTTTTTTTATTCGTAAAAGATTGCTTCGCTTTTCCTTCGGGAAAAATCGCAAAGACAGTTTAATTGCTATTCTTCCGGGCAGCCTTGGGATACGAACCCAAAACCTTCAAAAATATAGTATAGTCTTCAAGTTTTTTCAGCATCTCAATTACTTTTTCATCCTGCCTGTGCCCTTCGAAATCCAGGTAGAAATTGTAAACCCACGGTTTCTGGCGGGTAGGGCGCGATTCCAGCTTGGTCATATTGATATCATTATCCGCCAGTCGCTTTAGAGATTCATAAAGAGCGCCCGGTCTGTGCTTGACAGAGAATACCAGTGATGTCTTATCGTTACCCGAAAGCGGCGCGTCTTCCTTTGACAGTACAAAGAAGCGTGTGAAGTTATTGGGGTTATCTTCGATATCACAGTTGATGATATTCATATTATAGATTACGGCAGCACGTTTGCCGGCAATGGCAGCCCCGTCCATAAGCCGCTTTTCCTTAATCATTTTCACGCTGCCGGCGGTATCATACGTGGGTACGAGTTCACACTGTAAATGCTTGATAAATGCCTGGCATTGTCCCAGCGCCTGCGGATGTGAATAAATCTTTTTAATTGAATCCAGTGATACGCCATGATTTGATATCAGGCAATGGGATACTCTTAATTCCGTTTCACCGCAGACTTTTAAAGGGGAATCCAGAAGCAGGTCGTAGGTTTTGCTGATACTGCCTTCAATAGAGTTTTCAACCGGTACTATGCCGAACTGCGCTTCATCCTTTTCAACGGCTTTAAAAACGTCTTCCAGTGTTTCATAAGGCCTGAGCCTGATATCGGAGCCGAAGAAGTTTATAGCAGCCTCCTCGCTGTAAGCGCCCAGTTCCCCCTGGAAGGCTACAAAAGTTTCCTGCATGTTCTTGGATGCAATGAAAATCTGGCGGTATATGAGTTCTATATCGTTCTGCTTCAGCCCTTTTTCACGCGCTATCTCCTTTATCTTTCCTATGACGGCTTCTTCGCGCAACCTGTCCTGAACCTGCCAGCCTTCCTGCTTTTTAAGCTCACCGATATTCCCGGAGAGTTTGCTTCTGTCGGCTATCAGTTCAACGATTTGCTTATCTATATTATCAATTTGTGTTCTTAGTTCTTCTATACTCATTTTATTACCCTCGGTATTATTCCTGCTCTCAGAGCAAAGTCGCACAGTGTTATCGACATCATAGCTTCCACTACCGGTACAGCTCTGGGTACGATGCAGACATCGTGCCGACCTTTTATTTCAGTTTCAGTTTCGGTCATTTCTTTCAAATTAACCGAAGGCTGCTTTTTGGCTATGGAAGGAGTCGGTTTTATGGCTATTCTTACGATTAGCGGCATTCCGTTACTGATTCCGCCTAGAATGCCTCCGGCATTATTGGTTTTGGTAATTACCCTTCCGTCTTGTATTTCCAGTGGGTCGTTGTTTTGGGAGCCCTTAACACGGGCGGCGTTAAACCCTGCGCCGAATTCCACGCCTTTTACCGCCGGAATGGCAAACAAAGCCTTTGCCATATCACCGTCCAAGTTGTCGAAAACAGGTTCTCCCAGGCCTGCCGGAATTCCGAGAGCAATGCCTTCTATAATACCTCCCAGACTGTCGCCGCCGGCTGATGCCTCCTCTAAAGCTGTTATCATTTTAACTGCAGCTATGGAATCGGCACAATACAGGACGTTATCACTTCTGTTCCGTTTTATCATATCTATAGGCTGCGATTTTGCGGCTATCCCGCCTATCTCTGTAGTATGGGCAACGATTTCAACGCCGATGGTTTTTAATAATAAACGGGCAACAGCTCCGGCAGCTACAAAACCGGCGGTAATCCGTCCTGAAAAGCGTCCGCCTCCGCGATAGTCGCCGAATCCGCCGTATTTTATATAAGCTGTGTAATCGGCATGCCCCGGTCTTGGTGTCAGATGAAGGCTGTCATAATCGGCAGAGCGGGTATCTTTGTTATTGATTGCCAGGCATATCGGGGCGCCGGTTGTATATCCGTTTAAAATACCGGAAAGGATTTCTACTTTGTCGTCTTCAGTTCGGGAAGTCGAAGCTGCATTGTCATTGGGTTTGCGCCTGTCGAGCTCTTTTTGAATATATGACTCACTTATAGCTAACCCGGCAGGGCAGCCGCTGACAAGAATGCCGATTAGTTTGCCGTGGCTTTCACCGAAACTGGTAATGGTGAACTCCTTGCCAAGGCTGTCAGACATTTTTTCCCACCTTTGCTCCTAGGCTTTCAAGGGTTTGCCAGAAGTGAGTGTATGTTTTGGAAACGCATTCCGCACCCTCGATAACGGTATCGCCGACAGCCGCTCCCAGCAGGCTGAATGCCATGGCAATGCGGTGGTCTCCGAAACTGTCGATGGTTGCACCTACCGGTTTTCCGCCGTTGATGGTGAGCATATCATCGTCTTCGGTTACCTCAACCTGCATTTTCCCCAGCCCCTCTTTAATGGCGGTGACGCGGTTGGATTCCTTGAATCTGGCGCGTCGTATTCCGTAAAACCTGCTTTGTCCGTTAGCCAGTGCCGCTACTACTGCTATGGTCGGCAAAAGGTCGATGCAATCCGTTAAATCTGCCCTGATGGGTTTTAGCTTGGAATTGGCGGCAGTGGTGATTTCTTTTTTAGCCGATACCGAAGCGCCCATTTTACTTAACAGGTTTATTATTACGCGGTCTCCCTGAATGCTGTTGAGGTTAAGCCCGGTTACTTCTGTTCTTCCCGTCATAGCTCCCGCTGCGAGTAAATATGATGCAGTGGACCAGTCGCCCTCAACCTTGTAATCCGCCGGTTTATATTTTCGGAAATCGCTGGTGAAAAACTGCAGCGTAGGGGAAGCTATTATATCTATGCCGAATTCCTTCAGACAGCCGAGCGTCATTTCAATATAAGGGGCAGACTCGGGTGGGGTGGTAAGGCGTATATTTAAGCCTACTTCTGCCAAAGGGCATAAAAACAGCAGGGCGGAAACGAATTGGGAACTGACATCTCCCGTCATGCTTACGTTCCCACCCCAAAACTTGCTTTCATCGACGACAATCGCCGAATCTTCTATGTAGCATTTAATTTTAAGTGTGTTAAGAGCTGTAATTAACGGCTCGATAGGACGCTTGGCCAGGGCCGGGCTGGGGACAAGGCGGCATTTTCCCGGAATAATACATGACAGAGCGGTCATAAAGCGCAAAGTTGCCGCAGAATCACGGCAATAAATATCTCCTTCGGGGGCATGAAAACGGCCGCCGGTTACTTCCCAGCGGTCGTTATTTTTATCTATCTTAATACCGACTTTTTCAAGAGCCTCGCCTGCAGCTTCCGTATCGTCGGATATAAGCGGGTTTATAATACTGCTTTTCCCTTTGGTTAGCGCAGCACACATCAGGCTGCGGATAGTATAACTTTTGGATGGAGGAACAATCACCTTCCCTTGTAACTTGCTTTTATCGATTCTAACTCTCATAAATCTTAACCTTATCTATTATATAATCTGCGGTCGCTTCAATGCCCAAATTCGACGAATCCACCGTTATATCCGCCGCTCTTTCATAAAAAGGCTGCCTGAATGACATCAGTTCTCTGATAGCCAGCGCTTTATCATTACTGCCAGCCAGTAACGGTCTGACACCTGTGCCTGCCGAGACCCTTTTTTCGATTACATCAAAGGATACAGTCAGCAGAATAACCACAGCCTTTCTTTTAAGCCTGTCAATATTAATGCGGTTCAATACTATTCCGCCGCCGCAGGCAATTACCTGATTATCGTGCTCTGCGATTTCCCTGGTAACATCGATTTCCAGTTGCCTAAAAGCAATTTCACCGTCATCTTCAAAGATCTCGGCAACGCTCTTACCTGCTTTTTGTTCGATAAGAAGATCCATTTCAACAAGAGTCTTGCCCAGTTTTGCGGCAATAGTCTTTGCGATGGTGGTCTTGCCGGTAGCCATAAAACCTATCAATGCGATGTTCGTCTTCATGCTTTCAATCCGGATATTATCATATACATATTATAATAACATAGCGCCCGTTTCACAAACTAATCACTTCATCAGAGCAACCGTGGGAATTGTCTATTAATAAGTTGTTATCCTAAGGTAATACAATGGTTATATTCAGGCAGACTTATTTAGTAATTGAACTGCCTTGTTCGTCATGGTATCAAGCGGCGCTTTTATGCCTGTCCAAAGCTCGAAAGCCAACGCGCCCTGCCATATCAGCATATCCAATCCGCCGATTACGACCGCGCCGGCATTTTTCGCATCCTCAAGCAGCCTTGTTTTTTGCGGGTTGTAAACAACATCGTAAACCACCATTCCCGGCTTTAAAAGTTCCCGCGGCACCAGGGTATTATAGGTATCGGGGCTCATACCGACACTGGTGGCATTTATTAGAATATCGGCCTGCTTCAAAGCCTGTTTCAGGTTGAGTTTGCTCAGTTCGGCAGCACTTATTTTACTTTTAAAATGTTGGGATAAGTTGGCAGCCAGTTTTTCTGCCGGTTCCAGCGACCCGCTGCGACTTAGGATTTTAATTTCCGTTTTCTGCCCTGCCAGTGCAAAAGAAATTGCTCTTGCAACGCCTCCGGCTCCCAGTATAACTGCTTTTTTACCCGATGGGTCAATATCTTTTGCTACCAGAGATTTAAGGAATCCGGCGGCATCGGTATTGTAACCGGTCAAGTGCCCGCTGTCGTTTACAATTGTGTTAACAGCCCCGATATTTTTTGCAACCGCGTCTATCTCATCGAGCAAAGGCATAACGGCAACCTTATGCGGTATGGTTACGTTTAATCCGCGTAAATCAAGGATTCTTAATGCGGTTACGGCTCCGGTTAGATTTTCGGATGTTACCCGAAACGGCAGATAAATATAATCCAACCCGGATTTTTTAAAGGCGGCATTATGAATTGCCGGAGATATGCTGTGTTCTACCGGGTCTCCGATAAGCCCGCAGATTCCGGTAGCAGTGGAAATGTTATGTGTCATTTCCGCACCATCCGGTATATTCGGCGCAAGTCCTCAACCGTTAACTGCCCTGCGGCCGACTCCGCTCCTTTTTCTATTGCCGCATAGGAAAAATCACCGCCTATCATCGGGCAGAGGATACGGCTGGCAAGTCCCTTTTCCCCCATAGCAAAAGCAATAATCCTTTTCCCCGGAAACTCCGGAATCAACCTTAAAACAGTAAAATTGTCATCATCCCTATTGGCAAAAGTAACTACCTTACATATATCGGCACCGGCGGCAATCTGTTTTAACACGATATCTTTTAATTCGTCGAAGCAAGGTGTTTCTTTTATATTATGAGATGAAATAAGACAGCCGGCTTTCTGTTTTATAACCGGTACGATTATGTCCAGTCCGGGAGTTTCCAATTCGATATCCACGATGAATGCTTCCAATGGCAGCGCTTTTAATAACTCTTCAATCCGGCAAGCTTCGCTGCCCTGCCAGTTGCCGCCTTCTTCTTTGCGGCGATTACAGGCAATCCACGGTTTTGGCAGTCTTGTTGCAAGCTCTTCCCAACCGTTGCCAATCAAGTCTATGCGTACCTCGAATAAATCCGCCATGCCGGCGATTTGCGAGATGTTCTGTTTTTTGTCCGTAATAACTGCGCAGATACGTTTGCTTTTCATATTATTCTTCCAGCGCCTCTCTGATAACAGCCGGCTCCACCTCATCAGTTACATAAACATCCCCGATGTTTCTGGGAAGCGCAAATCTGATTTTGCCGTTTGTTACCTTTTTGTCATGCTGTATTGCCTGCAGTATACTATCCTTGTCCAATTCAGATAATCTTGTTGGCAACCCGCAATACGATATCAGGTCCTCAATTTCGTTCAGTTCATTCTTTTTCAATGTCCCCATTTTAAGAGAGATTTTAGCTTCGGCTATCATACCGATGGCTACCGCCTGCCCATGAGATATCTTAAAGCGGGATACTGATTCTACTGCGTGCCCGATAGTATGCCCGAAGTTTAAGATATTCCTTAAGCCCGTATCCCTCTCATCCTGCATTACTACGGATGCTTTTATGGAAGCTGCACGGAAAACTGTTTCTTCAATAATGTCATTTTCCAGCTTCGTAATGGCAGCCAAGTTTTCCCTGATAAAGTTAAAGAAAGAGCGGTCTCTGATGACAGCGCTTTTTATTACTTCCGCCATACCGTTTGCAAACTCTTTTTGCGGAAGGGTTTTCAAAGTTGTCGTATCCGAAATCACCAGCTTCGGTTGATAGAAGGCTCCTATTTTATTTTTTAGCTTACCGTGGTCTACTGCTACCTTACCGCCTATGCTGCTGTCGACCTGCGCCAGCAGGGTAGTGGGTATTTGTATAAAAGGCACGCCGCGCATATATGTTGATGCCACAAAACCGGCAAGATCTCCGATAACTCCGCCGCCGAGTGCCAGTATCGGTGTGTTGCGTTCGGCAAAACACTCTGTCAACTCCTGAAACAATCTGCCGGCGGTGTCCAGCGACTTATATTCTTCCCCGTCAGGCACTGTCAGCAGATTGACAGTCAACCCGCTTTTTAACAGGTTTTTTTTAATTCTATCTCCATATAGATTATCAACAGTGGGATTGGTGATGATAACGCATTTGCCCGTAGGGGCTGTTTCACTCAACAGGTCAGCTGTCCGGTCGAGCAAACTGCCTCCTATCAAAATGTCGTAGCTTCTATCTCCCAGTTCTACCTTGATTGTTTTCATTTAAATGCTTTTCTTCTTATAATCATTAATTATTCTACTTATACGCAGGGAGGCATCGATGACTTCTTTCAGTTCATCGGGTGTTATCATCTGTTTGGCGTCTACAATAGCTTCTTTCGGGTTATAATGTGCTTCGATTACCAGCCCGTGAGCGCCTGCGGCAATAGCGGCACAGCTCAAATCGAATATCAGGTCGCGGCGACCGGCGGCGTGGCTGGGGTCGACTATAATAGGAAGATAGGTCTCGCTTTTAATGACAGGTACCGCACCGAGGTCCAGGGTATACCTGGTGTAACTGTTACCCTTGCCGACGGGCACAATCCCGCGTTCGCAGAGAATTACATCCTTGTTTCCTTCGGCAACTATATATTCGGAAAAAGAAAGAAACTCTTCCACACTGGCTCCGAAATGCCTTTTTAGAAGCACCGGTTTGCCGGTTTTCCCGACTCTGCTCAAGAGATCCTGGTCGTACATATTCCGGGCTCCGATTTGCAGAATGTCTACGTATTCAGCTATCAGCTCTGTTTGGGTTTCCCCCCTGACCTCAGTCATGACCGGCATTTCGTACTCATGCCCGGCAGCGCGCAGCCATTCCAGTGCTTCTCTGGCTTCGGCTTCACCGCTTGAGCCGAGCCCCTGAAAAGAATGCACCGAACTCCTCGGTTTATATATACCGCCTCTCAGTATGCGGGCTCCGGCGGCTTTAACCTCTTTTGCGATGCGGAAAACCTGTTCCTTGCTCTCTACGGCGCAGGGTCCGGCCATAATTACCGGCTCGTCATCGCCGATACGGACGTCGCCAACTTTGACGATGCGGCTTTGCTCTTTACCGATAAAAGACTCGCTGTAATCACGGCTGATGAGTTTATAAGGTGTTTCCACCATTCGGGCATCTTTTACTCCCGGCATCAAAGCAAGATTGGCAAAAGATATCCTGCTCTCATCTCCGATAAGCCCGATAATAGTTAGAAATTCACCCTGAGAAACATCCACTCTTAACCCATGTTTTTTTACTACATCGATTACGTCCGCTATCTGTTCTTTGGTGGCTCCTTTTTCCATTATAATCATGTCTGTTATTCCTCCGTCTTCTATCTATTCTATATCCTGCAAACCTTTAAAATCCATACTATAAATAAAAAATCCTCCGTCGGGGAGGATTTAAAAAGATTTACATATTGTTAGTGCTTTAGCAGATCAATCAAATATCCCCCGGGCGCCGCCAGGACGCCAAGTAAACATGTAACAATATGTATAATAGGCTGAGGTATTTTTACATAACATAATTTCTGCCTGTTTCTCTTGCACTGTTGTACGTGGAATATATCACCGTAAAAAACATTTGTCAAGAAGGGGTGTTTTCTGCTATTATATGTCTTAATTATTTAAATATTTACGAGCTTAGGGTTATTGACACGGTGTTAATCGCTGTGTTAGACTAGAGTGCTGTTGCTAGCCACCTCAGCATTTGTAATTGGCTGGATATATTTCTGGCCGATTCGATTGGCGAGTAAAGGATGAGCCAAAAGCTCATCCTTTGAAATTGTTTGGCTAAGGGGGATAAGTTGCCCACAGTAAATCAATTAGTGAGAAAAGGACGCGTAAAGGGTACTAAGAAGACCAGGACACCGGCTCTTAGGTACACCTATAATTCATTAAAGAACAGGATGGTGAAAGGGGAAGGGTCGCCTCAGAAGCGCGGTGTTTGCGTGCAGGTAAAGACCACTACACCCAAGAAACCCAATTCTGCTTTACGCAAAATTGCCAGAGTAAGGCTTTCCAATCATATGGAAGTCACAGCGTATATTCCCGGCGAAGGCCATGAGTTGCAGGAGCATTCTGTTGTGCTTATACGTGGCGGACGTGTTCCGGATTTACCCGGTGTCCGCTACCATATTGTAAGAGGCACGCTGGATACCAGCGGTGTATCCAACCGCAAGCAGGGTCGCAGCAAATATGGAAGTAAACGGGATAAGAAAGCTAAGGGAGCCTAGTTAGGAGGAAGCATGCCAAGGCGGGCAGTTGTTAAAAGAAATGAAGTTCAGCCTGATTCCAAGTTCAACAACTTGATGATCAGCAGGTTGGTAAATAAAGTGATGATCGGTGGTAAAAAGACCACCGCGCATCGTGTTGTTTACGATGCGTTGGATATCATCGGAGAAAGAGAAGGCAAGGAACCGGTAGCGGTTATGGAATTAGCCTTACGTAATACTACCCCGTTACTGGAGGTAAAAGCCCGCCGTGTGGGTGGTGCTACTTATCAGGTGCCTGTAGAAGTCAGGCCGGGCCGTAATACGGCGCTTGCTATCAGGTGGATATTAAAATCAGCCAGGGCAAGGTCCGGTAAGTCAATGGCAGAAAAACTGGCAGCCGAGCTTATCGATGCCTCGAAGGGGCAGGGAGCTGCGGTCAAGAAAAGAGAAGATACTCATAAGATGGCGGAAGCCAACAGGGCTTTTGCTCACTATAGATGGTGATGATTTGGGGATTACAACCATAGTAAATAATGAAATAGTAAATCAAAAAACAGTGCAATCAGAAAAAGGAACCGTGAAAATGTCTTCCAGAACTTTCCCTTTAGAGAAAATACGTAATATAGGAATCATAGCCCATATCGATGCCGGCAAGACCACGGTTACCGAGCGGATACTGTTTTTTACAGGCAGAACATACAAAATAGGCGAAACCCATGAAGGCACTGCCGTAATGGATTGGATGGAGCAGGAGCGTGCCAGGGGTATTACCATTACGTCCGCTGCAACGACATGCCATTGGAAGGATATCCGTATCAACATCATCGATACTCCGGGACATGTGGATTTTACCGCTGAAGTAGAGCGTAGCCTGCGGGTTCTTGATGGCGGCGTTGTAGTTTTTGACGGCGTTGCCGGTGTTGAAGCCCAATCAGAAACGGTTTGGAGGCAGGCAGACAGGTATCAGGTTCCCAGAATCTGTTTTGTAAATAAAATGGACAGAGTCGGGGCTAACTTTGAGCGATGTGTTTCGATGATAAAAGAAAGGCTCAAGGCAAAGCCTCTTGTAATACAAATGCCGATGGGCAAAGAAGAGAACTTCAAGGGCATCATTGATGTTATTGAGATGAAAGCCTGGTTTATGAGCGGCAAGGCCGATGATAAGCCCCAAGAGGTTGATATTCCGGAGAATGAGAAAGAACAACTTGAAAAATACAGGCACGAGCTTGTTGAGAACCTCTCTGAATTTGATGATGAGATAATGAATTTATACTTGGATGGTGCCGAAATCTCTGCAACCGATATCAGTTCCGCTATCAGAAGAGTGACTCTGGCAAATAAGGCTATTCCTGTTTTATGCGGCAGCGCTCTTAAAAATAAAGGGGTGCATGCGCTTTTGGATGCAGTGATGAATTATCTGCCTTCACCTATGGATATGCCTCCGGTAGTAGGGAAGAAACCTTCGAGCGGGGAAGAGATTATTCGCCCTGTAGAAGACGAGGCTCCCTTTTCGGCGCTGGCATTTAAGGTTGTAGCCGATCCGTTTGTCGGGCGACTGGTTTATTTGAGAGTTTATTCAGGTAAGGTAAAAGCAGGGGCACAGATTTATAATTCTACGCGCGGAAAGAAGGAGCGGATTGGTCGCTTGCTTATAATGCATGCCAATCGCCATGAGGAAATAGAAGAAACCGATGCCGGTTCGATTGTAGCAGCGATGGGTCTCAAGGATACTTTCACCGGTGATACGTTATGCGATATGTCAAACCAGGTTTTACTGGAATCCATCAAGTTCCCGATACCGGTAATATCGATAGCCATTGAACCGAAAACAAGAGCCGACAGAGATAAACTGGGTGAAGCCCTGCAAAAGATGACCGAAGAGGATCCTACCTTTAAGGTTAATTTTAATGAAGAAACCGGTCAGACGGTAATTTCGGGCATGGGAGAGCTTCATCTCGAGGTTATTGTAAGCCGGTTACTGAGCGAATATAAGGTTGAAGCCCAGGTCGGACAGCCGAGGGTATCCTATAAGGAAACCATTACTGCGCCGGTCAAAGCTGAAGGCAAATTTATCAGGCAGTCCGGCGGCCATGGTCAATACGGACATGTTCGTATCGAAATGGAGCCTCTTGAACGTGGCGGTGGGTTTCAGTTTGCCGATACCATTAAAGGTGGTGTATTATCAAAAGCCTATATTGTGGCTGCCGAACAGGGTATCAGGGAAGCAATCGAAACAGGCGGCGTAGCCGGTTATCCGGTTATCGATATTAAAGTAAACCTGTACGACGGAAGCTACCATGAGGTAGATTCCTCCGAAATGGCTTTCAAAATGGCCGGTTCGATGGCTTTTAAGGACGGGGTTAAGAAGGGCAAGCCCATAATACTGGAACCTGTAATGAAAATGGAAGTAGTCAGTCCGGGGCAATTCCTCGGTGATATAATCGGTGATATCAGTTCCCGCAGGGGTAACGTAGAAAATATAGAAACTTTTGGGGACACTATGACTGTGCGCTGTCATGTTCCTCTGGCGGAGGTTTTCGGTTATACCACCAACCTCAGGTCCATGACACAGGGCAGGGCGACGCATTCTATGGAATTCTACCGGTATGAAGAAATGCCGGCTCAGTTGGCCAGCGAGTTAAAATCTAAGCTCGCCGGGGAAAGTTAGCTAGATCTGGAGCAAATATAAATGGCAAAACAGAAAATAAGAATTAAGCTTAAGGGTTTCGACCATAAAATTCTGGACCAGGCTGCGCAGCAGATAGTAGGCGCACTGGAAAGAACCGGGGCGGTTACGGTTGGTCCGGTTCCTCTGCCCACAAGAATCAGAAGGTTCTCTGTTATCCGCTCGTCTTTTATCGACAAGGATTCTCAGGAAGCTTTTGAGATGAGGACACACAAAAGGCTTATAGATATAGTCGAGACCACTTCAAAGACAATAGATGCTCTGACAAATTTAAATTTACCGTCGGGCGTTTCTATAGATATTAAGTTATAAAGAGTAATAATTATGATAAATGGAATTATAGGACGTAAATTGGGGATGACCCAACTATTCAGGGAAGACGGAGTAGCTGAAGCGGTTACCGTTATCGATGCCAGTCCCTGTGCAGTTGTACAGGTAAAGACTGCTGAGAAGGAAGGTTATAACGCTGTTCAACTCGGTTACGGAAAGGCTAAAAAACTGAATTCTCCCGAAAAAGGGCATCTTAAAGGAATCGGTGAGTTCAGCTGCCTTCGGGAGTTTAGAATGGATGAAATCGAAGGCGTCAATGTCGGCGATAAGGCCGATGTCAGCATGTTCCAGCCGGGAGATACCGTAGATGTGGTCGGGATATCCAAGGGCAAGGGTTTTGCCGGAGTGGTAAAACGTCATGGCTTTGCGGGCGGACCTAAGACGCATGGACAATCCGACAGATGGAGAGCGCCCGGCTCAATTGGTTCGGGTACAACTCCGGGAAGAGTAAAAAAGGGTATGAAAATGGCAGGACGTATGGGCAACGAAAGGGTTACTGCACGTAATCTGTTGGTTGTCAAAGCTGATACCGAACGCAATATCCTTGTGGTAAAAGGTGCTGTTCCCGGTGCAAATAACGGAATAATACTTATAGGGAAATCAGGTAAATAAGATATGCAGATTCCAGTTTACAATATGTCAGGTGAAGTAGTTAAACAAATCGATGTCAGCGATGATGTCTTTACCGTGCCCTTTAATGGAGCGGTAGTGCATCAGGCTGTTGTCAGACAGCTGGCGAATGCCAGACAGGGAACGGCATGTACCAAAACACGCGGAGAAGTAACCGGAAGCAATCGCAAACTTTATCAACAGAAACATACCGGTAATGCCCGTGCCGGAACTGCCAAATCCCCCTTGCGCCGCGGTGGCGGTACTATCTTCGGTCCTAAACCGAGGAGTTATCATCAGGCAATGCCCAAGAAGATGCGCCGCCTGGCTATCAGGAGCGTTCTCTCGGCAAAACTGAGAGATAATGAGCTTATTGTCCTGGAGGAACTCGACTTTTCAGAGCCTAAGACAAAAGAAATGGCTAACGTTTTAGTCGCTTTAAACATTAATAAATCGGCGCTTGTTGCTACAGGTGAAATGAAAATAAATGCAGTAAAATCGGCGCGTAATATTCCCGATGTAAAAATGGTACCGGCTAATCTTTTGAACGTAGTCGATATGACTTCCCATAAAGTACTGCTACTTACCGAGGCGGCTGTTCGTCAGGTAGAGCAATTATGGGGCAAGGAGGGCGACTAGATATGCATTTATACGAAGTATTACGTGAGCCGTCTATAACGGAAAAAGGTACCATATTACAGGCTGAGGGAAAGTATGTCTTTAAAGTTGCCGATAAAGCAACGAAACCGCAGATTAAGCAGGCTGTTGAGGCGGCTTTCAAGGTTAAGGTGTTATCGGTTAACATTATAAGAATATCCGGAAGAAAGAGAAGAATGGGCAACCGTACGGTAGCGGTATCCGGTTGGAAAAAGGCTATTGTTACTCTTCAACCCGGTGACAAGATAGAATTATTCGAAGGTGTTTAAGGAGATTATATAAAAGTGGCACTTAAATCATATAATCCGACTTCCCCGGGCAGACGCAATATGACCGGAGCTAGCTTTGAAGAAATAACCAAGAGCAAGCCCGAGAAATCGTTAGTGATGTCCGTAAAGAAGAGCGGAGGCAGAAATAACCAGGGAAAATTAACCGTCAGACATCGCGGCGGCGGTGCAAAGCGCCGCATCCGAATCGTCGATTTCAAGCGTGATAAAGTCGGTGTTCCGGGCAGAGTAGCAGCTATTGAATATGATCCGGGCCGTTCCGCTTATCTGGCGCTTATATTCTATGCGGATGGAGAGAAGCGTTATATTTTATCTCCGATAGGCCTGGGGGTTAATGATGTTATTAACACCGGTGAAGGAGCTGAATTCAAACCGGGGAATGCTATGCCGCTCAGGTTGATGCCGGGTGGCACTATGATTCACAATATTGAAATGATTGCGGGCGGCGGTGCAAAAATGGTTCGCAGCGCCGGAGCAGCCGCACAGCTTATGGCAAAAGAGGATGATTACACCTTATTGCGCTTGCCTTCCGGTGAAATGCGCCGCGTGAGCAGTGATTGCATTGCAACTATCGGTCAGGTGGGAAACATCGACCATCAGAATATCAAGCTGGGTAAAGCCGGCAGAAAACGCCTTATGGGTTGGCGCCCGACTGTAAGGGGGTCTGCAATGACTCCGCGCGACCATCCGCACGGTGGTGGCGAAGGCCGTTCTCCCATCGGTATGCCCGGTCCAAAGACTCCCTGGGGCAAGCCGGCTCTGGGTTATAAAACCAGGAAAGCAAAATCTTCTGATAAGATGATTGTTAAACGTCGAGGTAAATAAGTAATATGTCTAGATCAATAAAAAAGGGGCCTGCAGTTAATGCCAAACTGATGAAGAAGGTTGAAGCGGCAAATGCCTCAAAACAAAAAGTACTGATAAAAACATGGGCTCGAGAGTCGACAATACTACCTGAGATGGTGGGATTGAACATAGGGGTACATGACGGAAGAAGACACGTGCCTATCTTTGTGACGGAAAACATGGTCGGGCACAAACTGGGAGAATTTGCTCCTACGCGAACTTTCCGGGGTCATGTATCAAAAGCAGATAAAGCCGGGAAAAAATAAATTATTTAAGGTTATAGACAGGGTTTTAATATGAGAATTAAAGCAGTATCCAGAAATACAGGATTGTCGCCTCGTAAAGTGAGGCTGCTTATCGATATGGTGCGCGGAAAGAAGGTTGAGGATGCCCTTAACGTACTGAGGTTCGCACCCACGCCGCAGGCAAAGGCAGTGGCTAAGGTTGTGAAATCGGCAGCGGCCAATGCCGAGAATAATTATCACCTGGACCCTGCGGAATTAAAGGTCGTAAGTATCTACGCGGACGAAGCGCAGAGTATGCGAAGGTTTCGTCCGTCGGCTAGAGGAAGAGCAGCTCGTTATAAGAGAAGGTCTAGCCATATTACCGTTATTGTTGCGGAGCAGGAGGCTTAATGGGACGTAAGGTTCATCCATACGGGTTTAGAATTGGTACCACTCGTGATTGGCAGGCAAAATGGTATGCCGATAAACACTATGCGGATTTCCTACAGGAAGATGTTAAAATTCGCCAGGCTGTGCGGGAAAAGTATGCCGAAGCCGGCGTTTCGCTGGTGGAGATAGAGCGTCAGGCGAGCAAAGTAGCGGTAACTATATATACGGCACGTCCGGGTATTGTTATCGGCCGCGGCGGACAGAGAGTAGATGAAGTCAGGCGATTCCTTGAAGCGCTTATAGACAAGAAAATACAACTTAATATACAGGAAATCAGACAGCCCGAGCTGGATGCTTATTTAGTAGCCCGTTCTATAGCTGAACAGATTGAGCGCCGTATTGCTTATCGCAGGGCTATGAAGCAGTCTATCTTCCGTACCTTGCAAGCCGGTGCTCTCGGAATTAAAATCAAATGCTCCGGCAGGCTTGCAGGCGCCGAAATTGCCCGCAGTCAGATGATGCATCAGGGCAGGGTTCCTCTGCATACCTTAAGAGCGGATGTTGATTATGGTATTACCGAAGCACATACGACTATGGGGCGAATAGGCATCAAAGTATGGATATACAGAGGAGATATTCTCCCTGAAATTTCAAGTAATGTGATGGATGAATCGTCCTTTAATGTAATTGACGAACCTGAAATAGAGGAAAAGAGTGAAGCTTCCGAGGTGGTTGAGGCAGAAGAAACTGCTAAAAAGCCAAAGGCAAAAAGAGCGGAAAAAGCAAAAGCTGTTGACGAAATAGATGAAGCAGAAGAAACAGAGACCGAAAAAGCTACAGTAGAGGACACCGAAAAAGCGGAAAAACCGAAGAAGAAGAAAGAAAGTAAAACCACGGAAGAGGCATCCGCGGAAAAAACTGAAAAACCGGCAAAGAAAGAAGCGGTAACTAAAGATACTGACGAAAAACCGGTAAAGAAAAAGAAGGAAGCTGATAAAACTGAAGAAACCGGCGAAAAGCCTGTAAAGACAAGAGCCAAGAAAAAGGATGCAAGTGACGAGGCTTAGCCTCCGATTTTGATAGTTAGAGGGGAGACCAATGTTACAACCTAAGCGGGTAAAATACCGAAAAAGTCATAAAGGACACCGTCGCGGCAGAGCCAATGCCGGGGCGACAATCACATTTGGAGAATTTGCATTACAGACAGTCGAGCCGGCGTGGATAACTGCCAGACAGATTGAAGCTGCCAGGCGTGCCATGGTTCGATTTATCCGCCGTGGCGGCAAGGTATGGATAAGGATTTTCCCGGACCATCCCGTTACTGCCAAACCGGCTGAAACCAGACAGGGAGGCGGTAAGGGTTCACCCGACCATTGGGTAGCTATAGTAAAGCCCGGTAGAATATTATTCGAGCTTGGCGGTGTTCCGGAAGATATAGCCAAGGAAGCGATGCGTCTTGCGGCTCATAAACTGCCTGTACATACCAAGTTCCTGGTTAAAGACAGTGGAACCGAAGCTGCCGGAGGCTCGGAACAAAAGGAGTTAGATCAAGTTGAAAGTTAAAGAATTACGAGCTCTCGGGGACGAGGAATTAAAAAAGAAGCTGGATGAGGCTTATAAGGAGTTCTTTAACCTGCGTTTTCAAGCTGCCACCAAGCAGTTGAAGAATCATCGTGAGCCCCCCAGGGCAAAAAAAGAGATCGCTCTGTTGAAAACAATTATACGTGAAAGAGAACTGGGGATAAGGTAGGAAAGAGCTATGGAAACTAATAATAAAGTCAGAATCGGACATGTAGTAGGTATTAAGATGGATAAGACGGCGGTTGTTGCGATTGAAACTTTAAAGCGGCACCCGTTATACGGTAAGACATTAAAGAAAGTTGTTAAGTATAAAGCTCACGACGAAACTAATACATGCAAACTTGGCGATAAAGTAAAGATAATCGAGACACGTCCTCTTTCCAAGGAAAAGAGATGGAGGGTGTCGGAAATAATAACCAGAAAAGAAGTGGCTGAGGTTAAACCTCAAGAAATAATCTAAAAGGGATATACTCAGATGATTCAAACCTATACCAGACTTAAAGTTGCAGATAATACCGGTGCCAGACAATTGATGTGCATCAATGTGCCGGGCGGCACGGGAAGGAAGTACGCCGTAGTGGGCGATGTAATCGTTGCGGCGGTAAAAAAATCCATCCCCGAAGCCCAGGTAAAAGCGGGGGAAGTTGTGAAGGCGGTTATTGTACGCTGTGCATGTCCTTACAGGCGTCCGGATGGTTCGTATATAAAATTTGATGAAAATGCGGCAGTTATACTTGCTGATGAAAGTAATCCCAAAGGGACCAGAATCTTCGGCCCGGTTGCCCGGGAACTGAGAGATAAGAATTTTACCAAGATTATCTCGCTGGCACCAGAGGTATTGTAGGGAGTTATTAGTAAAAATGAATATCAGGAAAAATGATACTGTTCTGGTGATTGCCGGAAAAGACAGGGGAAAGAAGGGAAAGGTCAGACTTGTCTTTCCCAAGAAAAATCGCATTATTGTAGAAGGCATAAACTTCATAAAAAGACATACCCGTCCGACCGGTCAGGCAAGACAAGCGGGCATTATTGAACGGGAAGAGGCTGTCAATATATCAAATGTCATGCTGCTTTGCGGAAAATGTCATAAACCGGTACGCATTGGTTATAAAGAGCTGGAGGATGGCAAGAAGGTACGTTACTGTAAATCTTGCCAGGAGGTGATTGATTAAATGGCGGTTTTGAAAGAGAAATACAAAAATGAGGTTGTTCCCGGATTAATGGAACGATACGGATATGCCAATGTTTTGCGTGTACCGCGTCTTGAAAAGGTAGTTATTAACATCGGTATGGGTGAAGCCATTGCCAATGCCAAAGCGATGGAAGCTGCCGAGAGAGATCTGGTAGCTATCTGCGGACAGCACCCGGTGATTACCCGTTCCAAGAGGTCTATTGCTGCTTTTAAACTAAGGGCAGGGATGCCTATAGGCTTAAAGGTAACGCTGCGCGGTGAAAGGATGTACCACTTTCTCGATAAACTTATGAATGTCGTACTGCCGCGCATCAGGGAATTCAACGGTGTGCCGCGCTACGGTTTCGACGGTTTTGGCAATTATACACTCGGATTTAAAGAACAGACCTATTTCCCGGAGATCAGTTTCGAGGCTGTAGATAAATTAAGGGGTTTGGAAATTACGATTGTTACCAAGGCCAGAACAGATGAAGAAGGCCGGCAGCTTTTGGAAATGCTCGGAATGCCTTTTACGAAAGAGGAAGAATAAGTGGCAAAGAAATCAAAAATTGCAAAATCACAACGCGCTCCCAAGTTCGCGGTACAGGAACACCATCGCTGTCGTTTGTGCGGCAGGCCGCGCGCATATATCAGAAAGTTTGGTATATGCCGTATATGTTTTAGAAAATTAGCCCTGGCCGGACAGATTCCGGGAGTAAAAAAAGCCAGCTGGTAGACAGACTGGTTAAATGTAATAATAAGGAGTACAGGGGATGGCTGTCACAGATCCAATTGCAGATATGTTAACACGAATACGCAACGCCGGGATGGCGCGGCATGATTCGGTCCCTATACCATCCTCAAGGATGAAGCTGTATATAACTAAAATCCTCAAACAGGAGGGTTTTATTGCTGATTATGAGGTTGTTGGTGGCCGTACGCAAAGACAGATAAAAATAGTCCTGAAATATGCCGAAAAAAACCAGCCGATGATTTCAGGGTTAAAGAGGATAAGTAAGCCCGGTTTGAGGGTTTATGTACAGAATAGTGAGATTCCCCGCGTTTACGGCGGATTAGGGATTTCCATAATTTCGACATCAAAGGGCGTTATGACAGGCAAAAAAGCATGGCACCAGGGAATCGGCGGCGAGCTTTTATGCTATGTCTGGTAAAGAAATCTTGAGGTACAATTATATATGTCTAGGATAGGAAAAATGCCAATAGCTGTGCCTGCGGGCGTAGCGGTAAAAATTGAGAATAATAAGGTTAATGTAACCGGTCCGAAGGGCGCTTTGGAACGTTGTTTCAATGACGAAATGACGATTGGAATGGATGAAGGCACTGTTACGGTCAGCCGTCCCAGTGATGACAGGAAGCATCGGGCTATGCATGGATTGACCAGGACTTTGATTGACAACATGGTAAAAGGCGTCAGCGTTGGTTTTGAAAAAAATCTGGAAATCGTGGGTGTCGGCTACCGTGCTGAGATGTCGGGGCAAAAGCTGGTTTTACGCATCGGTTTTTCACATCCTGTTGAATTTGATCTACCCGATGGTATATCCGTTGTGCTGGATGGGCAAACCAAGGTAAAAGTACAGGGGATTGACAAAGAGAAGGTCGGACAATTTGCTGCAGAGGTACGCAGGGTGCATCCGCCGGATCATTACAAGGGTAAAGGTGTCAGATATGCCGGAGAAGTTGTACGTCTTAAAGCCGGTAAGACCGGTAAAGCCGGAGGGGGTAAGAAGTAGTGAGCAAAGATGTAGCTAGAGCCGGACGTTATAAAAGGCATGCCAGAGTTCGTGCAAAAATAAGCGGAACTGCCGAGAGACCACGCCTGTGTGTATATCGCAGCCTGCAAAATATATATGCGCAGGTTATCGATGATACCAGGGGTTGCACACTTGTGTCGGCTTCGACTGTCGACCCTGAAATCGCCAAGGATACGGACGGAAAGAAAAAATCAGATCAGGCTGAAATGGTCGGTCTTTTAGTAGCAAAGCGGGCTTTGGAAGCCGGAATAACACAGGTAGTGTTTGACCGTGGCGGATATAAATATCACGGCAGAGTTAAAACTCTGGCTGATGGAGCTCGTAAGGGCGGAATAAAATTCTAAGGAAGGGTAATAGCAGTGACCAAGAAGCTTGTAATAAAAAATAGAATCGACCCATCGGAAATGGTGTTAAACGATAAACTGATTTACCTCAATCGGGTTTCGAAGGTTGTCAAGGGCGGCAAACGTCTCAGTTTCAGTGCTCTTGTGGTAGCCGGTGACGGAAACGGTCATGTAGGTATCGGGACCGGGAAATCAGCTGAAGTCCCGGATGCCATCAACAAAGCCGGCGCTGTTGCCAAAAAGAGCCTGATAAAGGTTCAACTATCAGGTACTACCATTCCTTACGAAACAGTTGTTAAATACGGAGCGGCGAAAGTTCTCTTAAAGCCGGCGTCTCCCGGTACCGGTATTATCGCCGGCGGCAGCGTCAGAGCAGTTGTAGAGGCTGTCGGAATTAAGGATATCCTGACAAAATCTCTGGGGAGCGCCAACAAAACCAACGTGGCAAAAGCAACTATTCTGGGGCTTAGCCAGTTCAAGGACCCCAAAGTGCAAGTTGCCCGACGCAAAGGCATTGTAAGCGATACGGCAGTGGCGGAGGAGGTTGCGGATGTCTAAGTTACGCATTACACTGGTTAAAAGCGGTATCGGTTATGCCGAAGACCAAAAGAGGACTTTAACTGCACTGGGTTTTAAACGATTGAATCAGAGCGTTGTGCTTGAAGACTCATATGCTATCAGGGGAATGATTCAGAAAGTAAGGCATCTGGTTAAAGTGGAGGAAGCAAACTAGTGAGGCAGGAATTATTATCACCGGCAACGGGTTCAAAAAAAGATCGTAAGCGCGTCGGTCGTGGAAACGGCAGCGGGCATGGTACATATTCCGGCAGGGGTTGCAAAGGGCAGAAATCGCGTGCCGGAAATAACAAGGTAAGGCCGGGTTTTGAAGGCGGACAGCTGCCTTTAATCAAACGCCTTCCGCGTAAACGCGGATTTACCAACATTTTTAAAACTGAATATGAGTTAGTGAACTTGGGCAGCCTTAATGGTTTTGAGTCCGGCAGCGAGATTACGGCGGATAAATTAGTTGAGGCGGGTATTATAAAAAATACCAAAAAACCGCTGAAAATTCTTTCACGCGGTGATTTAAATCAATCCTTAAACGTTAAAGCTGATAAGTTTTCAGCGGCTGCCAAAGCGAAAATAGAAGCGGCAGGCGGTACGGTGACAGAGGTGGACAATGGCTAAGCCCAGGCTTCTGCAGGCAACTATTGATGCCTTCAGACTGCCCGATTTGAGGCGGCGTCTTCTTATCACATTCGGTATACTGGTTGTATTCCGATTGATAGCGCATGTCCCTCTTCCCGGAGTAGATTCAGCTGCTCTGGCGGCTTTATTTGAAAATAACGCTCTTTTGGGAATGATGGACCTTTTCAGCGGCGGCGCGATGAAGAACTTCAGTGTTGCTGCCATGGGGGTTTATCCCTATATTACCGCCTCAATTATAATGACCGTGATGACGCCGGTGATTCCTAAATTACAGGCGATATCCCAGGAAGGCGAGACCGGTAAAAATAAGATAAATCGGATTACCCACTGGCTAACTATTCCGCTTGCCGGGCTGGCCGGTTACGGGCAACTGGCTGTTTTGCAGAATGCCGGAGCGGTAGCTACGGCTGATGTTTTGTTAACGGTAGCCATGATTATGACAATGATAGCCGGAACAATGTTCCTGGTTTGGCTGGGTGAGCAAATTACCGAATATGGTATCGGTAACGGTATTTCTATTATAATATTTGCCGGTATAGTTGCCGGATTGCCTGAGATGGTAGGGGATGCTGTTCTAGCGGCACAGCAGGGACAGATTGCCGGTTTGATTACCTTCTTACTTGTAGGTTTGGCAACAACTATTTTGATAGTAATCTTTACGGAAGCTCACAGGCGTATTCCCGTTCAATATGCCAAGAGTGTATTCAAGAGCGGGCGTATGTATCGTCAGTCCGGTTCAAGTCATATACCGTTGAGGGTTAATACTGCCGGTATGATACCTTTGATATTTGCTATGGCTTTGGTGATGTTTCCCGGTATTATCGGCAGCTATTTTCAGGATGTAGAAGCACAGAACTTCTGGTACTGGGTGGTGCAGATATTCAGTGCCGATACGGCTTTGCCGCTGGGAATTATATACTGGGCGCTTTATTTTGTGCTGGTGTTTGCCTTTGCATTCTTTTATACTATGGTTATATTCCAACAGCAGGACCTTCCGGGCGTTCTTCAAAGGCAAGGCGGGTTTGTGCCGGGTATCAGGCCGGGAAAGCAAACGGCTACCTATCTTACGGGTGTCATTGAACGTATCACGTGGGGAGGGGCGCTCTTTTTGGCTGTTGTGGCAATAATGCCATTCTTTGTCAGTATGTTAAGTGATGTCAGCAACATGGTTCTGTCCAGTTTTGGGTTACTGATTGTTGTCGGTGTGGTGCTGGATACAATGAAGCAGATGGAAGCCCAGCTTTCAATGAGACGTTACGAAGGCTTTATAAAATAACAAAAGCGCCAGGGAGAATAAAATGTATATTATATTCCTTGGGGCTCCGGGAGCCGGTAAGGGTACTCAGGCTACCGGGGTTGCAAAAGAGTTCGGGCTGGTGTCCATAGCGACGGGGGATTTATTCCGTCAGGCTGTGGAGCAGGGGGATGACCTAGGGAAAAAGGTCAAGGAATATATGGAAAAGGGGATTTTGGTCCCCAATGAAATAACTGTGCAGATGGTTTTAAATAAGCTATCTGAGCCTGAAAGCCAAAACGGGGTTATTCTCGATGGCTTCCCCAGAAATCTGGGGCAGGCGGAAGCGCTTGACGAGGCTTTTAAAAAAGAAAATAAGAATATAGACAGTGTAGTCTATATTAAGGTTGAAGAGAAGGAACTGATAAGGCGCTTAAGCGGACGCTGGGTGTGCCGCAGTTGCCAGTCACCTTACAGCATTGAGGGAGCTTTAACAGAAGAACAGAAAAAATGCTCCAAATGCGACGGTGAGCTCTATCAACGTCCGGATGACAATCTGGAAACAATTAAAAACCGGCTGAAGGTCTATTTTAAAGAGACCGCTCCCCTGATTGAGTACTATCGGAATACCGGTAGACTGGTTGAGGTTGACGGGGAGGGTGAAGTCGGGGAAATAACACAGAGGATAATCAAGGCTCTTCACGAGAAAGCCTGAAAACAATTTATGAGTATAAAAATTAAATCCGACAAGGAAATCGCCACAATGCGAATAGCCGGACGGATTGTAGCCGAAGTATTGCATGTGTTGAAAAACAGCGTGCAGCCGGGAATGAAAACAAAGGAACTGGATGTGATAGCGGAAAGGGAATTGAAGAGGCTGGGAGCGAAAGCTTCCTTTAAGGGTTACTACGGTTACCCCGCCAGCGTTTGTGTTTCCGTAAATGAAGAAATCGTTCACGGTATTCCCGGCGATAAAATTATAAATAACGGAGATATTGTCTCGATGGATTTCGGGACGATATATGATGGCTTCCAGGGGGATGCCGCTTTAACAGTGGGAGTAGGGGATATCAGTCCCAAAGCGGCTGAACTGGTGCGGGTTACCGAAGAGGCGCTGGCCGCCGGTATATCTGCTGCACGTGACGGAGCCAGGTTGGGGGATATCGGGGCAGCTGTTCAGGAGTATGCCGAATCGCGGGGGTTCTCGGTGGTACGTGAATACACCGGGCACGGTATCGGCAGGCAGATGCATGAAGACCCGCTGATTCCCAATTTCGGCATCAGGGGAACCGGTGTGGAATTAAAAAAAGGAATGACGATAGCTATCGAACCGATGGTTAATATCGGGGATTGGCGTACCAAGCCCGGCAAAGACGGCTGGGTGGTATATACCGCCGATGGCAGTTTATCGGCTCATTTCGAACATACTATTGCGATTACCGACGGTGAGCCTGAGGTGCTCACTGTCTTATAAGGCTGGATATTATGGGTAAAAAAGAAGCGATTGAGGTGGAAGGAGTGGTAGTTGAAGCTCTGCCTAATGCTACGTTCAATGTGGAGCTGGCAAACGGACATAGAGTTTTAGCCCATATTTCTGGTAAAATAAGAGTACACTATATTAGAATATTACCCGGTGATAAAGTACTGATAGAGTTATCGCCCTACGATTTAAATCGCGGGAGGATAACTTACCGCTTGAAATAGTCGGGATTTATCCGGGCAAGATGAGTAAGAGGTTGTTATGAAAGTTAGAGCATCAGTTAAAACAAGGTGTGAAAAATGCAAGATTATTAAAAGACGCGGCGTGGTCAGAAATATCTGCACAAATCCCAAACACAAGCAGCGTCAGGGTTAGACGGGTGTCTATAAGGAGGAATGAATGGCACGTATAGCCGGGGTTGATATCCCTAAAAATAAGCAAATAAAATATGCATTGCAGTATATTCACGGAATAGGTCCGACCTACAGTATGAAGATATTGGAGAAGGCCGAAATTGAACCGACTACCAAGTCCGATGACCTGACAGAGGCGGAGAATAATCGCCTTCGTGAAATCATCGACCGTGAATACAGAACGGAAGGGGAGCTTCGTAAAGAAGTCACGTTAAATGTCAAACGCCTTATAGATATCGGCAGCTACCGCGGCTTACGGCACCGTCGTAATCTTCCGGTGCATGGACAGAGAACACGCACCAATGCCCGTACGCGAAAAGGAATTAAGAAGACGGTAGCCGGCAGAGGACAGAAGCGCGGCATGGCTAAGACGTAGTATTAAGGGAGAAACAAAATAAATGGCACCTAATAAGAAAGCGAAAGCAAAAGTAAGTAAAAAAGACAGAAAGTCTATTCCGAGCGGAAGGGCTTATATACAGGCAACTTTTAACAATACCATAATATCTTTAACCGACCCGGCGGGCAATGTGATTTCGCAGGCAAGCGCCGGAGCAGCCGGTTTTAAGGGTTCGCGTAAAAGCACTCCGTTTGCAGCTCAGATGGCAGCTACCAATGCTGCCCATAAAGCTATGGAGCACGGCTTGCGTCAGGTTGACGTATTTGTTAAGGGGCCGGGCAGCGGCCGTGAAGCGGCTGTGCGCGCCTTGCAGGCAGCCGGGTTATATGTTACCAGTATCAGGGATATAACCCCCATACCTCATAACGGTTGCCGTGCCCCCAAAAGGAGGAGAGTCTAAAGAATGGCTAGATATACAGAAGCAGTCTGCCGTCAATGCAGACGCAGTGGCGAAAAATTAATGCTTAAAGGCAGCAGATGTATTACCAAGTGTACACTGGATAAGCGTCCCAAAGCCCCCGGGCCTCAGCTCGGGCGCAGACGCCGTATATCGGACCGCGGTGAGCAGTTGCGTGAGAAACAAAAAGTACGTTACAGCTATGGAGTACTTGAGAGGCAATTCAGGAAAATATTTGCAGAAGCGGAAAGAAAAAGCGGAATCACCGGTGAGAACCTGTTGGTGTTACTTGAGAGGCGTCTTGATAATGTAGTCTACCGTATCGGGTTTGCCGATTCGAGGGCTCAGGCTCGTCAGTTGGTACAACACGGGCATTTTGATTTAAACGGTAAAAAAACCGACATTCCTTCATGTTTTGTAAAGGAAGGGGATGTTATAAGCTGGCATGGCAACAGTGTAAAAAGCGAGTATTTTAAAACGATGTCGGCGTCACTGGCTAGTAAAACAGTTCCGGGATGGCTGAATCTGGATAAAGAAAAAGCAGTTGGTAAGGTATTATCTTTGCCGACGCCCGATGATATCGAGGCGAAATATAATATAGCGTCTGTAGTTGAGTACTACTCAAGATAGATGGGCTGGCAAGGAGGTAAGGTTTGTTTGGTTTAACTATATCTAATATAGATTGTAAAGAGAGTGACGACAGTTACGGGCGTTTTGAAGTCGAGCCTTTGGAAAAGGGTTTTGGCACGACTATCGGCAATGCGTTGCGTCGCGTGCTTCTGGGGTTTCTTCCGGGAGCTGCCGTTACCAAGATAAAGATAGAGGGTGTTCAGCATGAATTTGCGCCTATTCCTTATGTTAAAGAGGATGTGCTGGAGTTTATACTGAATGTAAAAGCCCTGCGTTTGAAAGCGCTTTCCGGTACACCTGCCAGACTGTCGCTGGAGAAACAAAAAGAAGGTCCGATTTATGCCAGGGATATTAATCCGTCTCTGGATTTTGAAATTGTGAACCCCGATTTATATCTGGCAACCGTAGATTCGCCGGAAGCCCGCTTCTATGTGGATTTCGACGTTGAAATCGGAATGGGTTTTAATGCTGCCGAATCGACAGACAATCTGTCGGTAGGTACTATACCCATTGATGCCATTTTTACACCGGTGCGTAAGGTTAATTTCAGTATACAACCGATTCACGTGGGGGAAATCTCCAGCCGTGAGCGTTTGGTTCTTGAAATATGGACGGATGGCACTATTACGCCTGCGGATGCTATGAGCAGTGCCGCATCTGTACTGGTTGAGCAGTTTTCCCCGTTTGTCGGATACAGCAAAGTATCTCAGATGGAAGAGGAAAAGAAGGCTTTAAGGGAATCGATTCCGCAGGATTTATTCAATATGCCGGTGGAACAACTCGACCTTTCCGTCAGAGCAATGAACTGTCTGCGCCGCAGCGGTATCACTACGGTAGGCGAACTGGTCAGTACCGGAGAAAAAGAACTTTTAGGATTACGTAATTTTGGACAGAAATCGCGCCAGGAAGTACAGGAACGTCTTCAGGGGCTGGGACTGAATTTTACCATTGGCTCTGATAGTGGCGAAGATGATGAAGAGGAAATTTCTGTTCCCAAAAAGAATAAAAAGAAAGAATCTGCCGAATAGGTAACAAGTATAGGAAGAGGCTAAAATGAGGCATAAAGTATCTGGAAGAAAATTCGATAGAGATTCGTCACACAGAATGGCTATGTTCCGCAACCTGGTGACCGATTTACTGGATTATGAGAAAATTGTGACTACCGAAGCCAAGGCAAAGGAAATACAGGGTCTGGCTGAGAAAACCATTACGCTGGGGAAACGCAACGATTTGGCTGCCAGGCGAAAGATGTTAACCTTTGTCTATGATGGGAAAGTGGTCGAAAAGGTATTTTCGGACATTGCACCGAGGTTTAAAGAGCGTCCCGGTGGTTATACCCGTATCACCAAACTTGGTCCCAGGCAGGGCGACGGTGCAATTATGGTTCAGCTGGAACTGGTTGAGAAGTCCGGCTAGTCTGTTATTTTCAAATTTGAATAAGGGTTATAAATAATGGGGGAGAATCTCTCTCCGAATGATAGGGAAATCAGAAGATTTGTTCTGATTGTCGAATATAAGGGAAACAATTATTGCGGTTTCCAGTTACAGGCAAAGCTTCCCACCATACAAGGTGAACTTGAACGGGCGTTGTACCGCTTAAGCGGAGAAAAAACAAGGGTGGCATCGGCCAGCAGAACCGATAGCGGGGTACACGCTGCCGGACAGGTAGTAAGCTTTAAAACTACATCTTTAGTAGCGTCAGACCGGTTTGTAAGCGGTTTGAATTATTATCTGCCGGTTGACATTGCGGTTAAGGCGGCTTACAGGGTTGAAGATTCATTCAACGTTAGAAGTAAGGCTGTAAGCCGGGAGTATAAATATTATATCTTGAATAGCCGGGTGAGGTCTCCGCTTTGGGAGGATTATTCTTTTTTGGTAAGCGGAGAGCTGGATATGGAAGCGATGAACAGTGTAGCCGGGCAGCTTGTCGGCGAACACGATTTCGTTTCATTTACCAGTAACCTGGGAGTGGAATTAAAAAGTACCATACGGCGTGTTTACAAAGCCTGTTTTGTCAGGGAAGAAGAGATGGTTGTTTTTAACATAAAAGCGAACTCGTTCCTGCCGCACCAGGTACGTAACACCATCGGAGCTCTTGTCAGGGTGGGGCAGGGGAAGATGACTGAGGAAGAGTTTCGTAGTATAATGTTAGCGAGAAAACTTGGTTTGGCCGGTCCTGCGGCACCTGCTAAGGGGTTGTGTCTTATTAAAGTTAATTATAATAAATCCTTAGGGGAAGAGAATAGTGAAAACATATAGTGTAAAAGCTTCGGATATTAAGAGAGAGTGGCATGTTATCGATGCTACAGACCAGGTGCTGGGTCGCCTGGCTACAGAGGTTGCCCGTTTACTTATGGGTAAGAACAAAGCGATGTTCACCCGTAATATAGATACCGGTGATTATGTGGTTATCATCAACGCAGAGAAAATTCGCACCAGCGGTAACAAAGGAACCGGTAAGTTCTACTACCGCCATTCCGGTTACCCCGGTGGTTTTAAGACTACTTCGCTGGACGAAATGATGAAAACCAAACCCGGATTTGTAATAGAGCATGCTGTTAAAGGGATGTTACCGCGTAACCGCCTCGGCGCCGGCATGATAAAAAAATTGAAGGTCTATGTAGGGGATAGCCATCCCCATACAGGTCAGGTAGCTGACAAAAAATAATTTGCTTTATAGTGTGTGAGGGGAACTTTGAAAAAGAAGACTTATTCGCAGGGAACGGGCAGGCGTAAAACAGCCGTCGCTCAGGTAAGAATTATGCCCGGAAGCGGAGAAATATTGATAAACGGTATGCCGTACGAACAAAGGTTTGTAAGCCTTGAACATCGCAAGGCTATCACAAAACCATTTATGGTTACCGAGACGATGGGTAAATTCGACGTTTCCATAATTGTAAACGGCGGAGGCATTTCCGGACAGGCCGGAGCCGTCTCCCACGGTATTGCGCGTGCCCTTTTAAAGGAAGACGAGAAATTTAAGCCGGCATTGAGAGGGGATGGCCTTTTGACGCGCGACCCGCGTGCTAAAGAAAGGAAGAAACCCGGTCTTAAACGTGCCCGCAAAGCGCCTCAGTATACCAAGCGTTAATATCCTGCGATTATATTTAAAAGAGAGAGGGCTGCAAGGCTACAAACTTTGCGGCCTTTTTGTTTTTAGGGAATTATTAAGCTGTTATTCCCTTTAAAGGTACATCCTTACCCGATGCATCGGGACTGAGGAAGAACGGATTTGCAAATCATCTACATTTGGAAAGCTGACAAGTGTGAGGTCAGTTAAGCCGTTCGTGGTGAGCTTGTCAAACCATATTGGCGATGAATTGTAATCCCAAGCATTCATAATTAATAAAAACTCTATCGATTAATATAGTGTAAATTGTAGGGACGAGCATTGCCCGTCCGCTAAGTGAATGTATCGCGCGGTCGACCATTGGCCACCCCTACGCTTTGACTGCCATGCCGAATTCGTATATTAGCTGCGTTAAGAAACCTCTGAAAAAGCCCATCGCTCTATTGGCAAAATTCCCCCTTTGCGCTATTATTTGAATAATTTTATTTCTCCCTCTAAAAAGTCCGATATGTTATGGACTCTTACATACAGTAACACTTTTGTAGGT
>DIFM01000002.1:54994-82333 GCA_002419135.1 Dehalococcoidia bacterium UBA5748 | reverse complement strand
TTTCCTACATTTTTGAGACAGGCTCTCACGGTCGGGGTATTGAGTTCGGTAAGATAAATAAAAAACGGGAATCATTTTTTGCGTGATGTCCCGTTTTTAAAAAGGGAATATTCTCCCTGTTTTTTTATTTCTTTTTTGCCGGCTTTGAAGGAGCAGATGACGGTTTGTTGCCGGCTGCTCTTGCTGGTGCTTTATGTCCCATTTTAACCCCCTTTCATAATTCTGTGAAAATAAAAAACCTTTAAAAAACATTATACTAAAAAACTATATAAAATATCTATTTCTTTTTATGAAAACGCCTGAAAATTGAGGGCATATCCAATTCCTCCTCATTTTCACTGTTTAACAAGCGTTTCACTTCTTTTTGTTTCTCTACATTTAATAACTTTTCGTGCTCTTCCATTTCCTGTTTTGTGGAAAAACCGGTAGCAATCAATGTTAAGCGGACCTTGCCTTCCAATGATGGATCCACCATCACACCGAAAATAACCCTGGCATCGGGTGCAACTGCCTTTTTAATTGTTTCAGCGGCATCATTTACCTCAAAGAGCGTTAAGTCACTACCGCCAACAACATTAAACATAACTTTTTTTGCACCGTGAACGGATTCATCCAGCAGAGGGCTGGTCAGTGCCTGTTTTGCAGCTTCAACAGCACTGTTAGGTCCGCTTCCCCAGCCTATGGACATCCAGGCATGCCCTGAATCCTGCATGATAGATTTTACATCAGCGAAATCGAGATTGATAAAACCGGGTACTGTAATTACTTCGGCTATTGCCTGTACGCCCTGATGTAATACCTCATCAGCCATTCTAAAGGCTTCGCTGATATTTGTCCTCTTATCACAAAGGTTCAGGATTTTTTCATTGGGAACTATGATAAGGGTATCGGCATGCGGAGAAAGATCGCGTATCCCTTCTTCCGCCACTTTGGCTCTTTGAAGCCCTTCGAACTTAAACGGAAGCGTAACTACCGCAATAGTTAAGGCCCCGCTTTTCTTTGCTATCTCAGCAACTATAGGCGCAGAGCCCGTGCCTGTACCGCCTCCCATTCCGGCAGTAATAAATACCATATCCGAGCCCCGGATAACGTCCTGTATTTCTTCAGAACATTCTTCGGCCGCTTTACGTCCCTTGGTGTGGTCACCGCCCGCACCCAACCCGCGTGCTGACTTTGCACCCAATTGAATTCTGGTGGAAGCCTCTGTTAATTCAAGGTGTTGAGTATCGGTGTTCATCGCGACAAATTCCACGCCCCTAATGCCTTCCTGAACCATTCTGGTTACGGCATTGCACCCTGAGCCGCCCATGCCAATGACCTTGATTTTAGCCGGACTGGGAACATTAATAGACTGTTTCATTACTACTCTCCTGCATTCAGAATCTATATATTCTTTCCCATAATTCTTGAAATATAATTCGCATTCCTTGATTGTTTATCATCGTTTATTAACTTCCAAAGAAGTAAACCAACACCGGTAGCATGCATCGGATTCCCCAATGCATCTGATACGCCCGGCAATCTTGATGGATAACCTATTCTTGCGGGTAAGCCGGTCGTGCTGACAGCTAACTCCGCCAGACCCGACATATTAGCACTGCCACCGCAAATAACCATATTTAGCGAGGTAATATTCGGAAACTCGATTTCCGATAATTCAATCATCACAAACTTAAAAAGCTCTTCGAACCTTGAACTGATTATTTTAGTTAAAGTATCCTGTGAAATGCTGATATCACCAACGGTAATGTCTTTCATATCCGGGGAATTGCTGAATGGAATTACATTCCCGTATTTGATTTTAATCTGTTCAGCCGTCTCAAAGGGTATTCCGGTTGTAATTGCTATGTCTCTCGTAACGTGAAAACCCGAAACAGGTAAAACGAAGGCGTAATAGGCACTACCATTCTGGAAAATAGCCACATCTGTAGTTCCTCCGCCGATATCCAATAGAATAGCCCCGTCCTGTTTTTCCTCTTCAGTGAGTACGGACTCCGCACTGGCTAAAGGTTCAAGCACGACGTCTTCAACTTTTACACCACAGCTTCGAACACATTTAACCAGGTTCTGGACGCTGGTAGAAGCTGCCGTTACAATATTTGTTTCTACATCGAGGCGATTGGCATACATTCCGACAGGGCTGTTGATCCCGGATTGTCCGTCCAATGAATAAGAACGCGGGATTACATGTAATATTTCTCTGTCCTGTGGTAATTCGATATCCCTGGCAATTTTGAGCACTCTTTCCAGATCGCTGGGGTGAACAATTTTCTTGCTGTGTGTTATTGATATCACACCGTGATTATTTATAGAACTAATATGTTTGCCGGTTATTCCGACACAAGCAGATTCCATTTTATACCCGGCTGCCTGCTCTGCCTTCTTTATAGATAGCTGTATTGATTCCTTAGCTTCTTTAACATCGGCAACCATTCCTTTATGCAAGCCATCCGAAGGTACTACTCCGACCCCCAGAACCGTGGGTATACCTGTGTCTTCGACCTCTGCCATTACAGTGCATATTTTCGTTGTTCCTACATCGATTGCAGCAATTTTATTACTTTTCATATTTTGTGTATATCCATCCCCCTTTGAAAGTTGCTATGGTAAAAAAATAAGTCATAGCATAAAACAAAATAAATTAGATTATATACTATATTAATCTTTAGCTATCGTCAATTACTCCGGTTTTTGCAAACTTCATCTATAAACAAAAATGCCCCGCTAAAACGGGGCATTTCACTTAACTGATTGATTATTATCCGAGCAACATTAAACCTAAACTGATTGTTACCGCTGCAAATATTGAACCAAGAACTGCCAATACGATAATAGTAGTGAGTTCGCGGGATGACATTACCTTTTTAACCAGTGTTCTTAAAAGAGCCTCCTGTGCTTTTTGCAACGCTTCTTCCGCTTTTAGACTTGCTTCTTTAGCAATTTCTTCAGCGGATGCTTTAACTTCCGCTGCAGCTTTTTCGGCACGCGAGCTAGCCGCCAGAGCGGCGCTTTTAGCATCTTCCGCCGCTTTCCTTGCTTCTTCAGCAGACTTCTTAGCTTCTTCTATTTTTGCGGTAGCTTCCTTACTTGTAGCTTTCATTGCTGCTTCTGCTGCTTCCTTGGCATCTATTGCCGCTTTAGATGCACCGGCTAGTGCTGTTTCAGCCGCTTTTTTGGCGTCTTCGGCAGCCTTTTTGGCTTCGTTCATTTTAGTCTGTGCTTCTTCACCCGTAGCTCTCATAGTATTTTCGGCCGCAGTTTGAGCATTTACAGAAGCTTGATTAGCTAATGAGGCAGCTTTTTCAGCGCTCTTGGCTGATGTTTCAGCTAACATTACCAACTTATGTAAAGCTCTTGCGGCTGCCTCTACTGCTTCATCACCTGACAGCTCCGCTTGTTCTGCTTTCTCACGTGTTTTTTCAGATGCTTTGAAAGCCAACGAAGCCGATTGCTTTGCTTCCTGCCCGGCCTTTTCAGCACTGTCGGCAAGAGAGCCGGAAACCTTTGTCGCGGCAGCCAATGCTTCCTCACCGGCAATATCGGCAAGTTCTGCTTTTCTTTCAATTTCTTCTGCTAATCTGAAGCCGGCAGAAGCAATTCTCTTAGCCCTTTTTCCGGATTCATCGGTTTTAGACGCCGTCTCTGCCGACAAATTATTTGCCAATTCCTCTTGAGCTATATTTATTTGTTTTATACTGTCATCAAGTTGTTTATTTATAGTTTTTGATTGACCGACAGCAGAATCTACAGCTTCTTTAGCCATAATAGCCGCAGCTTCGGCTCTAGCAGCTGAATCCTGTGCTCTGTTTAATGCCTCTGCAGCCGCTTCTCTGGCAGCAAGGTCCAGTTCCTCCGCTTTTCTGATAGCTTCTTCGGCTGCATACCTTGCATTTTTTGCTGTTTCCTCAGCTTTTTCTGCTGCATCCTCCGCTCTGGCCACTGCCTCAGCAGCCGCCTGAATGGCTGATTCCGAAGCCTCTCTTGCAGAGGCCGCAGCTTCTTCAGCCCTTCTAACGGCTTCATCAGCTTTTTGAGCAGCGTTCGCAGCGGCAAGTGAGGCTGCTTTGGTTGTTTCCTCCTGTGCCTCTTTGGCTTTCTTAACGGCCTCGTCAGCTTTTTGTGCAGCTTGACCGGCAGCTAATTCTGAAACCCTGGTTGCTTCCTCCTGGGAGTCCTTTGCAGCTATAGCAGCTTCCTCCGCTTTTTTGGAGGCTTCAGCGGCTGCTTCCTGAGCTGCTTTTGCGGCAGCTGCAGATTCAGTTTTTGCAGCAGCACCGGCTGCCTCCGCTTTTTTTACAGCCTCAGTGGCTGCCAATATAGCAGATTGAGCGGCATTTTTTGAACTTTTCTCAGCTTCCTCCGACCGTGCAGCAGCTTTTTCCGACGCAGCTATTGCCTCTATTGCTGTTTTTTCAGCTTTGGCAGCTGCTTCTGCGGCAGCTCTTGTGGCATCACCGGCGGCTTTTTCCCCCGCTTTGCGTGCCTCCTCAGCTCTTTTTCCTGCCTCAAGGGAAGCTTGAGTAGCTGCTGTAGCGGCTTCTCTGGATGATCGGGCTGCCTCTTCTGCTCTTTTAGCCGCTGCCGCTGCCGCCCGGATATTTTCATCCATTTCATCCAGGATTTGCGGCAGCGGTTTCATCATTATTTTAGGAGCTTCTTCCTGCTCCGATTTTTTTGTTTCTTTTTCCTTATCAACCACCCTTCTTCCCTCCTTTCTTTGTAATTTTTATTTCAAATAGAGCAATAGATAAAATATACATTTATTTGCATATAACTTACAATATACTTATGGTGTCGTAGTATATGTGTCCTGCGCTCGACAATATAATAAGCTGTTTTATTATCTTTGTAAATGCCCTAAAAATAAATATTTATACTTATTGCTACTATTTTTGCAAACCTTCTATATAACTTTATTACTATTAATTTTCTTGACAATTTTCTTTTCTATATTAATATAATATTGGTGTTTATTTGGTACAATATGTATAAACTCTATTGTTTAGCAAGGAATGAGAGGCGATATGATAAAAAAAACTAACAAGGTCTTTGAAGTTGCGTTTGTCACATTATTAGCTGTTATAATGTTGTTTTTTGCCATTCCCCCCACATCTTTTTCAGCTTCTAACGATCTGCCTCTTTCTCAATATTCGGGAGCTCCCGGCGATACAGTCGAAATTTCATATACATTTGGAAATGTTACCAGCGGATTAGCAATAATTACTTTTAATGGGGCTTACCTGGGTTCTGCCTCAATTACCGATAACTCTTTTACATATACTTTCCAGGTACCGGTGCTGCCTCGTGGTACATATACTGTTTTAGTTACCGTTGAAGGAAGCGGCGCAAGTTTTTCTGATGATTTTACTATTAAACCAAAGATTTTAATCAATGATAAAGATACAGGGCTTGAGGAAATTCAGGCATATGTAGATGATGAAATTACTATTACCGGTAATGGATTTAGCCCCGGTGCAGTTAAGTTTTATTTGGATAACCTACCGACCCCCCTTGCCATATCTGCCGCAGATGACGCAGGTATTCTTAATCCGTTAACTATTAAAATCCCCCCTGCAAATAAAGCAACACATATTATAAAAGCTGTAGACAGTTCCGGAAATACCGGCTCGGTATATGCACAATTTTCCGTCATGCCGAGTATAATATTGTCAGATAATACCTGCGGCGCCGGAGAAGAAATTTCTATTACAGGAAACGGATTTGCCAGTTCCTCCTTGATTACTATCAAATTGAATTCGGCATTGTTGTCGACACCATCCATTGTTACCGATAGTAACGGATCATTCACTGTTACTATTACTCTGTCTGCTTCAATTACTAAAGGAAATTACAACATATCCGCTGTTGATACAATGGGAAATGAAAGTTCGACAAGCCTTACGATTAAACAAAGCATTTCTATTGATAAGCAAACCGGTATTGTTAATGATTCGATTACTGTCAACGGGGCAAGCTTTGATGCCGGTGTAACTGTGTCGATTTATTTTAATAACAGTATATTAACATCAATTCAAACCGATTCTGACGGTATTTTTGAAACTATCGTATATGTTCCCGAACTTGCTCAAGGTGAATATACCATAAAGGCAACTGATGTTAATCAAAATGAAGCCATGGTGATTTTTACAATTATGCCTGATATTACAATCTCGGCGGATTCCCAAAAGGTTGGTGAAACTGTCATTGTGCGGGGTAACGGCTTTGACGCTCTTTCCGATATAACAATCTTCTTCGACAGTTTAAATATGACAACTTTTAATTCGAGCGCTAAAGGGACTTTTGTTGTAGAGATAACTGTTCCCCCCACCCCTTTCGGTGAGCATTTGATAAAGGCAATTGATGAGGGTGAAAATGAGATATCCGCCTTTTTAAATGTGATCCCCGACATTTCAATTGATTATGAAACGGTTGTTTTCGGCAATACGGTTATGATATCGGGAACCGGTTTTGCGATTGGAAGTTCAGTTAACAATATGCTTACCTTTACCATTGATAATATAACACTGAATATGAATCAGGAAAATATATTTACCGATAGCTACGGCAGTTTTAGTGCCAGTTTCGATATGCCGGAAAAAAACAACGGGATTCATATTTTAGCTGCAAGTGACTCTTTCGGCAATAATGATAGTATATCTATAACCGTAGAGCCCTGTATTATTACCGATATTACAACAGGGATTGCAGGAGAAGATGTACAAATATCAGGGTATGGTTTTACCCCCAATAAAAAAATCACTATAAAGTATAACAACAATATTGTTAATACCGTAGTGAGTACAGTAACCACAAATATTAACGGGAGTTTTACTGCCTCGTTTATACTTCCAGATATAATTGAAAATATTTATACTATTGAAGCCGGTGACGGAACAAATTTTGCTACCGCATTATTTGAGCATGTTTATGAGGCGATCCCCCCTTCAGCAATTGAACTTGTTTCACCTGTTGAGAAAAACAAAGCTCACCAACCGGTTACATTTACCTGGAGCGCATCCAGTGACCCAAGCGGTGTATCTTATAAACTTCAGGTTGCAGCTGATTCCAGCTTCAATACACTTATTTTGGATATAGACGGCATCAGTGCAAACGGCTATATAATGAGCACGGAAAGAAAACTGGATTCCGTAAACGCAAATAATCCTTACTACTGGAGAGTAAAAGCGGTAGATGGAGTAGGAAATGAAGGTGCGTGGGTTGTCGATACCTTCCTTGTCGGCTCAAGTTGGCCGATGTGGCTCACCTATCTACTTATTGGGATGGCAGGTTTAATAGTGCTTGTTATCGTCGGTTTTTGGATTGGACGTAGAATGGCAATGCTACGTGATGATAGTGCTTATAATTATAGTATGGATACAGATATCGAATATCGTTACAGGGAGCAGTATCCTGATGCCGGTTTGGACACTAATTGATAAATTGATAACGGTATTTTAAAAAAAATCCTGTATCTGATATATTTCGGATTCGACTCTATTTCCTAAACCTCATATTCACTTTGGAGGTATAAAAAATGCTCGGTAAAGTATTGGTAGCAAACCGTGGTGAAATCGCCATACGTATTATGCGGGCTTGCAGGGAACTTGGAATAAAATCAGTTGCTGTCTATTCCGAAGTTGATAAATATGCCATTTTTCCGAAATATGCCGATGAAGCCTATTTACTTGGTCCCGCACAGGCATCACAAAGTTACCTTAATATTGATAAAATTATAGAAATCGCCAGAAACTGCAATGCTGACGCTATTCATCCGGGATACGGATTTCTTTCAGAGAATCCGGATTTTGCAGAAGCCTGTGAAAATGCCGGCATAACCTTTATTGGCCCTCCCAGTTCCGTGCTGAAAATTACAGGAAATAAGGTAGCTGCCCGCAAAGAAGCAGTTAAAGTCAAGGTTCCGGTTATAGCAGGCAGTGACGAGCCCACCTCGGATATCAACGTCGTTAAGGAGATGGTTCATAAAATCGGGTATCCGGTTATTATTAAACCTGCTAACGGCGGCGGTGGTATCGGTATGAATATTATCAATTCGGAAGAAGAACTGGAAAAGTCCCTTGCTACGTCTATATCCATAGCTCAATCAAGTTTCGGAACAAATGATATATACATCGAGAAATATCTTGAGAATCCGCGTCATATAGAATTTCAAATTCTTGCCGATAAATTCGGCAATGTTATTCATCTTGGAGAACGTGAATGCAGCATACAGCGAAATTATGGAAAAATTATTGAGGAATCACCTTCAGTAGCACTAAACGATTCAATGCGGGAAAAAATGGGTAGTCAAGCTGTTAAACTGGCGCGCTCTTTAAAATATACCGGCGCCGGAACGGTTGAATTTATTCTTTCAGAAGGTAAGTATTACTTCCTTGAAGTTAACGCCCGCATACAGGTAGAACACGGCGTAACCGAAATGGTTACAGGCATCGACTTGGTTAAAGAACAAATCAGGATAGCTTCGGATTTACCGCTATCCGTTAAACAGAAAGATATCAGGCTAACAGGATGGGCAATTGAATGCCGCATTAATGCAGAAGACCCTCTGATGAATTTTATGCCTTCCCCCGGAACATTGAAAGGATATCGTTCTCCGGGTGGTATAGGTATTCGTGTCGATTCAGGTGTTCACAATGGATATACTATACCGGATTGCTATCACCCGATGATTTCCAAACTGATCGTTCACGGCAGAGATCGACAAGAAACAATCTTACGTATGCGGCGTGCTCTCTACGAGTACATAATCGTAGGGGTTAAAACGAACATCATTCTGCATAAAGCGATTATGGAGAATCCGCGCTTCGTTGCCGGTAACCTGGAAACAGGCTTTATAAAAAGAGAAACCGGATTACAGGTCAATATGAGACGAATTGCCGAAAGAGATTTCCCGTTAATCGAACGCCTATCGGAGATTTTTAACTTTAAGAGTGATGAATAGATTCTTTATTATTGTATTTTTAGAAGCTATATAACTCGTTAGTTCTTAAGGGGCAACTGTTTTTCAACATTTTATGCCCTCCGATTAATTTACAATGCAAAAGTTCAGAAACATATTCGACTCTGAGGAAAGGAAAACGGAGGAGTCCAATATGTTATGGGCTCTTGCATTACATTGTAAAATTTCGCTTCAAGTGATAATATTTTTCTATTGTATCGATTTTCATTTCTAATATTTTTACACCTTTTGTGTTTTTATAGCACTGATTTTACTAATCGGTTATATAAAATAATATTTCTGATAAATATTTATTGAGGGGGAATTATAATTTAATGGCTTCGGACAATTACAAAACGAGCGCTAATAAGTTATCAAATTTTCTGGATAAACCATGCCATGATTTTACAAAGCAGGATATCGTCCAATATGTCGAACAAAATGATATTAAAGCTGTAAATCTGCGTCATGTAGGAGGGGACGGAAAGCTTAAAACTCTCAATTTTGTCGTCGACAGCAAATCTCATCTTGATAAAATTCTTTCGGCTGGAGAAAGAGTTGACGGTTCCAGCATTTTTAGCTATATCGACACTTCTTCAAGCGATCTCTATATTATACCCCGCTACAAAACAGCCTTTGTGAATCCCTTCTCAAAAGATATACCAACACTCGATATTTTATGTACGTACTTTAATAAAAATGGCGAGAGGCTGGATATATCATCTGAGAATATATTATTTAGAGCCCAGAACTCATTAGAAAGCAGCACAGGGTCAAGACTTCACGCTATGGGCGAATTAGAATACTATATAATCGCCCCCAAACAAAGCTTATACCGTGCTACGGTTCAGAGAGGATACCAGGAATCTTCACCTTTTTGTAAATGGGAATTTCTGCGAGCTGAAGCAATGCAGGCTATATCGGAATGCGGCGGCAAGATAAAATACGGGCATTCAGAGGTAGGACATATCTACGGTGAAGAAAATGAGATGGAACAAAACGAAATTGAGTTTTTGCCTGTCGATGTTGAAGATGCCGCAGATCAGGTTGCTATAGCCAAGTGGATAATCAGAATGACAGGATATAAATACGGAGTAAATATTACTTTTGCCCCCAAGATAATGGTCGGGCATGCCGGCAGCGGTCTTCATGTTCATACCAAGCTCGTGAAAAACGGAAAGAATATGTTTATAAACAATAATGGTTTAAGTGACAACGCAATGAAAACAATTGCCGGATATCTTTCGTGTGCTCCTTCCTTAACTGCCTTTGGTAACACTATACCCTTGTCATTTCTAAGGTTGGTACCCCATCAGGAGGCACCCACAAACATCTGCTGGGGCGATCGCAATCGTTCTGTTCTGGTTAGGGTTCCGTTAGGTTGGCAGGATGTAGGGAATATGGCCGGAGAGGCAAATCCTCAAGATACCGGAGTATCGATTGATAACAGGGAAAGTCAAACCGTGGAATTTCGATGTCCTGATGGTTCAGCCAATATCTATCTGTTAATGGCAGGACTGACAGTTGCAGCGCGTCATGGAATGGAAATGGAAAATGCCCTTGAACTTGCAAAGAGTTTATATGTGGATATTAACATATTCTCTCATGAATATGAGGATGTTCAAAAGCAGCTTCCCCAATTGCCTACTTCATGCTGGGAATCTGCCGAAAAATTACTTCTTGACCGTGATATTTATGAAAAAGACAATGTATTCCCTACTGCAGTTATCGATGCTACAGCAAAAAATCTTATGGGTTATAATGACCAAGATTTAAGCCAAAGATTCTACGGGAAAGGTGACGAGATACAGAAATTGGTCGATGAATTTATGCATTGGTAAAATATTTATATATTATACAAATTATATAGTGGTGTTATTTGATACGTCCCTGTTTTTTAAGTAAACTTGCAGTTTAATATGGTATGGGAGTAAGTGTCAGCCAATAATCTAAGGATTCGACCTTTTGCGACTTTATCAGTATTTAAGTCGTTTTACACTGTTTTAATATTGACAATAATAAATAAGTGTGGTTAAAATAGCCTACGATTCGAATGAACAAATTGGAGGGGGAAACATGAAATTAGTAGTCATCGGTTTCGGACAGTGTGGAAGTCGTATCGCTGATGAATTTTCTCGATTAAACAGAAAGGCAATCAGCAATAGAGGCATAGAAATTACTCCCGGTATTTTTGCGGTCAATACAGACGCTGCCGACCTGAGCGGTTTAACCAGCATCAAAGCTGATTACCAACATAGGATTCTCATCGGCGGACGTAAAACAGGAGGCCACGGAGTAGGAAAAATCAATGAACTCGGTGCTGAAGTAGCCCGCGAAGATGCAGATAAAATCGTTGACGCCCTTAGAACTACCAAACGCTTTTACGATACCGATGGTTTTCTCTTAATTGCCAGCGCAGCAGGCGGTACCGGATCCGGCTCGATACCGATTATCGCTCAGCATATTAAAGAGCGTTATATGGACAAACCTCTGTATGGACTGATTGTATTACCTTTCGAACATGAAGAACAAAATGAAGAAAGAACTGTTTATAATACTGCGGTTTGCCTTAAATCAATTTATTCGGTAGCGGATGCGGTCATTCTTGTTGATAACCAGCGATATGTACGAAAAGATTTCTCCCTCAAGAATAACCTTGATAAAATTAACTCCCTTATCGCTGCCCCGTTCTATAACTTGCTTTGCGCCGGCGAGGAAAAGAAAGCGGCTCATGTCGGGGCTAAAACATTGGATGCCGGTGACATTATACAGACGCTGCTTGGATGGACTGTTATCGGTTACGGCGAATCCAAGATTGAGCGATTCAGTTTATTTGGCTCTAAAGGCGGTTTTAGAGATAAAAGCAGCCAGACTCATAAAGCAGTACAGGCAATGGATGCCGCCATCAGTGAGATTTCTACGCGTTGTAATCCTAAAGATGCCTCAAGAGCAATGTATTTAATTACAGCCCCCGCTAAAGATATAAATATGGATATGATAAAGGAGATGGGAGACTGGATGAGAGATATGGCACCTAATGCCATCATCCGTAACGGAGATTATCCAAGAGACGGAACCAATATGAATGTTACCGTTATACTCTCAGAGTTAAGTGATGTAGAAAAGGTAAGAAACTATTACAATGCGTCGACAGACCTCGTACCTGTTATTAAACAGAGACAACAGGAAGTTGCTTCAAAACTGAAGTCTATTGATGACCTGGGCAAGGATATCCCTACCCTTTTATAAACTTTGATAACGCCATCGATTTAAACCCCCTCTACAAAGAGGGGGTTTTTCTATAATTCATATTATTAAGTTTATAAAAAGTTATTAATTACTTTGGGAAATGCAGCTCTATAGGGTATAATATATGAACAAAATTATGGAACAACAGGTCTTTTATCGAAAATGGCGTCCCCAGACATTGGCAGATGTAGCCGGGCAGGAGCATGTAACAAAGACACTATTAAATGCTCTTAGCAGTGGACATGTTTCGCATGCATATCTATTTTGCGGTCCGAGAGGAACCGGAAAAACCAGTACAGGTAGAATACTTTCAAAGGCCGTTAACTGCACCTCTAACGGAAGAGGTGAGCCCTGTAACAAGTGCGAAATGTGCGTATCTATTACTGAAGGCAGAGCGATGGATGTAATAGAAATAGATGCTGCCAGCAATAGGGGAATTGATGAAATCAGAAATCTGCGCGAGCGTGTCAACTACGCCCCCGTAAATGCTAAGTTCAAGGTTTATATCATAGATGAGTTCCATATGCTTACAAAAGAAGCATCGAATGCTCTTTTAAAAACGCTTGAAGAGCCGCCTTCATGTGTTATATTTATTTTAGCCACCACGGAGGCACACAAGGTACTTCCCACTATTATGTCAAGATGTCAGCGTTTTGATTTCCATCGTATCAGTCAAAATGATGTTGTTAATAAATTAAAACAGATATGCGATAGTGAAGGTATTACTATCGACCGGGAGGCATTGAATGTTCTGGCAAAAAATGCTACCGGCAGTCTCAGAGATGCCGAGAACCTGCTCGAAAAACTATATACCCACTATGGCTCCGATATTAATCTCAGTCAAGTAAGGGACATGCTGGGGATTACCGGAAATGAACGTATTAAGGAACTGGTAGAACATATTATTAGCACAAATATCACAGCAGGAATCCAAACCATCAATGCTATAAAAGATGAGGGTTTCGATTTAAAACAGCTGAACAGGGAGCTTATCGCTTATCTTAGAGGGTTATTGCTTCTAAAGACCGGATATAATAATGACCTTGATTTTACCCCTGAGGAAATAACCTTACTGGCAGAACTCGCGGAGAGATCAACAGTCGAACAAATCTTAAACGCAATTAAAACATTTGGAAAACTTGAACTTAATCTGGACAGCTACTCTACCCTGCCACTGGAGTTGGCAATAGTAGATTTTTCACTGGCAAATTCAGCACCCCCCGTAAGGCAACATGCTGTATCAGAGATTAAACAGGTAAAAGAACCGTCAGATTCAGTTATTTCAAAGAAAAAAAACCTTAAACAAAAACCGGTAACCGTTACAGAACCGGATATAAGTAAAAATACAGAAATAAAGAGTGATTTTAGTAATAAAGCAGCAGAAGCAGTTCCTGATTCTATAGTTACAAACAAGGGGATAAAGGAATACAGTAATAAACTTGATTACCTGAATGAAAATTGGAAGAATGTAATTGAGCATGCTCCGGATAGTGTTAAAAGGTCGCCTGCTTTAGCAATTTTGAGAAGCGCCGGTGTTAAACCGGTTGCTTTCGATGATAAAGTTGTTGTTCTTTCTTTCAGATTCCCTGTCCATAAGGACAAAATAGAACAAGCCGAAAATAATAAAATCGCAGCCAAAATAATCGGTAATTTTATAGGCCATCCATGTGAAGTACAATGTGTGTACGAACCTGAAGAAAATCATCTGGTACATGAATTACAAAAAATGGGCGGTCAAATAGTAGAAGTGGAGGAAAAATGGACTTAAACATGATGAAACAGGCAATGCAATTAAAAAGTAACCTGGAAAAAGCACAAAAAGAACTTGAAAAAATGAAAGTTGAGGCAGAATCCGGAAACGGCGCGGTTAAAGTTACCGCCAACGGCAAGCAGAAGATATTATCCATTAAAATTGCTCCTGAGGCAGTAGAAGCCGGTAAAGCCGCAGACCTTGAAAAACTGGTATTTAAGGCGGTAACAGGCGCCTTGGACAAATCCAAGGAATTAGCAGATGAGAAACTGAAGAAATTAACCGGCGGAATGAAAATCCCCGGATTAACGGATTAAAGGATAATAATAAATTGGAAGTAAATCAATCCAATACGGCTGATTCTGTAAACCGTCTGATGCAGGAACTTGCCAAACTACCCGGTATCGGGCCTAAAAGTGCTCAGCGTTTGACATATCATTTATTGCGCACGCAAAAAGAATATGTTATCGCTCTGGCAGAGGCCCTTATTTCACTAAAAAACAGTACACGCCTCTGCTCTGTCTGTTTTAATATTGCGGATTCGGATTTCTGTCCCATTTGCCGTAACGAAAAGCGGGATAAATCCAGTATCTGTGTTGTCGAACAACCGCAGGACATCCTGGCGATGGAACACTCAGGTATCTACAAAGGACTATATCACGTGCTCCACGGCGCTATCTCACCGACTGACGGTATAGGAATCAACGATATTAGAATTGAGGAACTGCTGATACGTCTTAAAGGCAAAGATATATCCGAAGTAATTCTTGCTACCAACCCGACGCTTGAGGGCGAACAGACAGCGATGTACCTCAATAAAATAATAGTACCTTTGGGCATTAGAGTCACGCGCCTTGCCAGAGGGTTGCCGTTTGGCACAGAACTGGAATATGCCGATGATGTTACTTTAACCCGGGCACTCGAAGGCAGGCAGGAATTAAAGTAAAAGCGATTTAACAATGTGTTTTATAAATTATGAGGATTTTGAAAAGATAGATATACGGGTGGGCAGAATCACCAAGGTAGATTATTTCCCCCTGGCTCGAAAACCTGCTTATAAACTGTGGATTGATTTCGGGGAAATGGGAGAAAAGCAATCCAGCGCACAGATTACCGCTTGCTATGACAAAGAGGAACTGATTGGAAGGTTGGTAACAGCCGTAGTAAACTTTCCACCGAAACAGGTTGCCGATTTTATATCGGAAGTACTTGTTCTCGGAGTAGTTTTGGACGATAAGGAAGTTATACTGTTACAACCCGATAGAGATGTTCCTGTCGGGAAAAGGGTATTGTAAAAAACTTTTGCCATTTAATAGTTCCGGGACAATGTTGCTTAATTCCGGTTTTTATCAGTGTATTTATAAGTTAAGAAGTATGAAATGTCAGAGCCAAGAGACTATAAGACCGAAGCCATAGTTATAAAAAAAACCAAACTGGGAGAAGCAGATAGAATCCTGACTTTTTATACTCCCCATCTTGGAAAGATACAGGCATTTGCCAAAGGAGTCAGACAGCCGAAAAGCAAAATGTCAGGACATCTGGAACTGCTGACATATAGTATGGTATCACTGGCAAGAGGCAAAAACATTGCAACAGTTACCGGTAGCCAGACCATTAACGGATTTCTTACCATAAAAAACGACCTGGAGCTTACTTCGTACGCCCTTTATATAATAGAGTTGTTAAATCAGTTTACGGAGGAAGGGATAGAAGATTATCCTCTTTTCCGAATGCTCCTGGATGTACTGGATAAACTATCTACTGAAAACAATCGTGAATTAGTTCTCCGTTATTTCGAAGTCCAACTGCTTGATAACGTCGGCTATAGGCCTCAACTAAAGTTGTGTGTTTCCTGCCATACTCAGTTAAAACCGGTAACAAATCAGTTTTGCCCGAGTGCGGGAGGTATGCACTGCCCTGCTTGTGGTAGAAATGGGAGTTTCAGCTATCCGATTTCAATAAACGGACTGAAGATTTTCAGGCTATTGCAGGATGGCAATTATAATACCATCAGACGGCTTAAAATAACCAAAGAGCTAAGTATTGAGCTTGAAAGACTAATACATTTATATATAAAATATTTGCTTGAAAAAGACATTAAATCCCTTACATGGCTTGAAGCACTGAAAAGGTGTGCATGATAAATATCATAGCTTTACTATAATTACTTGATAAAATATAATATCTGGAATAAACTTAAAAGTCACATATCAAATAACCCCAATACTAATATATCGTTCATTATAAAAGATTAAAGGATTAATATGGCTTCTAGATTAGATGACTTGACCCAACAGAGATTGGATAAACTGGAAAGAATAAAAAATCGCGGAATTGACCCGTATCCAAGGAGTTATAAACGCACTCATACTGCCGAAGAAGCTAAGGAGCTACTGAAGAACAACGAAGATACAGGAATAGCAAATCCGTCTATAGTCAGCATAGCCGGACGTATTATGGCTATAAGAAAAATGGGGAAAAGCTCCTTTTTAGATCTTCAGGACGGTTCAAGTAAAATACAAATAATATTTACCAACACTGTGCTGGGGGATGAAGATTCAGCAGAGCTATATAAAGACCTCGATATCGGGGATTTTATCGGTGTCAAAGGCGGGCTGATGCGCACCAGGACCGGCGAGCCCACAGTTCACGTAGAAGAGTTTGAACTTCTATCCAAATCGCTATTGCCGTTACCCGAGAAGTATCACGGATTGCAGGATGTCGATGCCAGGCACCGACAGAGATATCTCGACCTTATCAGCAACCAGGAAGTTAAAGATACTTTCCGAATGCGCAGCCGAATAATAGCGGCTATCAGGAACTATTTGAATACCAATGGTTTTTTAGAGGTAGAGACACCCGTACTCCAGCCTTCTGCCGGCGGAGCCCTTGCCAGGCCGTTTATTACTCACCACCACGCGCTTGATTGCGATTTCTATTTACGCATCGCCCTCGAACTTCATCTGAAGAGATTGATTGTGGGAGGGTTTGACAAAGTATATGAACTGGGAAGAATTTTTCGTAATGAGGGGCTGTCTATCAAGCACAATCCTGAATTTACTATGCTTGAAAGTTACCAGGCTTATGCCGATTATAAAGATGTAATGGATATGCTGGAAGATATGGTTTCCTCCGTTATAAAGGAGATATCCGGCAATTTTAAATTTAATTACGGAGATAATATCATCGATTTCACACCACCCTGGCAAAGATTGGATTTGAGAGAAACGATTTTAAAATACAGCGGCATAGATTTTCTGCAATACCCTGACGTTGTTTCACTTAGAAATGAAATGATGAGACTGGATATTGAAATCGACCCCGCAAAAGACCGCGGAAGGTTGATAGACGAATTACTTTCTACTTTTGTAGAGCCGCATCTGATACAGCCGACTATTTTATACGATTATCCGTTGGATATGTCACCCCTTGCCAAAAAGAAACCGGGATATGATAATATTGTAGAGAGATTTGAAGCTTATGTATGCGGCATGGAACTGGCAAACGCTTTTTCGGAAATAAACGACTCGATTGACCAGAGGCAGAGATTTGTTAACCAGCATAGAAGTCGTGGCAAAGATGAAGAACAGGAAGTTATTGACGAAGACTTCCTGACTGCGATGGCCTACGGTATGCCTCCGACCGGCGGTTTAGGGGTTGGTATAGACCGGCTGGTAATGCTTTTAACAAACCAGCAATCAATTCGGGAAGTTATACTTTTCCCGCAGCTTCGTGAGAAGGAATAATATATGTTAGACCTTAGATTTATCAGAGATAATACCGATGTTGTTCGCAAAGCTGTTGCAGATCGGCATGATAATGCTCCGCTTGATGATATTATCGAGCTGGATATTGCAAAAAGACAGAAAATGGCTCTGGTTGAAGAACTCCGATGCGAACGAAAAAATCTTGCAAAAACGCAGGGCGCTGATTCCGCAGAAAGAGGCCGTGAGCTACGCGACCGGATTAAATACATTGATGATGAATTAAGAAATATCGATTCCCGTCTGGAAGACTTGCTGCTGCGCGTACCCAACATTCCACAGGACTCCGTTCCCATCGGTGACAGCGAAGACGACAATATCGTAATCAGCACCTGTGGGGAAATGCGAAAATTCGATTTTCTTCCGGCTCCGCACTGGGAACTGGGTGAAAGGCTGGGAATTATTGATTTCGAACGAGGGGTCAGGTTATCCGGTACTCGTTTTTACGTTCTAAAAGGATTGGGTTCGCGTCTTCAAAGATCGCTCATCAATTTCATGCTCAATCTGCACACGGAAGAACACGGATATCAGGAAGCGTATCTGCCATACATGGTAAAGAAGGAGTGCTTAATCGGCTCTAGCAACCTTCCCAAGTTTGCTGATAATTTATACCGTGATATAGAGGAAGACCTGTGGCTGGTACCGACAGCAGAAGTGCCGCTTACCAACATGCATCGTGATGAAATCCTGCCAGCGACTGATCTGCCCATAAATTATGTCGCCTATACTGCGTGTTTCAGACGTGAGAAGATGTCGGCAGGAAAGGACACCAGAGGCATAAAAAGAGGGCATCAATTCGACAAAGTCGAGATGTACAAATTCACAGAACCGCAGAATTCAAACGAAGAATTAGAATATATGGTGGATAATGCAGTTGATATTTGTCGCAAGCTTGAAATACCCTACCGGATAAAAAAACTGTGCACCGCTGATATAAGTTTTGCATCGACAAAGACATACGATATCGAAATGTGGGCGCCCGGTTGCGAAGAATGGCTGGAAGTAAGCTCATGTTCCAATTGCGGCGATTTTCAAGCCAGACGCGCAAATATTCGCTACCGTCCGACTTCAGACAGCAAACCGCAATATGTACATACTTTGAACGGCTCGGGATTGGCACTACCCAGAGTTGTAATAGCAGTATTGGAAAATTATCAGCAGTCCGACGGCAGTATTGCCGTACCTGATGTCTTGCAACCTTATATGGGTGTTAAAACAATAAAATAATCAACTTCATCATTTGAATATTATAAAAAAGAGAGGCGTAATGCAACGGAAAACAAGTATCAGCAGAAATGAATTATGCAGTTGTGGCAGCGGTAAAAAATATAAAAATTGCTGTTACGGCAAAGAGGAAACAGCGAAAGAAATAAAATTCGACAAGAAAACATTTGACCCTTTTAATCTGAATATGGAAATTGCTTACCTCGGGGAATTCGGTAAAATACGGGAAAAATTTTGTATCGAGCAGGAAAAACAGTTAAAAGATATTAACGAGTTTATTTACCAGCAACAGTTACAGGAAGCCAAAAACAACGGGAAAACAATATCCTGCCATAGGGGCTGTTCGATGTGCTGTTCTCAATACATACCGGCATCCCTGCAGGAATGCGAAGCCATAGTTTATTACTTGTACAATCATAAAGGTAAAATGTCTTCGTTTATAAAAAATTACAAGAAATGGAAAAACAGACTGGATGAACATGAAGGTATACTCGATGAATTTCAAAAGGCTTATGCCGAATTGTTCGAATCCGGTTTTGATTCGGAAAAAAGACTTATATTGGAAGAATTGGGCGCACGTTATGCCAAATTAAAAATCGCCTGTCCCTTTTTAAAGGATGAAGCCTGTATGATTTATGATATCCGCCCGCTTGTCTGCTCATGCCAGGTTGCCGTTACACCACCCGAATACTGCGACCCCGATAATCCTGACAGTATTAAGCAGGAATTAATATTAATGCTTCCCGAGAACTTCCAGTTTATTCCTTTTTATCATGAGAGCTTCAATGATATGAATCTAAGCAGTATGTGTATGCCATACGTAGTATATAATTTACTTGAGGGCGGTTATCTGTATCTTATGGCACTAAACAGTAAAAAAGAGTTCAGTATTGACGTTACCAAAAATGAACAGGTCAAGAAAATACTGGATGCTCAATTGGATTATTATGAAGAGAATGACCCCGATTTTGAATACGAAGTATATGAATCAGATGTAGAGGCTCTGGAAGCCCAAGCCGACAATCAATCGGAAGAATAGCTCGTTTATTATTAAACAATGATTGTTTATCTGTTCTAATCAGGGAAAGCCACACCTTCAATTCGGCCTTCCCCTGATGTTTTTATAGCCACATAATCTCCCGCATCCTTAGTTTGATACATGGTTGGGGCGGCAATCAACTTTAAAAGCTCAACAAAATTTTGCATTTGCGCGGTAATATCTTCTGTTTCTGATTTATTCGTAGTGGAAAGAGTAAAAATGCCGTTGACACAGGAGGAATCGGCACATACCTTAACCAGTTCATTATATGGAAGTCCGGTACTGTAACCGATAATCAATTTCCATATACCGGGCCTCAGCTTATTAACGGATTGCAGATTTTTTACCGCTTCGTGCAGATTCTCACGATTCAATGTTCCTTTTACCTGAATCACACATCGCACTGCCTCGGGATTAATAACTACAATATCGCCGGATAAAAACAAGGGCCCGTATTCAGCGGCACTGTACACAATAATATCGCATTCCCGGCTGCTCTGTCCGTCTGCCGACAGTATTACTCCCCGCCTTGCCGCAAAATACTGGGAAATGCTTTCTCTTACAGCCTCCATAATAATCGCTTCGTAGTAATCGCCTATAACTTTGGGGTCTTTAAGTAAAGAACGAATTATATCCCTTTGTACCATTATCTTTTTCTGAACGTTCCAGTAATATTGTTGCATATTTTTCTCCTTTACCATATTACCCCTTATTGCTCTTGGTTAGCAATTTATCCGCTAAATCGCTATAATATTTATGGCATTTTTGCTCCGGAGGGGTGTCCGAGTGGCCTATGGTGACGGTCTTGAAAACCGTTGTCCTCGCAAGAGGACCGTGGGTTCGAATCCCACCCCCTCCGCCATTTTATTTTTCAATAGATACTTCATTCAGTTTAACCATTCCCAGCGCATTTAATTTATAACCGCCAACGTAGGGTTTGACAAGTATATAATTCCGGTCGAAATATAAAGGAATACAGGCGGCATCGTTAACTAGTATCTGTTCCGCTTGACGGTAAAGTTCTGTACTTATTTCTTCATTTCCTTCAACAGCAGCCAACTCCAACAGAGTATCAACTTCTGTATTGCTATATTCACCGTAGTTCCCCACGGAACCGGTGGAAAACAGGATTTCAAGAAAGTTTTGCGGATGAGGATAGTCAGCGCTCCATCCCCAGAAAAACATACTGTTCTTTTCCGTCAGAATATCATATAAAAATTGATTCGGGTCCAGTTGCCGGACGGCAATTTCTATTCCGAGATTGACCCTCCATTCATTGATAACGGCTTCCAATATAGTAGATATACGAGCACCGTAACCGCCGTTGGTAACAAGAATCTCAGGCAAATTAGATAAATCTCGGTATGATGAATTTGCAATCAAATCAAACGACTGCTGTATATCGAACGGCAATGCGGAAAGGTTTTCGTTATAACCGGGCATTCCGACAGGTATAATACCGTCAGCCTTAATGACGGTATCGTTAAATACCAGAGACACCAGTTTTGTTTTATCGATAGAACCGGCAAATGCGCGGCGTATATTTACGTCGTCAAAAGGAGGCTGATTGCAATTAAAACAGATATACATCAAACTCAACTCCGGACTGCTGAACAACTGACTGTAGAATTCCCCATCTGTATCTGTAACACGGTAAATATTATTATATCCGACACCGCAAACATCTATTTCCCCGGTTTCGTACATATCAAACTCTATACCGGATAAAATCTTATAAACAACGTAATCCAGTTTGGCTTTATTGCCATAGTAATTATCATTGCCCTGTAGCACCAGTTCACTGCCTTCCTTCCAATCCCATAATTTAAAGGGACCGGTTCCGTTGGGATTTATCCACCAGTATTGGTCCCCGGAGACATTTTTCTCATCAACCACAAATGAAACCGGATAGCTCAGTTTTTCCAGAAAATAATTTACCGGTTTTTCAAGCGTTACCTGCAGTGTGTACTCATCAGTTACCACCACCCCACTTATGGTATCGGTGTATCCGGATAATACGTCATCAACACCCAGAATATCCCCCAAGTATAAGGATGCGGTCTGTGACTCAGTCAATAGGTTGCAGGCACGCTCCCATGAGTATTTGAAGTCCTCGGCCTTAACCTTGTCCCCATTGTGAAAATAGACATCATCTCTCAGGTAGAAAGTGTATATCAGGTTATCGTGACTTACCTCCCAGCTTTCGGCAACATCTGCAATAACCTCAAGGTCATTGTCGAAAGTGACCAGTCCACTAAAAATTTGCAGTATATAATTTATAGAAGTAGAATCACCCGCCAGAGCCGGATCGAGTGTATAGGGGTCATCACCGTAGAGATTCAGTACGTCGCCCGATACCCGGGTTGTTTTTATCAATTCGCAATCACATGCGCTCGGCAAAATCGCTATAAGAAGCCCACAAATTAAAAATATGGAATTGAATAATCCTGTTCTCTTATTCATCGTTATCTCCATCAAGATACATAAATAGCGCTAATATAATCCTGCCATTGCTTGTTTAAGCCCGCTAAATCGTACCCGTATACTTCAAGCAATGCGTTATCATATGTGCTGCCGGCTTTAAAGACTGTTAATAATTGATGTATCTTTTGCTGCCCGTATTTCTCTATTAGAAAATCGACAATGCTGTAGCTTTCAGCATATGAAAGATAACTTTTATCCGAATACGCCGAAAAAGGGCTGCAAAGGCTCTGTACCGATATCAGGTATCCACCAACGGCCGCCGCCTTCAGGTAGTTTTCGTAATCTGCTTCCAGCTCTCCTTCGGCATACATCGATATGCCCTCATTCAGCCAAACCGGAATACTGTTATACGGATTAGATGTCATTTGGTACGTGACCAAATGGGCTAGTTCATGCGATAAAGCTCTCCTGCCCCACTCCATATTCGACCTTGAAATACCAATGGCAATCGCCCCATAAGAGGGATAAGCTACACCGCCGGTCCATTCTTTGGCAAAGACAATAGCCTCTCTTAATGCATAAGAACTGGAATAGATATATATTCTGACCGGGGATTCAAGATAAGCTCCGGTATCTTCTCCCAGCCTTAAAAGAGTATCCTGACAGGTTTGCATCAGATCGGTGGCAAAACCATCGTCACCGGAATACCAGTAAAGGGTAATATTGTTTTGGGTTATATTCTTCCAATTGTACCCGCTATCATCGAAGCTGACCGATGCCGTTTCCGTTCGGTATAAATTGTTTTCAATGTCGATAACTGTCCACCAGTACTGTATTATAGTTCCCGAAGGCAGCGAACCTGTTGTGCGCATATCCCATTTCCAGCCGACAGTCATCTCCGGTTGAATGGGCATAGGGAAACCGACTGTTATTTCCTGGGTGACATCAGTAAAACTTTCCCGTTCTACAATATAATGAAGCCTTATATCCTTAATCTGACGCTCTGTATCTATGTCCAGATTAAACGTAATTGACCCCGGAAAAGAAACATTCACTGAATCGTTAAAGCTGGCAGCATTATCCGACTTGCTTTGTACCTGAACGGGGTTAAAAGATAGAGCTATCAGTACTAATGACAGAAGTATAAGTGCTGTTTTCCTAATCATCTTCATCCCCGAGGCCGGACCTTAAATAGGCATTGATAAATCCGTCCAGATCCCCTTCCAAAACACTTTCTGCATCGCCAACCTGATAATCGGTTCTATGATCTTTAACCATTTTATAGGGATGAAGAACATAGCTCCTTATCTGATTACTCCATCCGGCAACAATTCTCTTTCCTTTTAGTTTCGCTCTTTCCTCTTCCCTTTTTGCCAATTCCTGATTAAGTAATCTCGACAGCAGGATCTTCATAGCGCTGTCTTTATTCTGATGCTGGGAGCGTTCACTCTGACAGCAAACTACTGTACCGGATGGGATATGTGTTATGCGAACAGCACTGCTGGTCTTTTGCATATTTTGTCCGCCCGGTCCGGACGATCTGAATGTATCGATTCTAAGGTCGTCGGCTGATATATTTATATCCACATCATCACCTGCTTCCGGAATAACTTCTACCAGTGCAAACGATGTGTGGCGCGCGTGGTCGGAATCAAACGGTGATAACCGCACTAACCTGTGTACGCCATGTTCCGATTTCAGATAACCAAAAGCGTAATCACAACCTATTTCCAGGACAACATTTTTTATTCCCGCCTCATCAGCCGGTGTAATGTCCAGAATTTCAGTTTTACAATTTTTCTGTTCAGCCCAGCGCAGATACATTCGCATCAGCATCTCCGCCCAATCCTGCGACTCAACGCCGCCGGCTCCGGCATAGATTGACATTATAGCCTTACGATTATCATATTCTCCGCTGAATGACAGCTCGAATTCCAGTTCATCGATACGTGATTCTATCTCTTTAATTTCCAGTTCAATTTCATTATCCAAAGAAGTTTCCTCTTCCTCGGATACCAATCCTGCCAGCTCTGTTATGTCATCAACTTTCTTTTCAAGTCCTCTCCATTGTTCTACTGTTTTTTTCAGTTCCGCTAAAAAACGCATTACATCCTGCGCTTTCTCCGAATCCTGCCAGAAATCCTGGCTAATAGTCTGACTTTCAAGCTCTGTTATCTGTTTTTCTTTGGCAGGGACGTCAAAGACGCACCATTGCTGATGAGATTCTCTGTTTAAATTCTTCCAGTTTATTCGATAATTCGCTCATAGTTCTCCTGTAATTAATCCGTATATTTTATTAAGTTTAGTTTATTATCGTATTTTATTACAAATTGTTGCCTGCTGCCATATGCGCCAGTCGCGTCGGTTGTGGCAAACGATACCCCGCACAACACTCTCTAACCCAGTAAATCGCATTTTCAAGGCTTATTCTATGCCCAATTGACACAAACACTGGATTGACTCTAATTTTGGTTCTCAGGGCGACCCCGACAATTTCCTTGTTATGTATCAGATTAGTAAGGCTACCGGGTTCAGCGCCCGGTGTTTCATAAACTCCGCACAGTTTTGACTTGGCACAACCGATTGTCGGTTTATCCAATAATAGACCAAGATGTGAGGCAATACCTATTCTTCTGGGATGAGCATATCCATGTCCGTCAACGATAATAACATCAGGTGATACCGTTAGTGAGTTCCAGGCTTTGAGTATCAGTGGAATCTCGCGAAAAGACAGTAATCCGGGAATATATGGAAAAGTAATCTTATCACATGCTTTCTTTATCTCCACTATTTCAAGTTGGGGATAATTTAGTATTACAATGGCGGACTGTGCATCATTTTTGTTTTTCCATACGGCGATATCGATTCCGGCTATATATGATGGGGAAATAACCTCTCCGTGCGCTTTTACATTTTTTGCCATCTCTTTCTGCAAAGAGATAGCTGCACTTGCCTTAATATCCCAATTACACAGGTATTTATCATTCATCAGTTTCATTATATATACTGTAAATAATGATAACAAACGGTTTATTCACATTTTATATGCAAATACTGTTGACAGGCACGTATATTTTGTTGCATAATATCACGAAAGTAAGGTAGGAAAGAATTTTAAAATATGGTAAAAATTAGATTAAGACGTATAGGTTCACCCAAAAAACCGGCATATCGTATTGTTATTGCCGATTCGCATTCGCCCAGAAACGGAGCGTTTATTTCGATTATAGGTCAATATGACCCTATGACTAACCCTGAAACGGTTAATATTAATGAGCAGGAAGCTCTGAAATGGTTAGGTCAAGGCGCCCAACCCACAGTTACCGTTAGCCGTCTGCTTAAAAAAGCAGGTATTTTAGATAAGTTTGAGACGACAAAAAAGAAGAATTAAACTGCTTAGGTCAGGCCGCCCAAGCCACAGTTACCGTTAGTCGTCTGCTTAAAAAAGCAGGTATTTTAGATAAGTTTAAGGCGACAAAGGAGAAATCATGAAAGAACTGGTAGAATACATAGCAAAATCACTCGTTAACTCACCGGATGCTGTGGTTGTGACTGAGGAAGAAACAGAGGAAGGAATTACTCTCAAATTGCAGGTTGCCGACGAAGACAAAGGGAGAATAATCGGGAAACAGGGCAGAATAGCTCAAGCTATCAGAACCTTAATCAGAGTTAAGGCTGCTAAAGCCGGAACTCGAGCTACACTTGATATAATTTAATTCTTTATTTGTAAAATCAGGTTTATTATTTTTGACTTACACAAGCCGCTGATTTGTTGCGTTTAAATGTATATTTTTTAGGTTAATAATACCGGCAAATAACAAAAAGGATGGGGAAAATACCCATCCTTTTTACATTTCAACTCACTTACCTTAACTAAATTCTAAATACGCGGTGATCTCTTCTTTCGCCTTTCTGCAACTTTTAGTCTTACCAAAGAGCGACGTAAGGCAGCTTCTGCACCACCGACATCCTCGCCTGATGTATATTTTTCCGACATCAATTTTTCAGCCCGTTTTTTGGCTTCTTCAGCTCTTGAAATATCAATTTCATCTGCTCTTTCGGCAGAATCGGCTAATACGATTACCCTGTCCGGACGTACCTCTAAAAACCCTCCTGAAATTGCCAAGGAATACTCTTCATTCCCTTTACGGGCAATTAACTCACCCGGCTGTAACATTGTCATCAATGGTGTATGTTTGGGTAAAATACCCAGTTCACCGTCAATACCCGGTGCTATTACTATATCCACATCGTCGGAATAAACCGAGCGTTCCGCCGTTACAATATCCAGTTTAATTGTAGTCATTTTAAGCCCCCGCTTCTATCTACTCCGCTTGCAATACCTTGGCAGCTTCGATAACATCATCAATAGTACCAGCCATGTAGAAAGCCTGTTCAGGCAAATCGTCATGCTTTCCATCAAGTATTTCTTTAAACCCTCTTATAGTTTCGGCAATCGGTACATATTTCCCCGGACGTCCGGTGAATACCTCGCCGACAAAGAACGGCTGTGTTAAGAATCTCTGTATCTTGCGTGCACGGTAAACAGTAAGTTTATCGTCTTCACTTAATTCTTCCATACCGAGAATAGCGATAACATCCTGTAAATCCTTATATCTTTGCAATATCCTTTGAACCTCACGGGCGACAAAGTAGTGCTCTTCACCTACATTCTCCGGAGCCAAAATCCTCGAGTTCGAGGACAACGGGTCCACGGCAGGATAAAGAGCCTGTTCAGCCAGTGACCTCTCAAGTGCAATAACAGAATCAAGATGGCCGAATGTTGCCACAACACCAGGGTCAGTATAATCATCCGCAGGTACATAAATAGCCTGGAATGAAGTAATCGAACCCTGTTTTGTCGAAGTAATGCGGTCCTGAAGCTGTCCCATCTCCGTTGCCAAAGTGGGCTGATAACCGACCGCGGAAGGCA
>DIFM01000002.1:0-54971 GCA_002419135.1 Dehalococcoidia bacterium UBA5748 | reverse complement strand
TGTTATCGATGAACATCAATACATCTTGTTTTTTAACATCACGAAAATACTCTGCCATAGTAAGACCTGTAAGAGCTACGCGCAGACGCACCGCAGGCAGTTCATTCATCTGCCCGAATACCATAACGGTTTTGGCCAGCACGCCGGATTCATCCATTTCCTTCCAAAGGTCATTTCCTTCACGTGAACGTTCTCCAACTCCGGCAAAGACTGAATAACCGCCATGTTCGGTGGCAATATTTCTAATAAGTTCCTGGATAATAACCGTCTTACCTACCCCGGCACCACCCAAAAGACCGGCTTTTCCGCCCTTGGCGAAAGGAGTAATGAGGTCGATAACCTTGATACCGGTTTCAAGCATTTGAACGGTTGATTCTTGTTCTTCAAATGATGGAGGATTGCGATGAATCTGCCATTTTTCGTCGCTTTTAACTTCACCCAGCCCATCCAGCGCCGTACCTGTCACATCAAATAAACGTCCCAAACAGCCCTCGCCTACCGGAACAGAAATAGGTTCACCCGTATCGTCAGCTTCAACCCCTCTGGCCAGGCCATCGGTGGGTGTAAAAGATAAGCATCTAACCCAGTTATTTCCCAGATGGCTCTGAACTTCAAGTACAAATTTATCATCGCCGTTTTTAATTTCAAGGGCATTAAAAAGTGAAGGCAGTTCGTCTGGCGGAAATTCTATATCAACCACCGAACCAATAACCTGGACTACTTTACCTTTTGCCATTACTTCCTCCTACTCAAGAGCTGCCGTTCCGCCGGTAATATCCAGCAACTCATTGGTTATCATTTCTTGCCTGACTTTATTATAAACCAGTGTTAAATCTTCTATCAGTTCCTTGGCGTTTTGTGTCGCGTTGCGCATCGCCACCATCCTGGCAGACTGCTCACTGGCAATGGATTCCAAAATTGCGTGGTAGACCTTCATTTCGACAAAACGCGGAATAAGACCGTCTAAAACAGCACTTGCATCCGGCTCATAAAGATACTCAACATTTTCAGTCGGCGGTATCTCGGCAGGCTCTACCGGTAATAATTTTTCTATAACAGCTTCCTGTGACATTGTGTTAATAAATTTTGTATATGCAATATATACTTCATCAGTTTCTCCCTTGGGATATTCATCAAGGACAATATGAGAAATAGGCAAGGTGGACAACAAATCGGGATAGTCCCCTAATCCCGTAAACTCTGCTTCTATTTGCCTACCCGTTCTTCTTAGAAAATCCAGCCCTTTTTTCCCGACAGCAATAATGCCGGCTTTTTTATTTTTTTCCAGGATAAATCTGCCCGTCATACGATTAATATTACCGACCAAGCCTCCGGCAAGACCTCTGTCAGGCGTTATATGAATTATGGTAATCTTCTTCACTTCCTCATGGTCGGTAAGGCAGGGATGCAGCACCTGTCCGCTTGAAACAGCCATTAAATCAGAAATAACCTGCGTGATTTTCTCCGAGTAAGGACGACCTGCCATGCCATGCTCCTGTGCCTTCCTCATCTTTGAGGCGGCAATCATCTCCATAGCCTTGGTAATCTTCGCTATATTTTTTACGCCCTTAATACGGCGCCTTATCAATCGTATGTTAGCCATTTATACTCCTAGACATACTTAAAGCTTTTCTTGAAGTCCGCTATAGCATCTTTCATCTCGGACTCCATCTTGTCGTCGAAGTTTTTCTCTTTCGCTAATTTTTTAACCAATTCCGAATGAGTCGTAGTAATCGAGCTGATTAGCCTGCTTTCAAATTCCTTTACTTTTTCTATAGGCAGGTCATCAATATAGCCGTTTATGGCGGCAAAAAGTATAATGACCTGATTTTCCACCGGCATCGGCTCGAATTGAAGCTGTTTCAGTACTTCCTCAATTCTCTTGCCTCTATCGATCTGTGACTTGGTAGCTTTATCAAGTTCAGAGGTACCAAACTGTGCAAAAGCAGCCAATTCTCTATACTGCGCCATCGCCAGTTTAAGTTTGGCAGCTACCTTCTTCATGGCTTTTGTTTGGGCAGAACTGCCCACACGGGATACTGAAATACCAATATTTAACGCCGGCCTGATACCGGCATTGAAAAGGTCAGGCTCCAGATAAATCTGACCGTCCGTAATGGAAATTACATTGGTGGGAATATAAGCCGATACATCACCGGCCTGTGTTTCAATAATAGGAAGCGCAGTAAGAGAACCGCCCCCGAATTCATCACTCAGCCTGGCTGCTCTTTCCAGCAAACGGCTGTGCAGATAGAATACATCTCCCGGATAAGCTTCTCTACCCGGAGGCCTTCTAAGCAGCAACGATAACTGACGATATGCCCAACCATGCTTGGAGAGGTCATCGTATACTATCAGCGCATCCTTGCCATTCTCCATAAACTCTTCACCGATAGCACAACCGGCATACGGTGCCAAATACTGCAGGGCAACCGATTCAGATGCGTTGGCAGCTATAACTATAGTATGTTCCATAGCTCCCTGTGCCTCCAAATTGGCGACAACCTGAGCCACTTTTGCCGCTTTTTGACCGATGGCTACGTAAATACATAGCAAATCACCGTTCTTTTGATTAACTATGGTATCCAGCGCAACAGCGGTTTTACCTGTTGAACGATCGCCAATGATAAGCTCTCTCTGTCCACGGCCAATAGGAATCATGCTATCAATGGCTTTGATGCCGGTTTGAACAGGGGTATTTACTGATTTTCTCGAAACCACATTGGGAGCAACTCTCTCTAGGGGGCGGGTATTTTTCGCTTTAATATTACCCTTACCGTCAAGAGGTCTGCCCAGCGGGTCCACAACTCTGCCGATTAAAGAATCTCCTACCGGAACCTCAGCAATTTTACCGGTGGCGCGAACTTCATCGCCTTCTTTAATGCCCGTATCCTCGCCAAGCAAAATAGCGGAAACACTATCTTCCTCAAGATTAAGAGCAATGCCCATTACATCACCGGGGAACTGAAGCATTTCATTGTACTTCACACCGGACAGACCGTAAATCCTGGCAATACCGTCACCGACTGCAATAACCGTTCCCACATCTACCAGATCAACCTGAGTACCGAATTGCTCTATCTGTTGCTTGATAATAGAAACTATTTCCTGTCCTTTAGCCAAATTACCCACCTCCTGTGTACAACTTGGTAGTCATATATACTAACTGATTTCTTTTTTCAAATTATTTAAAGCACTACGAGTGCTCCCATCAAGCAACTTACCGCCAACCTTGACTATAAATCCACCGATTAATCCGGGGTCGGTGCTCTCAGGTTCGATTATAATTTTCTTTTTCAAAATATCACTCAAACGGCCGCTCACTTTATCCCTCGTTTCTGTATCAAGAGGAACAGCGGTAACAACCTCAGCTCTTACAACACCCTTGCTATCGTCAATCATCTGCCTGTATTCATGAATAACCGCATTAAGCATATCAATTCTGCCGTTAGCCAACAATAAATATAAAAGATTGATTACAGGCTGCTCAATATCCTTCAATTTATCAGAAAGTAAAGTTTCTTTTTCTTTAAAACTGATAGCAGGATTGCTTAAATAAGCAAAAACCACATCATCATGGTTAAGTTGGCTGATATTTTCCAACTCTACCAGTACTTCACCGGTTTTATTTTTTTCTTCTGCAACAGCAAAAAGCGCCTGCGCAAATCTTTTGGCAGAAAATTTTTTCGCCACTTTAACTCCATAAATTAACTAGACTAATTTTTATTAAGAACCTTGCTTTCATTTAGCATTTTATCAATCAATTGGCGATGCTGTTCTTTATCCAGCGAGCGGTCAATTACTTTTCCGGCAGCAATCATCGTTAAATCAGCAAAAGCACTTCTCAGTTCACCGATAGCTTCATCGCGCTCCCTTTCAATTTCCAGTTTCGCTTTAGCCAATAATTTTTCCGCTTCTGTTTTTGCATCTTGTTTTGCTTTTTGTTTGGTTTCTTCACCGATAAGAGTAGCCTGTTCAATTATCTTTTTACCTTCTTTACCGGCTTCAGCTATCAAACGCGCAGTTTCTTTTTCAGCCAATTCATGCTGCTTTTTGATTTCCTCCGTCTGGTCAACGCTTTCTTTAATCTTTGCAGCACGCTGGTCAAGCATCTTGATTACAGGTTTATACGCAAACATATAAAGCAACAGTAAAAGCAAACCAAAATTAAACAACTGCGCTATTAAAGAAGATAAATGTATGCCTAATCCTTCCACTAGGACCTCCTCCCTTTGTGCGGGTCTACACTACGAACAAAAGTATAATAGCTACAACCAAGGCATAAATAGCTACTGATTCGGCAAGAGCAATTGCAAATATCATATTTGTAAAGATCTGGCCTCTGGCTTCAGGATTTCTGGCTACCGCCTGAACGGCACCAGACCCAAGTACACCGATACCGACTCCAGGCCCAATAGCACCTAACCCCATACATAAACCTGCTGCTAACAGTTTGGCTGCTTCCGCTTCCATATCAATGCCTCCTAATTTTTAACTCGCTTTTTTTTATAAAATATAACCATATAATTATTCTTCAGAATGTGTCGGACTAATCGCTATATTAGCAAATACCAGCGTCAAACTAGAGAAAACCAGCGCTTGTATAAAACCTACTAATAGCTCTAAACCGTAGAACGGAATGGCCAACAGGAACGGAGCCAGGAATAGCATCATAAGTAAAAGTATCTCTCCACCTGTCATATTGCCAAAAAGACGAAATGTAAAACTGATAACACGCATCAGTTCGCTGAGCAGTTCGATAAACCCGATAAATATATCGATAATTCCGTAGAATATACCCGCCAAACCGGCTTTTACATTACCTTTGAATAATTTTCCGATAGAAGACGTTAACTTATGTGTGTTTACAAATTTTGTAAAATATTTAATTCCTAACGTCTTGATACCCCAGTATTCAACAAATACAAAAGAAACTAACGCCAGCGCCAATGGAAAGTTTATATCCGTATTAACCCCACGGAAAAGTTCTGCTTCTCCATCGGCTGTATGCACTATGATAGAACCGATACCCGGAATAAGGCTTATCCAAGCATTGGCAATGACGAACAGAAAAATGGTAGTTACAATAGCAAAGAACTTTCTTCCATATTTATCACCGGCAATGTCCACGCAAAGGCCAAGTATGTATCCGATAATTGACTCAATAATCATCTGATAACGACCGGGTATAAGCTTCATGTTTTTGGTGCCGAAATAGAAAAAAGCAACCAGAACAAAAATTGTGATCCATGCCGTTATCATAGTATTGGTAAAAGGAATACTTCCGATGTGAAATATCGTCGCCGCCGGAAGCTCAGGGTGCGGAGCGGGAACAGACAACCATTCGGGAAGTCCCAGGTCCCCGAATAAAGTATTGCCGAAGGCTCCACCCAAAAGGCTGACAACAGAAATACCTAAGACAGCAAGAACTACCACAATGGCAATGGGAAGAGAGCAACCCATACAACCTTTCTTTTTCGCCACTAGTTGTTCTCCTTGTCATTTGTGTCTTTAATAAGCGGTATAATCATTCTGTATACACCATAAAATGCAACAATTAGTCCTATGAATAAACCGGTTATTATAAAAACAGGCTTGGTATCAAACTTGCTATCAAGCCAAAGACCACCGAGCGTCCCTCCGGTAATGGAAATCGCTATATACCACCCCACCCCCACATATTTCATGGCTGAACGCCATTTGTTCATCCCCGCACCTTAATTAACTCGACAAAAAGCATATCAAAAAACAACTCTTTAAGTCAAGCTTATAAAACTGCCGGATTCCCGCTTTCTTGACATATAGTATACATACATATATATACACGTTAAAGTGTGAAAACAAAAAAATAAGACCCCGGAATTCTACCTCAGGGCTTATTTGACTGTCATATCATATTATGTAAACGTTCTAAGACTTATGTTTCCCAAAATCATCCATATCCAGATTATCTATAAATTCACGGAAAGCCGAGAGTCTTTTCATTTCATCCTCGCTTACCTTGCCGCCCTTGCTCTCGATATCATCATACTCTTCCTTTTGCAGAATAGGTTCTCCTGTCTCCTTATCCTGGTCCAAAGGTATGCCTGCCTTCTCTAAAACAGATTCATCCGCAAATATCGGCGTTTCCATTCTTATTGCCAGCGCCAAAGCGTCGCTTGGGCGTGAATCGATTTCTTCCTGCTTGCCATCTATGTTAAGAATTATTTTTGCATAGAAAATGTCACTTTTAAGGTCGTTTATAATTATAGAATCTACCGATGCTCCTAATGTTATCATAACTGTTTGCAGTAAATCATGAGTGAGAGGCCTGGGAACGCTTTCATTCTTAAGTTTAATAAGTATTGCCTTAGCTTCTGCAGGACCAATAAAAATGGGTAAAAAACGTTCCGCAGATTTTTCTTTTAAGAGAACAACATATTGATACTCCATCTGCCTGTTCATTAGACCAATTCGCACACTGTCAATCGTCATCTCTACCATTAATACGCCCCTCCTGTACAACCATCAATCAAAGTAATTCTACCCCTTGTTTTCCGAAACTGTCAAGAAATATGCATATTATAATCGGCTTGCAGGAAGATACTGTCATTATGGTATAATAGTGGCGCTTTATCTAAACTTATGCAATAAGGAGAGTTGAATTATGCCTGAGGCTATCATTTGGTTTAAAGATATTTCCAAAGAAGACGTCCCGATTGTAGGTGGGAAAGGGGCCAATTTGGGAGAAATGACAAAAGCCAATATACCAGTACCGCCGGGTTTTGTTGTTTCGGTAGATTGTTATTTCGAATTTTTAAAAAACTCTGATATTTTAGGCGAAATCCAAACACTCCTCGACTCTTTAGACATAGAAGACACCAAACAGTTACAACGAGTATCGACAATTATAAAACAAATGTTTTTGGATTCATGCGTAATGCCCGAACTGGCTGTTAAAATCAAAGAAGCCTACAAGCAGTTGGGAGAAGGATTGGTAGCTGTTCGTTCATCAGCAACTGCAGAAGACCTTCCCGAAGCATCTTTCGCCGGACAGCAAAGTACTTATCTTAATATTGAAGGGCCGGATGAGGTCGTTGATGCCGTACTCCGGTGCTGGGCATCTCTTTTTGAGCCGCGTGCCATCTATTACAGGGTTCAACAGGGATTCGATCATTTTAAAGTAGGAATAGCAGTTCCGGTACAAAGAATGATAGCTTCGGTAACTTCAGGTGTTATGTTTACTGTGGAACCGGTAACAAGCAACCCCAAAGAAATTGTAATAGAAGCTATATACGGTTTAGGCGAGGGGTTAGTCTCGGGAGAGGTAACCCCTGATTTATATATAGTAGATAAAGAAAATCTCTCTATTAAATCAAAAAGAATCAGCAAGCAGAAGAATCAACTCTCCAGAAATACGATTAATAATAGTAAAGATATAAATACGTGGCAAATTATTGATAAGGACCTGCAGGGCAAAATTAAACTTTCGGATGAGGAAATTATTGAGCTGGCAAAAATCGGCAAACAAATAGAAGACCACTACCAGTTCCCACAGGATATCGAATGGGCTAAAGAGAACGGTAAATATTTTATAGTACAGACACGTCCGGTCACCACTATTAAAGAAGCGGTTGAAGAAGAGCCGGAAATCAACGCCCCGGTACTCTTAAGCGGTGTTGCCGCCAGCCCCGGGCTGGCATCAGGACCTGTGAAAATAATACACGAAGCATCCCAACTGGACAGAGTTCACCAGGGAGATATCCTTGTCACTGAAATGACTACACCTGATTTTGTACCGGCAATGAAAAAAGCAGCCGCTATAGTTACAGACAGGGGAGGAAGAACTGCCCATGCCGCTATTGTGAGCCGTGAACTCGGTATACCCTGCGTAGTCGGTACCGACCTTGCTACAAAAACTCTTATCGATAAAAAAATAATTACGGTTGACGGTGCCAAGGGAAAGGTATACAGCGGAAAGATTGCCCGTAGCCTGACCACTACTAAAATGTCTAATATACTAAGAGAATCTCTTACAACCAAAACCAAAGTTTATGTCAACCTTGCGCAACCGGAACTTGCAGACATGATATCGGAACGCAATGTAGACGGCGTCGGATTGTTAAGAGCGGAATTCATAGTTGCACAAATCGGAGAACATCCGAGCTACATGTTAAAACAAAATAAAGGCAATGAGTTTGTTGACAAACTCTATAACGGCCTGATTTCTTTTGCCAAACCGTTTTATCCACGCCCGGTCGTCTATAGAACCACCGACTTTAAGACTAATGAATACAAAGACCTTATCGGTGGACGTGATTTTGAAGAATCGGAAGAGAACCCGATGATCGGTTATCGCGGTGCTTCGAGATATGTAACCGATATAGAGTCTTTTAAACTCGAAATAGAAGCTATTAAACGTGTGAGAAGGGATTATAAGAATCTGCACGTGATGATTCCTTTTGTCAGAACAGTTGATGAGCTTAAACGAACTAAAGCTATACTGGAGAAAGAGGGGCTGGTTCGCAGTGAAGATTTCAAACTCTGGATGATGGTGGAGGTACCTTCCAACATTTTCTTAATCGAAAAATTCTTAAGTGTCGGCATCGATGGTATCTCGATAGGCAGTAATGACCTTACTCAATTGATACTCGGCATTGATAGAGACAGCGCCAAGCTGGCTTCCACCTTCGACGAACGCAACGAAGCTGTTATGATTGCACTGGAGAGAGCGATTACCGTTGCCAAAAGTATGGGTGTTACCGCATCCATTTGCGGACAAGCTCCCTCGGTATATCCTGAATTGACCGAAAAGTTGGTTTCTTGGGGTATAACTTCAGTTTCGGTCAGCCCCGATATGATTGGCACTACCCGCGAAATAATTGCAAAAGCGGAAGCCAAGCTTAATATTAGATGATCCAAGACTTTAATATCCGTCAGAAAATCGAAGAGCGAGAGCTGCAACTTTCACCGTTAGCAGCTCAAAGCGTTTTATCCAGGGGCAGGATGAGATATGAAGAACCCTGCCCGATACGAACAGCTTTTCAGCGCGACCGCGATAGAATCATCCACTGCAAAGCCTTCCGGCGGTTAAAACATAAAACACAGGTATTTATTGCACCTCTTGGCGACCATTATGTTACACGCTTAACTCATACGCTTGAAGTTTCCCAACTGGCCAGAACCATTGCCCGCTCATTAAATCTGAACGAAGACCTGACAGAAGCTATCGGGTTGGGGCATGACCTAGGGCATACTCCTTTCGGGCACGTAGGTGAAGAGGTATTGAATGAGATCTATGGTAAGGGTTTCCGGCATAATCAACAAAGCTTACGCGTGGTTGATACAATTGAAAACGACGGTAAGGGATTGAATCTGACGTGGGAAGTGAGAGACGGCATACTGAATCACTCCAAACCGGCAGATAATATGTACGGGGAGAACTGGGGAGAAGTAGGAACACTTGAAGGCGAAATCTGCAAGATATCCGACTTGATCGCCTATGTTAACCATGATATCGGAGATGCAATCAGAGCAGGAATTATCACCGAAAATAACCTGCCCTGCTCCACATTTAAATTACTGGGAAGTTCTCACGGAGAACGCGTCAATACAATGGTTTGCGATATCATTGAAAATTCATGGGCAGCCACCGGAAGTAGCGATAGTCAAATAGGACCTCTTATCAAAATGAGTAATTCAGTGCTGGAAGCAACCAATGAATTAAGAGCATTCCTTTTTGAAAAGGTATATCGTGTACAATCCAAAGAACAAGAATCAATAGCAGCCAGACAAATCGTCCAGAAACTGTATAAATATTTTGAAAAGCATGTTGATGAGTTACCACCGGAATATATGCGTTTCAGTGATGATGCCGAAAGGTGTGTTGTAGATTATATTGCCGGTATGACAGACCAGTATGCTATAAATCTTTCAAAAAACATATCCTTCTAACTTTCGATAGATCAGTACCTACCATGTTTTATTCAATCGTTGATATAACTCATCTGCGTCAGGTTTATTTTTCGGGCATATAACTGGAATATATTGTATAATTAGTAGAAATTATGAGCGTTATTGAAGAAGTAAAACAAAAAACCGATATTGTGGAGATTGTCGGCCAATATACTAAATTGACAAAAGCCGGCAAAAACTTTAAGGGTTTATGCCCTTTTCACAGTGAAAAGCACGGCTCGTTCTTTATTTATCCTGATGAACAAAGATGGCATTGCTTTGGTGCCTGTAATGAAGGCGGAGACGTTTTTTCTTTCATAATGAAGCAACAAAACATTACGTTTGGGGATGCCCTGCGTATTCTTGCCGAAAAAGCAGGGATCGAAGTTCCTTCAATTGGCGGGCAAAAAGAGGACAGGGAAAAATACGATAAAATTTATCAGGTCAACCAGGCAGCGGCTCAATACTTTCACAATATATTGATTAATACGGATTACGGCGAGAAAGCTAAAAGTTATGCCTTAAAAAGAGGCTTGAACGAGAAATCGATTACAGATTTCCAACTCGGCTTCAGCCTAAACAGCCGTGACTCCCTTAAGAATTACCTTCTTGACAAAGGATATACTGAAAAAGAGCTTTTTGAGGCCGGTGCTATTACCACAGCTGAAGGCAAGGGTTCGTATGATGTGTTTCGCAATCGCCTTATGTTTCCGATTATGGATATTAAAGGGAAGTGCTGCGGTTTCGGAGGGAGAACATTCGAAGAAAATCAGGCTAAGTATATCAACTCTCCCCAGACCGCTGTTTTCGATAAGAGCGGCAACCTCTACGGCATTAATTTGGCAAGCCAGTCAATACGCAAAGAAGACTTAGCTGTATTGGTCGAAGGTTATATGGATGTCATTATGGCGCATCAGTATAGTTTTTCCAACGTTGTTGCATCAATGGGGACAGCGGTTACCGAAAAGCAGATGAACACATTAAAAAAGCTAACGAAAAACTTGATACTGGCACTGGATTCAGACATTGCCGGGGAAGAGGCAATGCTACGCTGCGTCAGTTATGAAAATTTAATACAAAATGAAATTAAAGTAGCAATAATGCCGGCCGGCAGTGACCCTGATGATGTAATACGAAATGATGCTTCCGAGTGGCAAAAACTGCTAAATAATGCAATACCGGTGATAGATTACACCTTTGACATAGTCACAGCGAAACTGGATTTATCAACCGCCAGGGATAAAACTGTTGCATCAGATAAATTACTGCCTATAATTACACAGGTTGAAGACAAGATTCGCAGGGCACATTATATGCAAAAATTATCACACCTTGTAGGTATTAGTGTACGTGAACTTGAATCGATTGTTAAAAAACCGGTAGAATACTCGAAATATAACAATAAAAAGAAAAGCCCCCTATCCGATTCAATGGCAACTCCGACCTTTTCCCAGCCTCTTGAAGAATACTGCTTGACGTTATTGCTGCAATTCCCTAAACTTAAATCCTTTAAGCATAAAATTAAACCGGAATACTTTGAGAACAGTGAAAACCGCGAGGTCTTTTTTGCTCTATCGAAAATGGAAGACTTAAATAACATAAAAACTAGTTTGGATTCTTCAATCTGGGACTATCTGGATAAATTGATAAAGAGGGAAGTGCCACCCGATAAAATCGAGCAAAAGATGTCATTTTGTATCCTCAGGTTGCATGAAAAGTTCCTGCGCAAGCTTGAAATGAAGCGAGAAGTAATTTTTGCCGCCGAAGCGGCATCTAAAGGCAGTACAGCCGGGCTCAGCAAGCTTGAAGAGCAGGGAATTGGCAATAGTAACGAATTGAGAGAGGTCTTTTCGAAGAAATCGGCTGACAGTCAATATAGAGGAGATATTAATGAAACAGGAAAACAGTAAAAGAAGCAAAAAATCAGAAATTACAAATAAAAAATCGGATTTAGAATTCGAAGAAGAACCCAAAGAAGCAGACAAAGACGAATCGGCTGAGGATGAAGGCAGTGAAGAGGATTTTGAATCCGGTGATATGTCCGAAGATGAGTTCAATCCCTCCAAAGAGGACCTTGAAGAAGAAGAGATGCCAACCGAGCAGGATGTAAAGCTGGCATTACTTGATGCCGGCGATGAACCGGGAATTGTCGATGACCCGGTTCGCATGTATCTTCATGAAATAGGCCGTGTTCTGCTGCTTACGGCAGAGGATGAAAAGATTCTTGCCAAAAAAATGGAGGCCGGCAAGCGTATTAAAGAAATTAAGGAAAGCTATATCGACCAAAACGGCAGGGCGCCCGGTGCAACCGAAATATTGTTATGTATGTTAAGAGACCTTTCAAATCTAATGAACATACTGCATCTTCTGCAACTGGAACTGAACATCACACCCGGTAATACTTTCAAAGAAAACATCTCCGACAATACCCTTATAGCCAGTATTTCAAATGAAATTGACCAAAGATTAACTCATAATATTGCCCAGAAGACAGGGCAGCCGATACCGGATATCGAGCAATCTATAATAAATCTTTATTTGAATATGAGTTTACTCCCGAAGGATTTCTTGAATGCCATCGACGATAATACCGATTCGGCCGATATCGAGCAACTTACAACCGACCCTCAATTTATCGACTCAATCAGTATTTATGAAGATAAATTTCAGTTATATATTGACCAATTGGTAAAGGAATCGAATAAATCCGAAAAGCACCTAATAGAAGCCAATTTAAGATTGGTTGTCAGCGTTGCAAAAAAGCACATCGGGCGCGGAATGCCGCTTCTTGACCTGTTACAGGAAGGCAATATGGGTTTGATTCGAGCTGTGGAGAAATTCGATTACCATCGCGGCTACAAATTCAGCACCTATGCCACATGGTGGATAAGACAGGCAATCACCCGCGCCATCGCAGACCAGGCGCGCACTATTCGTATACCCGTACATATGGTAGAAACTATCAATAAGCTTCTAAGTGTCAGCAGACACCTGTCGCAGGAACTTGGAAGAGAGCCTACCCCCAAAGAAATCGGTGACGAACTGGAGATTTCCCCCGAAAAGGTAAGAGAAATCATCAAGGTTTCACAATTGCCCATTTCGCTGGAAGCGCCGATTGGTGAGGAAGAGGATAGCCATCTGGGCGACTTTATTGAAGACCAGAATGCCTTGCCACCCCCCGATGCCGCCTCCCGCCAGCTATTAAAAGAACAAATCGAGGATGTGCTGGACAGCCTGACGCCGAGAGAAAGACGTGTATTGCAGTTAAGGTTTGGACTGGAAGACGGACGCAGCCGTACACTGGAAGAAGTCGGACGCGAATTCAACGTAACACGCGAAAGAATCCGCCAAATCGAAGCCAAGGCGCTGCGCAAACTGCGCCACCCCACCCGCAGCCGCAAGCTAAAGGATTATCTGGAATAATCAACAGACGACAAGACATATTAAAATCCGCTCGCAGACCCTTCGACAAGAGTGAGCGGATTTTTTATTTGCCATACTGTTAATTGTCATTCCGGAGGACGTTGCAAGCGGACGAAGAATCCGGGGGGAGGAATAATTTAACTCATTGCACCCCACCCCAAAGCCTTTCGCGCGTAATATTGAAAAACCGTTCGTGGTGAGCCTGTCGAACTACAAAGGCGATGATTTTTTATAACCACCCTTGTAAAGAATCTTTCTGTACCTACATTATGTACTCTTAAAAATCGAATTTTTTATTCGTCTATCCCGTATTCTATATATGGCAAACAATATATGAGTATTAATTCCTCCAACTATGCTAAAATAACCTCAAATGATTCCAGTAGCATTAAAGATACACAACTTTATGCCCTACCGCGGGGATATGCCTTCGTTTTCTTTCGAGGGCATCCAGACCGCCTGTATCTGCGGAGATAACGGCAATGGAAAATCCGCAATCGTGGATGCAATGACCTGGGCATTGTGGGGAGAGTCAAGGGCAAAAAGCCCCGATGATGTAATACACATTTGGGAAACCGAGGCATCTGTAGAATTCGATTTTCGCATTGAAGACCAACTCTATCGTGTAAAAAGAAGGCGCGCTCGTCCTAAAAAAGCTACGGGCGCCGGTCAGAGCAGCCTTGACCTGATGATATATGATGGTGAAGGCTTTAAGACAATATCCGGCAATACTATGCCGGAAACTGAAAATATAATTAAAAATAAGCTGAATATGGACTATGATACCTTTATAAACAGTGCTTACTTACGTCAGGGGCACGCCGACCAATTCACCCGTCAGCAGCCGGCAAAGCGCAAAGCGGTACTCTCCAATATCCTCGGTCTTGATATATACGATAAACTGGAAGAAAAAGCCCGCGAAAAAACGCGTATGAATCAGGCGGAAAGAACAGTACTTGAAAGCTCCATCCGCGATATCGAGATTGAGCTTGAATCGAAATCCGAACTTGAAAAAAAATTCGAACTCGCAAAGCAAAACCTTGCAGTGATTGACATAGAGGTAAAGAATAAGCAGAAGGAATTTGATATCGTCAGGCAAAAAAAACAGTCTCTTGAAAATAAGCGCCAACAACTTAATCAGCTGCAAGAACATATATCCTACAATATAAAACAAATTGGGATTCGCGAAAACGAAATCGAACAACATAAAAAGCAAATTAAAGAATATGAAGATTTAATTGCAAAACGCCAAGAAATCGAAAAGGGATATGCGGATTTTATAAATATTAAGACTCTATGCGATGACTTCAACAACAAACTGCAGCAGCTTAACAGCTTAAAAGATAACCTCCGGGCTCTGGAACAGGCCATCGAAAAAGCGCAATCAGGACTACAATCGAACCGCTCTGTTTTTAAAAGAACTATCGAGGACCTTGAAAACAAAGTACAGAAATTGCCGCAATATCAAGAAGAACTGGCGAAAATCGAAAAAGCAAAACCGCGTCTGCAAGATAAGGAAAAAAATTTTGAAGTAAAAAAAGAAGAACACCGCACGCTACTATACTCCGTCAAACAATTAAAAAATGATCAGGAGAGCCTGCAAAAGGAAGTCAGTGCACTCGAAGAGAAGCTTGTCCTGCTTTCTAAAGAGGGAGAAAATAAATGCCCGCTCTGCGAGACAGCTCTGGGTGTTGAGGGTTTGGAAATTATCAGAGCAAAGTTTGAAAATGACCGTAGTAATAATATCGCACTGATAAAGCAAAAAGAGACCGAAATAAGTAATCTGATTGCTGAAGCCGAAATCATCAAAAAAGATCTGGGGGTAGAAGAAGCAGAGCTGAAAAGCCACCGGGAATGGTTACAAAACAGAGTAGGCAATCTGGAACAGGCAATTGAAGACGCAAAAGAGGCGGCTAATAAGCTCATTAAGCAAAAGGAATTACTGGCTGATACAGATAAAAGACTGGAATCCTTAGACTATGCGACAGAGGAACAAAACCAATTAAAGTCATTAGAAAAAAAAATAGATTCGCTTAAATATAATGCGGTTGAGCATCGCCAAACTTCAGAAAGGCTAGCCGAACTACAGGAATACGAGGGCAAAAAACGCCGGCTGGAAGAGGCGGAAAAGCTTTTATCTACCGAAAAAGAAGTCCTATCCAAATCGGTAGCAGCCTCAAAGGAGCTTCAGAAACAGCTTGATAATGATAGCGACAAAATGAAAGCAATAGAGATAGAACTGGAAACCCTGCCACAACTCGAAATAGAATCGGAACGGGAAGAGAATGCCTTACAGATGGTCTCAGCACAACAGAAAGAGGCGCAGGAAGCAAGCGGAGGCTTGAAAGCCCGTTTACAACATCTTCAAAGCCAGGAAAAAAAGAAGAAAGAGAAAGAATCGCAGTTATCTGCTATTTCGAAGGAAGCTACTATTTACAGCGAACTGGCGAAGGCGTTCGGTAAAAAAGGCATCCAGATGATGTTAATAGAAACTGCTCTGCCGGATATCGAAAACGAAGCCAATGAACTGTTGGGAAGAATGACCGATAACCGCATGCATGTAAAATTTGATACACAAAAACCGACCAAAAAGGGAGAGGTACAGGAAACGCTTGAAATAATTATCTCCGACGAACTGGGGGCCAGACCTTACGAAACTTACAGCGGCGGAGAGGCCTTTCGTATCGATTTTGCCATCCGCATCGCCCTATCCAAATTGCTGGCAAAGCGAGCCGGTGCTCCACTGCCCACCCTGATTATTGATGAGGGATTCGGTACTCTGGATAACAGCGGCATCGAAAAGATTAAAGAAGCCATCAACTCAATCAGAAATGATTTCGAGAAGATAATAGTCATTACTCACATTGACGAATTAAAGGACGCATTCCCCAGCCGTATCAATGTTACCAAGACACCCGACGGCTCCGTGATAGAGTTGAATTAGAGCCCCAACTCCCCTGCAACGCCCTTCATGGCGTCCAGCCCCAACTCGATAAACTCATTCAGTTCCAGACCCAGTTCATTACAAGTAGCGATTTGTTCCCTGTTTGCTCCGGCGGCAAAACACTTTTCTTTAAATCTTTTGGCAACCGATTTCACTTCTACAAAAGCCAGTTTTTTCTCGGGGCGTACAAGTGCCGCTGCAGTTATCAACCCGGTTAATGGGTCGGCACAATAGAGTGCTTTATCAATATTGTTTTCGCGTTTGACGCCCAGCATTTCGTTATGGCATAGAATAGCGTGTACCATAGCCTCGTTAGCTCCGGCTTCTCTTGCCATATCCGCGCTTACCTTGCCGTGAACCGTCATATCATCACCGACCACATCGAGGTCGATATCATGTAAAAGTCCGGCAATCCCCCACTCCTCCTCATCCTCCCCCAAGCGTTTTGCCAGCGCCCGCATTATGGCTTCGGTGGCTATCATGTGTTTAATAAGATTTTGATTTTTTATGTTAGATTTTACGGTTTCCAAAGCTGTTTTTCTGTCCATGATTAACTCCCAATTAATTTTAATCAGCGATAAATGTATTAACCGTTGTTATGGCTCGGCAAGCTCACCGCGAGCGTCTAATTTTATCATGCAAAAGATCATTTATTCTCACCTATCAATACTCACCTGACAGGCATAAACGCCTTCCCCTTGGGGAAGGTGTCATACCGGATTCATCGGTATGACGGATGAGGGTGGATTAATATTATCCCTCATCTGTTTCAGTTCGTTCAACAGCTTCCCCCGAGGGAAGCCGGAATGAAATCCCGATTTATCGGGGCTTCATTCGTCCCTTACGAATTCAGCATAGCATTTATATCTTTATGTCAACAATACCTTCTTCAGGTAATCTCCGGTAGCGGATTTCTTATTGGCGGCTATATCCTCTGGTGTTCCCACAGCCACAATACGTCCGCCCTTGTCCCCCGCCCCCGGACCAAGGTCGATAATCCAGTCGGCATTTTTTATGATATCAAGATTGTGCTCGATTATAACCACCGTATTTCCGGCATCCGCCAACCTTTGCAGCACTTTCAGTAATGCCGCCACGTCCTCGAACGACAAACCCGTAGTCGGTTCATCGAGTATATACAAAGTTCTTCCGGTGGCTCTTTTTGAAAGTTCCGTCGCCAGTTTTATTCTTTGTGCCTCGCCGCCGGATAAGGTGGTCGCCGGCTGACCGAGATGAATATACCCCAAACCTACATCGTTAAGAGTTTTTAACTTATTTTTTACAGACGGGAAATGTTCAAAATAACCAAGTGCCTCCTCAACTGTCATATCCAGCACTTCGGCAATATTTTTGCCCTTAAAGTGGATTTCCAACACTTCACGGTCATAGCGTTTTCCTTTGCACACTTCACAGGGAACGGTAACATCGGGTAAAAACTGCATTTCGATTTGGATAAACCCGTCTCCGCGACAGGCTTCACACCTTCCGCCTTTTACATTGAATGAAAACCTGCCGGCTTTATATCCACGAAGACGCGCTTCCGGCGATGTGGCAAATAACTCGCGCACATAAGTAAACAACCCCGTATAAGTAGCAGGATTACTGCGAGGGGTACGTCCAATAGGCGACTGGTCAATATTTATAACCTTATCGATTTTTTCTATACCCTCGATACTGTCTGCTTCTCCCGGTTTTTCCCGGGCTCTGTATAGTACCTGAGCGAGTTTTTTATGTAAAATATCACTGATTAAGGTACTTTTCCCACTGCCGGAAACCCCGGTAATGCATACCATCTTGCCCAGGGGAATCTCTACATCGATATTTTTCAGGTTGTTCTGTCTGGCTCCTTTAATGATAATATCCGTACCGTTGCCGGTACGTCTCTTTTCAGGCAGAGGAATAGACTTGCGGCCGGATAGATACTGCCCGGTCGATGAGTTATCCGAGTTCAGAATATCATCCAGAGAGCCGCTGGCAACAACATATCCCCCGTGATCACCGGCTCCCGGACCCATATCTATAATATAATCCGCCGCCCGCATCATAGCTTCGTCGTGTTCGACGACTATAAGAGTATTTCCCAAATCTTTCAGTTCTTTAAGAGTGCGTATCAGGCGGAAATCATCGGCGGGATGCAGCCCGATAGTCGGTTCGTCACAGATATAAAGCACTCCCATAAGCCCGCTGCCTATTTGAGTGGCAAGTCGTATTCTCTGTCCTTCCCCTCCCGAAAGAGTTCCGGCAGTACGATTCAGAGAAAGATAATCCAGCCCGACGTTTTCCAGAAAACCCAGTCTCGCTCCGATTTCCTTCAGAATTTCACGTGCAATTTTCTTTTCGCGCTGATTAAAAACAGTTGTTTTGCTTGCCAACTTTTTAATCCATCCTGAAACCTGCACAACAGACATAGAAGTTATATCATCGATATTTTTATTACCGATGGTAACTGCCAGCGCTTCCGGCTTTAATCTTTTTCCGTCGCATACGGCACAAGTCCTCGCTACCATGTAACGCTCTATATACGAACGTGAGACTTCCGATTCCGTATCGTGATACAATCTCTCCATTCGGGGGATAACGCCCTCAAAACCGTCTGTGTATTCGCGCTCGTTGCCGCGCCTGTCACGATATTTATATCTAAAATCGCTTTCTCCGTATAATACAAGTTTGATTTGCTCGGATGTTAAATCCTTTATGGCGGTGGATGTGTCAAATCCGTTCCGTCGTGCCATTTCGCGTACCGAGTACATATACCAGTTTTGCCATTGGTACGGGTTTATAGCTCCTTCTTCAAGGGATAGATTTTTATCGGGCAAGATAAGGTCGGGGTCTATTTCAAGCTTGATACCAAGCCCGGTACAATTTGGGCAGGCGCCGTGAGGATTATTAAAACTAAAAGTTCTCGGCGCGATTTCTCCCAGGCTGATACCGCATTGGACACAGGCAAAATGCTCCGAAAAGAGCAGCTCGTCGCCATCGATAACCGATATAAGAACAACCCCGCCCCCCAGTTTCAATGCCGTCTCAACCGAATCGGCGATGCGGCTCTGGCTGTCGCTTTGGCCGATTACCAACCTGTCGATTACTGCCTCGATGGTATGTTTTTTTTGTTTATCCAATTGAAAATCGTCTGAAAGGTCGTGCATTTCCTTGTCCACGCGCACGCGGGCATAACCTGCTTTACGCAGGTCGTTAAAAACCTGCTGATATTCACCCTTGCGGCTTTTTACCAGCGGAGCCAGTATCATAATACGTGCATCCTGCGGTAACGATTTAACCGAATCCACAATTTGCTCTACTGTTTGCACTGTGATTTCACGCCCGCAATTTGGGCAGTGCGGATGACCGGTGCGTGCAAACAGCAACCTTAAATAATCATAAATTTCGGTAACGGTTCCGACTGTTGAACGCGGATTGCGGCTGGTGCCTTTTTGGTCTATTGATATTGCCGGGCTTAATCCTTCGATATAATCGACATCCGGCTTTTCCATACGACCCAAGAACTGACGCGCGTATGCCGAAAGCGATTCCATATAGCGGCGCTGACCTTCGGCGTATATGGTATCAAACGCCAGAGAGCTTTTACCGGAGCCTGATACGCCGGTAATCACCACCAGCTTGTCGCGCGGAATGGTAACGTCTATGTTTTTGAGATTATGTTCGCGGGCACCCTTGATGAATATCGAGTCTAAAGGCATGTTTTCTCCTGTTTATATCATTTTATCATTACCCTATAACACTAACAAGCGAACGAAAGAGAAGTTTTTGCTATTTTATCTTACCAAACTCAATACCACGACGGTAAGGTCGTGGGAAGTTTATTTATAAATTAATAGAGCTATAATATAATCCCACTGAAAAAACCATAAATGGTATTTATCGGTAACCATCCACCGAATCTTGCAATTGCTATATGTTTATCATTTTTACTTGCCACAACCGGCGCGGATTGCTAATATCTATACAGAAATAATCAAAGGATTATTTCCCCTATGAGTTCTGCTTGGTAAAACGGAGCCGTTTTGTACCGCATATATGGAATATGCCAATTTTTGAGAAGGAGAATCAGATATGAATAAGTTATACGATGTAATTATTATCGGCGGAGGACCGGCCGGATTAAGTGCAGGTTTATATACCTCAAGAAACAAGCTGAATACACTTCTGATAGAAAAAGGTCTTATCGGCGGCAATATAAATGAAGCGGAAAAAGTAGATAACTACCCCGGTTTCCCTAAAGGTATCGGAGGAATGGAATTAACCACGCTGATGCACGAACAGGCATCGCTTTACGGAACCGAGGTTATATATGACAACGTTTCAGATATAAAAATAGCAGATAACGTTAAAACCGTAACGACATCGCAGGGAGATTTTTCAGCGAAAGCTCTAATTATCACCGGCGGTTCCGAAAGACAGAAATTAAATGTTCCCGGTGAAAAGGAATTCAGCGGAAAAGGTGTTTCTTACTGTGCAACCTGCGACGGACCTTTCTTCCGGGATAAGAGGGTGGCGGTTGTGGGGGGTGGCAACGCCGCATTGTATGAAGCGTTGCACATTGCCAAATTTGCCTCAAAAGTAGCCGTCATTCACCGTAGAGACCAACTAAGAGCAACGCCGGTCGTACAGGATAAAGTATTTTCCGAGCCGAAAATTGAGATTATATGGAACAGCGTTGTCAAAGAGGTGCAGGGAGAAATCTTTGTCAATAAGCTGAAACTTGCCGATGTGAAAAGCAATAAGGAATCTTTTTTAGAAATAGACGGTGTTTTTGTAGCTATAGGCCTGGTGCCCAATACTTCCTACCTGAAAGATATCGTTCCATTAAATGACAAAGGTTATATAATTGTTAACAACAAGATGGAAACGGGCGTGCCGGGTATTTTTGCCGCCGGTGACATCCGTGAAAACTCTATCCGACAGGTGATAGCTGCCGCCGGTGACGGAGCGGTAGCCGCAATATCCGCTGCCAATTATATTGATAATCAGGTTTAATCCGACATCATAATACAGTATAATGTATATGAGTATTATTGTTAAAGGATGTTGAAGTATGAATGTGGTTTTTTTGAAAAATGTGCCAAATGTCGCCAAAGCGGGAGATATTAAGAACGTCCCCGATGGTTATGCCAGAAATTATCTTATACCCAATAAACTGGCAACACCCGCAACCGCAAACGTAAAAGCCCAGCTTGAAGCCCAGGCTAAAGCACTGGAAAAGAAACAATCCCAAATGGAAACCGAGCACAGGCAGACAGCAGAACAAATTGAAAAATTAAATCTTGTTATTAAAGCCAAAACCGGCTCTAAAAACCGTCTTTTCGGTTCCATCACCAGTGCTGATATTGCTAAAGAACTGGAAAATAATGCCGGGCTTGTTGTAGATAAACGTAAAATCGAACTTACAGAGCCTATTCGTGAACTCGGTGTATTCGAGGTTAGTGTAAAATTGTATAAAGATATCAACGCAAAATTAAAGATTATTGTTAAAAGCCTGGAGGAAAACTGAATTGCCGGGTGAGCGTTTACCGCCGCATGATATAGATGCCGAAGAAGCAGTTAACGGTTCGTTGCTAATTGACGGACGCTCTATTCACGAAACTGTTGTTTTTTTACAGCCCAAGGACTTTTATTCCGAACAAAACAGATGGATATACCAGGCATGCCTTTCTTTATATCAACGTGATGAAGCCATCAACCAGATAACGGTTGCTCAGGAGCTTGAACGCGAAGGTAAATTGGAAAAATGCGGTGGCGCAGCCTATCTGAGCCATTTAATTTCAATCGTTCCCACTTCTCTTGACATTGAATACTATGGCCGTATTGTTTACAGGCTTTCTATAATGCGACAGCTGATTGCAGCTGCCGATAAGATATCTGAAATAGGATATGAAGCCGAACCGGATGTCAGTTCTGCCCTTAATAAAGCTGAGGATACGCTGTTTCATCTGAGGCATGATCATTCGCTTGACTTTATTCATATTAAAAATGTTCTCGACGGATACTTCGAAGCGCCTCCTCCACCGGGGACGGCCGGTTTTCAGGCGATTCCTCAGGTATTTACCGGCTTGCACGGTCTTGACGATTTACTGGGAGGGTTCAAACGTTCAGAACTAATCGTACTGGCTGCCCGCCCCAGTATCGGTAAAACCAGTTTGGCACTTAATATTGCGCGTAACGCCGCCGTTGACCAGGGTGCCTGTGTAGCAATTTTCAGTCTTGAAATGTTTAGAGAATCTCTGGCACAAAGATTGCTTTCAAGCGAGACGGGAATCAACTCCAAACGACTTAGGTTGGGGCAGAATACAGAAGAGGAAGAAATCAGGGTTATGGAGGCAATAGGCGTATTATCCGAGGCTCCTATATTTATAGATGATTCGCCTCAACTGCGTATGATGGAAATGCGAAGCAAAGCCCGCCGGCTTAATTTTGAACGTAATATCGACTTAATTATTGTCGATTACATGCAGCTTTTGCAGGGGGATACTCGCAATGATAACCGCGTTCAGGAAATCGGTTATATTTCACGTTCTCTTAAAGCCCTGGCAAGAGAATTAAATGTACCTGTTCTGGCAGTATCTCAATTAAGTCGTGCCATTGAAAAAAGAGAAAAGCACGAACCATTACTATCCGATTTAAGAGATAGCGGCAGCATCGAACAAGATGCTGATATGGTGATATTTATTAACAGAGAAGAGGCTTACTATCGTACTGAGGAAGACTGGAGAGCAGAGCACCCTGATAAAGACTATCCGCGAGGGGTTGCTGATATTATTGTTGCCAAAAACAGGAACGGCCCCATTGACAAGGTCCAAGTACGTTTTATTGACAGGCTGACAAAATTCGATAATTATACAGTTGCCAGTCAGGAGCCGGCATGACCTCTTTTAACGGTTTCCCTTCCAGGATGAGTTATACAGCGGTACCTAATATCTTTATAAACAACGTTCTGCCGCAAATAGATGATATCGGAGAACTGAAAGTTACCTTATATATAATGGAAACCCTCTATAATAAGAAAGGATATCCCAGATATGTCAGCTTCAGTGAACTTGCTGCAAACACCAGCCTTATGAGTAACTATAAACAAACCGAAGAACCTCTTAATGAACTTACAGCGGCGCTAAAACTGGCAATGGAGCACAAAATTATTCTGGGATTATCGACAGAAGATGGTGATATATATTTTCTTAATACCGAAGCGGATAGACAGTCAGCATCTAAGATAAAAACCGGTGAGTTAAAAATTACCGGAATAAATAACGTAATAGACGATACGGTTGATGTAGAGCAACCGATAAATATATTTTCGTTATACGAAGAGAATGTCGGTATGCTTACACCGATGATCGCTGAAGGTCTGAAGGACGCCTTAGAATTATATCCGGAAACCTGGATCGCAGATGCCATACAAGAATCAGTTAAACAGAACATACGCAAGTTAAGCTATATTACAGCGGTTTTAGAGCGCTGGGGTAAAGAAGGTAGGAGTGATGGAACATATCGGAGACATTTTGAAGAAGACGACCCTAAAAAGTATACCAGCGGAAAATACGGAAAATTTGTCCAACACTGATAATGAATCATCAATATCAATGGATTGTTCTATATGTCAAGGATCCGGTTTCGTTTATCCCATGCTGCCCTCAGGGAAACCCGATTACAGCCGGGTAGTGCCCTGCAGATGCCTCCGTAAAAATACCAATAAACAGCGCCAAACAGTGCTTGAAAAGTACAGCAATATCGGTTCATTGAAGAGGCTGACTTTTGCCAACCTGATTCCGCAGGGCAGAAGCGGTTCTATCACCGGTCAGCGTAAATTTGAAACGGCTGTTATTGCCGCAAAGGAATTTGCAGCTAACCCTGAAGGATGGATTATATTTATCGGTCCCAGTGGTTGCGGAAAAACCCATATTGCAGCAGCAATAGCAAATGAACGAATCAGCAGAGGATTCCCTGTATTTTTCATTACCGCCGCCGACCTGTTGGACCATCTGCGTTCGGCGTTCAACCCAGAAAGCGAAGTAACATATGACAGGCTCTTTGAGCAGGTTCGCAATGCCCCTCTGCTTATTTTGGATGATTTAAGTGCGCATTCTGATAAATCCTGGGCGAAAGAAAAATTGGACCAGCTATTGAATTACCGTTTTAATAATGAACTCCCTTCTGTAATTACGACTACACCACCGATACATCAACTGGGCGAGCGGTTGGTAAACCGCATAACAGACGCGCGTTTAAGCCATGTGTTTTATATAGAAGAACAGGATAATAATGCAATGGATACAGGCTGGGGTGATGGTTTGGAATTGCAGAAGAATATGACTTTTACCAGCTTCGATTGGAAGAGGGTTAATTTGCCACAGGGACAAAGAGAGAACCTGGAGCGTGTTTACAGGCTGGCTTTCGAATTTGCAAAGTCACCCGATGGATGGCTTGTTCTGCAGGGAGTAACCGGCTGCGGTAAAACACACCTTGCATCGGCAGTAGTGAACTACCGCTATCAGGCAAATCAGCCGGCACTTTTTATTTTCGTTCCGGAATTTTTAGACCACTTGCGTTCAGCATTCAATCCGGACAGCAAAATTTCATATGATCAGCTTTTTGAAAAGGTAAAAAACACCTCTTTACTTGTGTTGGATGACTTCGGAGAACAAAATACCACGCCCTGGGCAAAAGAAAAATTATATCAAGTCATTAACTCGCGTTATAATGCGCGACTTGCGACTATTATTACCACACGCTGTTTGCTCGATGAAATCGACAGTCCGATTCGTTCACGCTTTATAGACCCTAAGATTAGCGTTACCTTTGCCATCGAAGCGCCTGACTACAGAGGAGACAGTGTTTCATCTAAGTCACGCAGAGTTACAAGTACTTATAACAGAACGAAAAAGAACAGGTAATTATAAAGCGTACCGCACCCTATTGAAAACAAGCCACTGTAAAATGTTTAACCGATCTTCGTCTTTAGCGACTGATTTGCTCTTATACGGTTCTTTCCGTTAAAATAAAGCAGTTTTAAGTATTGTGAGCTCCAAGCTATGCATAATAGTCCGGTACTGGTACTTAATCAGAGTTATGAGCCTTTAAGTGTCTGCCATGCCCGAAGAGCCATCGTCTTGATGATTCAGGGTAAGGCGGAGATGCTAGAAAACGGCAAGGGATTTATCCACTCTGCGTATGACACTTTCCCCATTCCTTCGGTTATCAAACTTGATTTCTTTGTAAAAAGAACACGCCGCACAGAGCAAAAGCTTACCCGTTTTGGCGTTTTTCATAGGGATAACTATACATGCCAGTATTGCGGCAAGGCGGAAAAACAACTTACAATCGACCATATAATTCCGCGCTCTCTAGGTGGGGAACATACATGGGAAAACACCACTACCGCCTGTATTCCCTGCAATCTGCACAAGGCTGGAAGAACCCCCGAACAAGCCCATATGAAGCTTCTTTCAAAGCCAGGGATACCACGAAATAACCTGCCTTTTTATTTACCGCACCGTTATGTAAACCATACCAAAGAGTGGAACAAATACCTGGAACCTTACGACGACAGGTAAAATAACCGCCCTCGCTATTCTTGCGAGTTTAACCTCAGTAAAAACAAAATAATCCTAGCAATGTTGTTACCTCACTCAGATGCGGAAATCAGAATATGCCCCACAACGAATCTATAATCGTACTTACAAGGCAATGCAGTATTGTGTCACCACTCGACGCTTTTATCCCGTCTGGACTTCCTGTCTTTCAACCTGCTCTCATATAACCCGCCCCAACTTAAAACACCAAGCGCAGTCATAACCGCCTCTTTTTCTTTATCATCAAGCGGGTGTTTCTCCAGCAGTGTTTTTAATATGGTGATTGCTTCTTTATATTCCATATCATTAATTATACTACAAATGAAAAGAGGGGCTGTTCAGCCCCTCCCAATTTTTAATTACTTTTTGCCTTTAGCGTTTTTTTCTGCGGCGCCTCCTTGGCTCCTGTTCCTTTCCTTTCTCCTGCTCTTTTTCTTTTTCTTGATTTTTTGATGCAATCTCATTCATTGCCATCTCCACCCTGGCACCGCTTTCCACTTCCAATAATACAGTGCCTTTCAACGGGTTACCTCCAACCACTACTGCAGAGCCCATCGATGTCTGGATATTCTCACCGTTTTTCAATAATTCCTTCTTCATATCACGATATTGCTCGAATTCATATCCCAGACAGCACAATAAACGTCCGCAGGTGCCCGATATTTTCATAGGATTTAACGGAAGGTTCTGCTCCTTTGCCATCTTGATAGATACCGGATTGAACTCATTTAAAAAGGTGGCACAGCATAGCGGACGGCCACACCTTCCGTAGCCACCGATTAACTTGGCTTCATCACGAGGCCCCACCTGTCTCATCTCTATGCGTGTCTTTAACTTGTGACTAAGCTCGCGCACCAGTTCGCGGAAATCGATTCTGCCCTCGGCGCCGAAGAAAATGGTAAGATGATTCCCTTCCAGGTTATATTCAGCAGAAATCAGCTTCATCGGGATATTCATTCTTCTTACTGTCTCTACGCATTCCATCAAAGCCTCATCTTCTTTTGCCTTCAGCCTTGCTGCGTTTTCCATATCTTCCTCTGTAGCCATCCTTACAACCGATTTCAAAGGCTTATTCACCATGCTTTCGAGGACTTTAACAACATTACGCGCTACCTGCCCGACTTCCATACCGCGAGCAGTCTCAACTATGACGCTGTCACCTGTTTTAAGCTCAAAACCGCAGGGGTCAAAGGAATAGACTTTGCCTGCTTTCTTAAATCTGATGCCGACAACATCTACCATAAGCGTGTCGGTTAGCTCCGTATCTGCTTGCGGCGGTGTTTCCGTGATATCCCGATCTATAACATCTTGATTTGTGCTTACTCCATGCTCTTCATGAGCGGACTCTGAAATTTCCTCGGATGAATTATTATTATTTTTATCTATGCTCGTTCCATCATTTTCATACATTACACTTACCTCTTAACAATATCCCCTATTATAACAGGAATATCAAGCATCATTACTTCCAAAGCTAATCTTGAATTTGCGTTTAGATTAAGCTTAATCCTAGTTTCCTGTATCGCCTGGATAGAACACCGAATATCGGATATATCCATACATTCAGCCCATTGCTCAAGCTGCTGCGAGAGATCTATATTACTTACTGAATCCGTCAATCCGATTTTTAATAGCAGCACATCTCTCCATACATTAAGCCAAATATCCAGCACGTCATAAACAATCGCCCTTTCCCTGGCAAATTGAGTCGACAAAGTTGCTGCATAAACAAAACGCTCATGTAATCCGGCCGTAGTAATCTCTATTGCCTTATTTCTTGTTTCGTAATATTTTTCCAGATACTTTTCTTCCTGCACTGCTGATATTGCCCAACCGAAGCACCCACTGCTGAGCCTGCTTATTAAGGAAGCATTTTCCTTATCTATATCATAGACCGATAGCAAAGTATTTTCTATTATCGTTGCCGCTATCGGATGCAAAGAGATTTCCTGACAACGCGATGCAATAGTTTCAGGTATAAGACCGATATTGGTGGTTAGAAGGATAAAGACTGACTGTGTTACCGGTTCTTCCAGTGTCTTTAGAAGACAATTGGCGGCTTCCATTGACATTACTTCCGCGCCTTCGATAATAAATACTTTACGTTTACCCTCGAAAGGAGGCAAACTAACCATATGCTGTATCTGCCTGATATCATCAATACTGATTTCGGTACGCGTTTTCTCTTCACTATCGTTGTTTTGTGAAATCAAGGAGATTACCTGAACATCGGAATGTTTACCATTCTCAATCTTTAGACATGCTTCACATTCTCCGCAGGGTGGGTCATCTCTCTCACAGTTTATCGCCCGCGCAATATCCACAGCAAGCGTCATCTTCCCCACATGAGGAGGGCCGGAAATTAAAATGGCATGAGGAAGGCTGTGTTTTGATATGTTATTTTGAAGTATCGGTAAAACTTTCTCTTGCCCGATTACTCTCCACATTTTTAACCCCCGATTTCTGTCATCTATAACAGGTCTTTTCTGATAAGGTCTTGAAGAGTATCTCGCTGGCGAATAATGCGGGCAGTCCCTTCTTTTACCGTTATAACAGCCGGTTTCAATGATGCATTGTAATTGCTTGCCATAGGCAGGCAATAAGCGCCGCAAACCGGTACGGCAACAATGTCACCGTAGGTAACAATCGGCAGCTTAATTTGTTTTATTAAAATATCTCCCGATTCACAATATTTTCCGGCAATTGTAACCACTTCAATATCATTTTCATCTGCCTTGTTTGCCAGTACTGCCTCATACTCCGCTTGATATAGGGCGGGGCGAATATTGTCAGCCATACCTCCATCTATTGAAACATAACGCTTCAAGCCGGAAATATCTTTGGTCATACCAACCTGATAAAGAGCCACTCCTGCCCGTGCTACTATAGCCCTTCCCGGCTCAATGGTAAGCAAAGGTAATGATATATCGAGTGAGTTGCACCTGCTTATCAACCTAGACACTATTGCCTCTGCATAATCTGCAATTCTGACATTGGGGGAATTAACAGTATATCTGACAGGGAAACCGCCGCCGATATCCAGTTCTTCCAGTTCGAATCCATATTTTTCACCCATTTGAGCGGCAAAATCCAGCATAACGTCAATCGCTTCCATATAAGGCTGTGTTTCATTGATTAACGAGCCGATGTGACAATGCAGCCCGACCAGATTCAGACTTTCCAGCGACATTGCCATTGAAACAGCTTTGGGGGCATCAAACAACGGAAAACCGAACTTGCTCCCGGAAACACCCGTAGTTATATGCTGATGAGTATGAGCGTCCACTCCAGGCGTAATCCTCAGAAGTATATCAGGCATACACGCCATTTCCTCTGCCAGTTTTGCCAATAGTTTAAGCTCATCAAATCCATCTACCACGATACGGGCAAACCGATTTCTTAGCGCTGTCTTTAATTCTTCAACCGATTTGTTATTGCCGTGCAGATATATCATATCCTTGGGGAAATCAACCGATTCGGCAATCGAGTACTCACCGGCGGATACTACATCCAAACCGATGCCTTCTTCTTTTAATATTGAAGCTGTCCAACGACTCAGGAATGCTTTGCTTGCATAGACAATGTTGGTATCTTCATACCTCTGGGTAAACTCATCTTTAAACTCACGAGCCATATTACGCAGTGTATTCTCATCAAACACATACAAAGGGGTACCGTACTCTTTTACCAGCTTGACCGTATCGCATCCACCTATTACCAGGTGCCCATCTTTACTGACTTCTGTTTTGATTGGAAAAAGTGCCATTCGCTGTGTATTCATATTTAAATGATAACAATACAGGACAGTTTAAGTCAATTTGTAAAAACAGCTATTGACTACCGGTTTATACAAGATAATTTTGATTGATTCAAATTGGATTACAACTGAATAAGTTAATACTGACAGGAATTGTGATTTTAGGATTGTAAACCTTTACAAAACATTTAACAATAAGCTAAAATAGGCTCACTTAATAAGGAGCGTTATGATAAAAGCAATATTTTTCGATATGTACAATACCCTCATTTGCTATAACCCGCCCAGAGAAAAAAGCCAGGCAAATTCACTAAAAAAGTTCGGCTATGAGTTAACACCGGAACAATTGGCTGTTCCTATAATCGCGGCAGATGAGTACTTTTATGATGAGAATGCCAAGCTTGCACTTGCCAAACGCAGCGATGAAGATAAGAAGAACCTTTGGGCACAATACGAAGCAGTGCTTTTACAAGAAGCAGGAATCACCCCCACCAAAGAGCTGATATCCAATATGCTGATTGAAATGAAGAATTATAAATATGAGATGGTTCTTTACGACGATGTAATTCCCACACTTACTGCAATAAAAGATAGAGGTCTAATAACCGGGCTGGTTTCCAATGCCGATAAAGACATTACTTCCATGCTGGAAAGATTAGAACTCAAAACACTCCTTGATATAATTGTTACTTCTCAGGAAGCCGGTTGCACCAAACCACACCGTGAAATTTTCGAGGCGGCCGCTAAAGAAGCCGGAATTAAAGCAGAAGAAGCATTATTTATAGGAGACCAGTATAAAGTAGATGTGCTGGGCTCTATGAATGCCGGTATGTCCGGTGTTTTACTGGACCGCACAGACTATTATAAAAACGATGGCATTGAAGAGCCGAGAATAAATAAACTGGAGCAGCTTTTCGACCTTCTATAGCAGTATTTTAGGGAGGAGGGTTATTATGTTAACTATATCCAGCCCTGACTTTGTAAATAATGAAATTTTACCGGCTATGTTCACCGGTGAAGGACAGAATATATCTCCCGCCCTCTACTGGACTGATATTCCATCAAATACCGCATCATTTGCTGTTATTATGGATGACCCGGATGCTCCTACAGGCTTATTTACGCACTGGATAATATTTAATATCCCACCTGAGAGCAACAAACTTCCGCAAGCCGTTAAAACAAACCTCTTATTGGAAGATGGTTCAATGCAGGGCAAGAATACCGCCGGAAAAATCGGATATTACGGACCCTATCCGCCTCCCGGACCGGCTCATCGATACCAGTTCCATTTGTATGCCCTGGATAAGATGATTGACGCAAAACCCGGAGCAAACAGAAAAGAAGTACTAGAGGCTCTGCAAAGACATATACTTGCATCTGCAATGATAACCGGTATATATCAGAGAACGCGTTGAAAATATTTTTTGCTATAATAAAGTTATTTAAGCTACCGTATTATCGGAGATAATAAACAGTGCGAAGCGTTACACTAAAGTTGTGGTTTTTAACTTCCGTGACATTGGCTGCTTTTGCGTTGATAATGCGCATGGCATGGGAATTGCGAATAGCAGTTGCCCCGGGAACCTTTATAATTTGCATTCTTATTATTCTGGCAGTACTTGGCGTATATATTACAATAATCTATTTCACATTCAATCCGGACTTCACTAAATTGAAATCACCTCCTTTTAAAATCGGCCTTTCCGCTATTTTAGTTGCTGCTTTAATCAGTGGTATTATCCATGCTTATCGTTTTATTCCATCACTCGAAGCTAATATCCCAATCAGTGTACCGATGGCGCTCATGCTTTTAGCAGCTGAAATAAGTATCTGTATACTACTGCTATATTTATTATGGAGAAAATAAGGCTATGGATATCAAGCAAGCGTCAGTCCCGCAAAAATAACAATCCTACGGTGTCAAATCAATCCAGCGGGATTCATAGATGTTCAACCGGTACGAATAGCTATTCATATGACCGTATTCGCCGCCGTATTCCAACGTGCCGGTCAGTTCCACTTTGCCGTAATGAGCTGGATATCCGGTAGCATTGTTTCCCTGCAAATACAGTTTACTGGATATTTCTTCCGATAATCCGCCCGTTGCCCATATCAGTATTCCTGCCGGCCGCATATTCCCCTCGGCAAAATCGGATGCTTCCAGCCTTTCCGCCAGCACGGCAATTTCAAATCCGTCAAACCAGTAACCTTCGATAGTAACATATTTCCCAGTATAACTTTCGGGATTGGCAGCCAAATCCGCAAAAGATATCCTTGCGGGAGATGTGGTAATTGTAGATGTCGTACTTTGTTCAGCCGTCATACTGATACTAATTTCTTTTTGTTGCCCTTCCAATACTGTCAATAATACTTCGACCAGGAAATAATCGAATCGGCTGATGTAAAACTTGTAATCGCCGGCAGCAATATCATTAAAGATGACTATACCACTGTCGCCCGTCATGCCGGTAACCTTCAACTGCCCTTCCGGTTGTTCTTCGGAAACAACCTTTGCCCCCCAGAGTGGACTCCCTGCATTATTCTTGATATAAAGCTGAAGATTCCCTGTCACCTTAGCCGTCGTACTATCGTCTATAGAACACGCAGAAATAGTGAAGACGCACAAAACAGATACCAATAGTAACAATAGCCTCTTTTTTATAGACATATAAACACCTTCAAGTTCTTTATACTCTATATTTCTATATATATTAACGTTGTGAGGTAAGGAAAGATAGGGGATAATGATGCTCCTGTTGTTAATCGGAATTTATACCGCAATCGATAAACTAAAAGCGGTTCCTTTAAAGGAACCGCTTTATATTACTCAATAGAAAAGATTTATTTATTAGCCTTATTTCTCTGTTGTCTTTTTCGTCGTGGTTTTCTTTGCCGCCGGTTTCCTGGCTGCCGTTTTTTCTTCCTTTTTTGGAGTCTGAGGCATAGACGACTTCTTATCACGCACCCAGCGCTTTATTTCGTCAAGACTGGGCGGGGCTACGTAAAAAACCTCAACATTTGAGGGGAATTGTATCTTATTATTTTCCCTCATCACTAAAAGCCCGAATTCATCTTCTCCCAGGGTCAAATCGATACCCTTTCTTATCCACTCTTCCCTGCTTTTTAATGCTTCATTATAGAATTCGTATACTTTCGTAATAACTTTCTGGCTGGATATTCCTGCCGAAAGGCATTTGTTCCAATCCATAAATTCACCTAAAAGCTCTACACTTTCGGCAGCCATCAGCTTCGCGCCTTTTTTTACCATATTTTTTACCACGTCATAGCTGCCGGCATTCATACGTTCGATTTCCTTTACGCCTTCTTCCCCATCGGTACATATGAATTCATGATAGATACGGGTAACATCCATTAGTTTACCCTCAAGATTGGCAATCTGCTCTTCTACCTGTTGCCAGTACTTATCATGCAATTTTTGCAATTCGGTTTCATTTTCATAGGGGGCAAACACCAACGGCACAAAAATTAATTTCCGGCCTTTTTGAAATTTTTCCGCCTCAGGTTTTTCTATCTTGCCCAGTTCCTGGGACTCTTTCCTCTTTTTCTCTTTAGGCATATCAAAAACTAACCTCCGTATCCTGTATTTTTTTCTATTTTAAAATGATAATAATGTTTCATCAATATTGATTGGTATAATTTTTATTCAGGCGTGCAATAAGTCGAACAACTAATTAACGGCATTTATATCTGTATGACTGAACAACCCCGTATGCAGAATACGGTAATAATTCCACATCGTTCTGATATTAGACAGCATCTATAATAATTATCAGAGTAGCGTGGGAACATCCTTACCTGCATCTTCTACTAAATTAGCTTTTATTTCTCTCTCGCCCTGTCTGTTTTTTATCGATTGAGCCAATTCAGATGCCTTCACGTAGTAATTCCTTACTTTAGCAACATCCGAAAGCTCAGAAAGGATAATGGTTATGTCCAATAACCCCTTTTCCCTCGGATAATCACCATTCCTGATAACAGCCTGTGAAGCAATTCCTCTTAAGTGGTCTCCCAGCTCTTTTATCAGAGTCATATCCATTTCTTTCCCTGGCGAGGAAATCAAAAATAATGCGCGTCCCGCTTCCTGAGGGTTGCAGTCTATTGATAACTCTTTTATGGCTTCATCCATAGCTTGCAAGCCTTTAAAGGATTTTTCACCTCTTTTTTTGAAATTTCCTGACCAGTCTGATGGCAAGGTGATTAACGGCAGTTTTACTTCGCCGTATCCGATAGCTGTCCACCCGCAAAGCGTCTGGATGATATCTCCGGCATCCATAACCTTGGCACCGATATGCTTATATTTCTTTTCTTCACCTGCACAAAGTAAGTCAAAGAACGGCTCTACGATTAACCTGTTAATTTCATAGATATTGTTTTTCAGCGAAAAGTCTTTCTTAATATACCTCTGATTATCAATTAATATAACAGCATCGGCAATTGAAAAAGTCGATTTAAGGCAAACAGCAGTGTTATAAATAGCCGTCTCCTCTGAACTTTCTTCATGTTCAAACGGTAAAACAAGAATCGTATAAACAGGCTTATCGGCAAATCTTTCCTTCAGCACATTGGAAATAATCGGAATGGCTCCCGACCCGGTGCCACCTGCAGTCGAACTGATAACCATAAAAGCATCCGCTTCATAAAGATTTTTAGCAGCTCTGAGAGCGTCCAATACCTTATCAGCATCCTCTCTGGCTATCTCTGCCCCCAACTCGTTTAATTTCGCTACACCATGACCGCGAGTTTTACCGGCTCCGATAAGAATGCGATGCTGGTAATCAGGCTTGATAGTTTGTATCGTTGCCATATCTGCCGTATCGGTATTGACAGCAAAAGCATCAACGATTATCTCGATATTTCTCATCTCCGTAGCACGCCTGCCCATACGAGCAAACTCATCGGCAATCCTTCCGCCGCATTGTCCCAGCCCTATAACGATTAATTTCATTTCTTGCCCCCTTTAAACCGAAACCCGGTAATCCGATGCAATATCCCGAGACACAATCATATTATAGGATATTTAGCCGTTATTGCAATAGTAATCACCCCTAAAATGGGTATATTTTATTTCTGATTTAAGGCCGAAGGGCAGATGTCAGACAAATTGCATATACTACATTTCGGCTTTCTGGCAATACATACAGCACGTCCGTGTTCGATTAACAGATACGGAAAAGACCCCCATAGAGGACGTGGGATTATTTCCATCAGGTCTTTCTCGATTTTTACCGGGTCATTATTCCGGGTTAATCCAAGCCTTTGCGAAAGACGTCCGACATGGGTATCAACTGCAATTCCGTCAGTTATTCCAAAAGCATTATATAGAACAATATTAGCCGTTTTGCGTGCAACCCCCGGTAGAGAGATTAATTCCTCCATTTTTGACGGAACACTGCCTTTGTATTCCTTGTGAATCATCTTCGCTGACGCAATTATGTTTTTAGCTTTATTATGATAAAACCCTGCCGATTTTATTTCCTTTTCGAACTGATTAATATCAGCTGAGGCATAGTCTTCTACGGAAGTATATTTTTTAAAAAGCTGAGTAGTTATTTTGTTGACAATTATATCGGTACACTGTGCCGAGAGTATGGTGGCAACAAGCAGTTCCATCGGGTTGGAAAAATTTAAAGCAATTTTAGCTTTGGGATATTTTTCACTAAGCCGGTGTATTATCTCATCCTTGTATTCGGAGTCTGGCATTTAAGCTATTATTCTCTTTCAACAAACAAAACCCTACTATACCCTACTTAAATCCTTTCTAATCTAATGACTATAGAGAAATCTTTCGGGTATACTAAGGGCTTTATAGTTTCGATATTTTGATGTTAAAGTTTAGGCTTTGCCAATCTTAAACATCTTTGTGCCGCACGTCGGGCAAACACCCTGAGTCGCCGGCCTGCCATTCTTCATGGTTATGGCTTTCGCATCTTTCATTTCTTTTTTAGCTCGGCATTTAACACAATATCCCTGCATATTAGTGCCTCCTTTATTACATTTACGTTTAGAATAAACCCTGCGCAGCCCGTTGTCAATAGGTTTTTCGATTATTTTAAGGCTAATTATTTATTTTAACCTGTTTTCCACCTCTTCCCAATTTATATTCTTAAAAAATGCCTCAATATAATCAACCCTCTTCAGCCCGTAATCAATAATAAAAGCGTGTTCAAAAACATCCATGACCAGTATCGGCGTACAACCGGCAAAATGCCCCGTTTCATGCTCGTTTATCCACTGGTTGAAAAGCATATCATTATCGTTATCCTTATACAGAATGACCCACCCGATACCCCGCATTGCACCGGTAGCCTTAAAATCCTTTTCCCATTGTGAATAACTGCCATAACCGGTTTCAATTGCCTGAACTAACTTTTGATAGTCACTGTAATTATCTTTCCCACCCAGGTTTCCAAAATAATACTCGTGCAGGCGCATACCGTTGAACTCAAACCCCATTCGCCTCTTCAATTCAGCATATTCCGGCGTGCCCACCTTATCATCTATTAACATCGAATCAAGTATCTGCATCAATTTATTGGTGTTATTGACATACCCCTGGTAGAGAGTAAAGTGATTTTTTAATAATGTGTCACTGAACCCCTCCATTCCAACCAACGCACTATAATCGTTTGCTGAATAAGACATGGACCCCTCCTTAAATCAACTATATATTTATACTCATTATAATACATTTGTTATTGATTTATATAAATTGAAAAGTTTAACTTCTTTTTAATCGCCCGATTTCTGCTATAATCTTATGAGTTGAATGCTGAACGGGGAGGTTTTCATATGTACGATACGATTATTATCGGTGCCGGGCCTGCCGGCATTGCCGCCAGTATCTATGCCGCCAGAAAAAAAATGAATGCCCTTCTAATCAGTTCCGACATCGGAGGACAGATAAATACTACATGGGGAATTGAAAATTATATCGGCTACCACTTTATCGAAGGTCCCGAACTGATCGAAAAATTCAACACCCAACTTGCCACCTACCCCATCGAGCAACAAATCGGTGTTAAGGTAAATGGTATAAAAAAGATTAAAAATGGTTTTTCAATAACCACCGATGAGAATAAAACCTATCAGGCAAAAACGCTTGTTTATGCCACCGGAAAGAAACCTCGTAAATTAAATGTCCCGGGCGAGGCGGAATATACCGGTAAAGGAGTCACCTACTGTGCTACTTGCGACGGTCCTCTGTTTTCAGGGAAAAAAGTAGCCGTTATCGGAGGGGGTAATTCTGCCCTTGAGGCAGTTTTGGACTTATCCAAATATGCCGCGCACATTGATTTGATATCTCTGACACAACTTACGGCAGACACGGTACTTATCGATAAGCTTTCCGATATAAAAGACCTGATGATTCACCTCGAACACAGTGTTAAAAGCATTGAAGGCGAACAATTTGTAAGCGGATTGGCTATTGAAAACCTCAAGACGCAAAAGACACAAAAAGTGGGTGTCGCAGGTATTTTTGTGGAAATAGGGCTGGTACCAAACTCGGAGCTGTTAAAAGGAATCGTTAAATTAAACGAGTACGGGGAAATCCCCGTTAACTGCAGCGGAGAAACGGGAATAGAAGCATTATATGCTGCCGGGGATGTCACCGATGTTCCCGAAAAACAGATTGCGGTTGCGGTAGGTGAAGGGGTAAAAGCCGTACTGCGGGCACACCGTTATCTGCAAAGATTGCAAGGTTAATACTTATAAAGCTTATAATTTTTTAATCTCAAAGAGTTGGTAACAACCGTCAGCGAACTTATTGCCATAGCAAACGCCGCCAGTATCGGATTTAAAAAACCATACTCGCCGAGCGCAAATTGCAGACCCGAAGGCACCGTTCCGTCTCCGAAGAACAGATATAAAAATCCGGCGGCTACAGGTATTAGAAGAACATTATAAGCAAAAGCCCAAAACAGGTTCTGTCTGATAGTCCTCATCGTACGTTTGCTTAATTCAATGGCTCCTACAATTCCTCGCGGGTCCCCGCTTATCAAAGTGATATCCCCTGTCTCCATAGCAATGTCCGTACCCGTACCGATAGCTATGCCAATATCTGCCGCCGCCAGTGCGGGCGCATCATTGATACCATCTCCCACCATCGCCACGATTTTACCCTGATGCTGCAATTTACGGACCTCATCTGCTTTGTGCTCGGGCAGAATTTCATACAAGACATTTTTTATTCCAACCTGGTGCGCGATGGCTTCTGCTGCACGCCGGTTATCTCCTGTAATCATCGTTATGTCAATATCCATAATTCTTAATTGTTTCACTGCTTCAGCGGCTCCCGGCTTAATGGTATCCGAAAGCGCAATCACCCCCACCCCACTACCATCTACAGCCACAAACATAACGGTCTTACCATCCTCCCAGAGTAAACCGGCTCTGTCTTCTAATGCGTCTGAAGTAATTCCCTTATCTTTCATCAACTTAAGATTTCCGATGAGTATTTGCCTGCCGTTTATTTTTGCCTCTACTCCATGCCCGGGGACTGCATCAAATTGTGTTACCTCCAACAATTCCAATCCCTTCTGTTTGGATTCATCTACAATTGCCTGTGCTAGAGGATGCTCCGACTTGTTTTCCGCAGAAGCCGCCAGTTGCAGCATTTCCTCTTTTGTTATATGGTTCATGACGATTATATCTGTAACCTTCGGCTGCCCAAGTGTCAGAGTTCCTGTCTTATCCAGCAAAACACTGTTTATTTTATGCGCTTTCTCCAAAGTTTCGGCATTCCGGATAAGAATCCCGTTTTCTGCGCCTTTTCCTGTACCTACAATAATGGCAGTCGGTGTCGCAAGCCCCAGAGCACAGGGACAGGCGATTATCAACACAGCAACAAAATTAAGGATAGCATAAGTTAGAGAGGGCGCCGGACCGGCAAAATACCAGATTATAAAAGTAACGATTGCAATAGAAATAACAATAGGCACAAAATAGCCGGCAATGATATCAGCCAGCCTCTGAATGGGCGCCTTGGACCCTTGCGCCTGCTCCACCAGCCTGACGATACGGGAAAGAGTGGTATCGGCTCCCACACGTGTAGCTTCAAAACGGAAGCTGCCGGTGCGATTTACGGAAGCCCCGATTACCTCATCACCGGCCTTTTTATCAACCGGAATACTTTCACCGGTAACAATTGATTCATCTATCGTAGAATATCCCTCGCGTATAATGCCATCGACCGGTATGCTTTCACCCGGACGAACCACAATGATATCGCCGACAGCTACATCGTCAACCGGAATCTGCAGTTCCTTTTCGTCCCGAATCACATGAGCAATTTTTGGTTTCAAGTTAATCAGTTTTTTTATTGCTTCCGATGTTCTACCCTTAGCGCCAGCCTCTAAAAATTGCCCCAGCAGAATCAACACGATAATCATTGCTGAGGTGTCAAAATAGAGATTTGCTTCAATCACGCCGCTGATAAATACAGAAGGCACCAGCACTGCCGCCATGCTGTAAAAATAAGCTGCTGAAGTGCCAACGGCAACCAGAGTATTCATATCAGCAGTTTTATGCTTCAGAGCCGCCCATGCCCCCTTGTAAAATCTTATACCCGCCCAGAACTGCACCGGTGTTGCCAGCGCCCATAATAAATAGGCTTTGCCTGTAAAAGACGGGAGGAAACCCAGAATCAGGATAGCCATTCCCAATAATGCTGCTGCTATCAGTGTATTTTTTAAACTCGTAATCTCCCGATTGGCAGTAACGCTGACATCCTCAACAGCTTCTGATTCTAATAATATTTCAAAACCGGCGTCTTTTACGGCATTTTTTATATCCGCTAACTGAACATCTTCAAGATACGAAACGATTGCCTGACCGGTTGCCAGATTAACATTTGCAGAAATCACCCCGGAAATATCGAGAATAGCTTTTTCAACACGGCCGACACACGAAGCACATGACATACCTTTTACCATAAAGGTCGATTTTGATATAACCGGCATAAAACCCAGTTCCGTAATGGCAGTAATAATGGCAGTGGCATTTATCTCTGCGGGGGAATATTCAACTATGGCTTTTTCGGAAGCAAAATTGACAGCAGCCTGATTTATTCCCGGCAGTTTTGATAAAGTTTTTTCTATGTTGGCGGCGCAATTGGCACAGGACATCCCTTTAATTTTGATTCCCGCTTTTATCAGCCGCTTATCCTTAGATTCGGACATCTTAAACCCGCTTCATATATTATTCGATGTCTTTTTTTATTTGCTCGAATTCCTCTCTGGTTATCTCACCCCTGGCATATCTCTCTTTGGCAATCTCAAGTGCGCTGTTAGCGCCGGTAGTTTTACCGGTCTTTACCAGTTTGGTTACACCCCAAGCGATAAGAATGACAATACCAACCCAGAAGGCTATTATCATAACCCAGTTTAATATCCATGTCAGAACCATACCGCCATCCCACATAGCACCATTCCTCCTTAGGAGAAGTTATACTTATAATAATTCTCTCAAGTCTATTTGGCAACAGCCCTTTGTAAATTACTATAATTATATGCAAAAGTTCAGAAACATGTTGGACTCTTACATTATATTGTTCAAGCGCGTCGTATGGTGTAAAATCACTAGCGGGAGTAAACCTTTGCGTAAAAAAGAACAGTTATACAGCGCACCTCGAATAGATAACGAATGTTACATACGGCGTATGACGCTGGATGAAGCATTGCCGATACTTGAAAAGTTTCTAAATGATTCCTTTATGGCAGGTATCATTAGAGTTAAAATAGTCCACGGTAAAAGCGGCGGCACCCTTAGAAACGCCGTTCACAACAGACTGGCGAATCACCCTTTGGTTAAGCTCTACAGACTGGGAGAATACGGGGAAGGGGGCGAGGGTGTTACTATCGCCGAACTTTACAGGAAATGATATCGCTTTGTTTCCATTGCATTTCTCTTCGGGACTTATCTAAAACAATGCCCTGCTACTATAATTGAAAGCACTGTCCTATTTAAGCTATAATATTATGTCTATGGTGGGTGTGGCCTAGTGGTTAAGGCGTCAGGTTGTGGCCCTGAAGATCGAGGGTTCAAATCCCTCCACTCACCCCATTTTTCATCCCCCTAATTATCATCTCTTTATTATTTCATTTAAAAAGGAGCCGTTATGAACGAACAAAATACATCTAAAAATCTTATGGATGCGTTTGCTGGCGAGTCCGCGGCAAGAATGAAATACACAGCTTATGCACAAAAAGCGGAGGCTGAGGGTAAGGCAAATACAGCTAAGCTATTCAGAGTTGCGGCAGACGCCGAAAAGATACATGCCATTAAAGAATTCGGACTGGCGGGTAAAATCGGTTCGACTGCTGATAACCTGAAGGACTCAATCGGTGGCGAGACACATGAATTTACAGAAATGTATCCGAATTTTTTAAAAGATGCCGAATCCGAAGGCAACAAATCCGCCGCAACCGCATTCAGATACGCTATGAAAGCCGAGGAAGTACACGCCAAACTCTATAAAGAAGCGCTGGAAAACATCGATAAAGATGATGAAGAGGAAGTGTTCTATTATCTGTGCCCGGTCTGCGGAAATATCGAGAAATACCGCCCGGGAAGATGCGCCATCTGCGGTGTTTCCGGCGATATGTTTATCAAGTACTAGCTATAATCGCTACTGTCATGATGATTCCGTGATGGACGAATGAAGCATCAGGGGCAGGGTATAACAAAACCCTCATCCGTCATTCCCGATCCATCGAGACTGCCATCCCGACAGGTCTGGACTTTCAACGGCTTCCCTTGGGGGAAGCTGTCGAATGAAATGAGACTGATGAGGGATGTCATAGAAATCAATGCTTATAATTAAATCCCCACTCCCAACCCTTTGACGCTGCCACTATCGCCAAGTATAATTAGCTCATCAAAAAGTGCGCCTGTAGCTCAGTGGATAGAGCACCGGTCTTCGAAACCGGGTGTCGTGGGTTCGAATCCCCCCGGGCGCGCCATTCTTAAACCGTCGCTTGTTATGGAGAAATAATATGATATATAACTTTGCAGAACTTATACAATTATATCAGTCTAATGTTTCTTCCGTTACCATAACCGAAGACTATTTCAACACAGGTGATTACCGCAGGTTGGAAAAAGAAAACGAAAATGCCTATGAGAGAATCAAGCCTACCTGTAATTCTCTTGTAGGAATATTGCAGGGGAAAACAGGGGGTGAAGATATTGCGCTGCCGGGCATTGAAAAAAGAGTCGGTTTTTATAATTGTGTACTAAAAAAACAATCGAGAGAAATGCTTTCATCAGACTTAAGAGATTACATCGATGATGTCATACAAAGCTCTTTTCTACTGGGGCTGACCAGCCATCTATTTCTCTACGATAACCCTTCCCGCAACGAATTCGAAAATGTGGAAGCTGACGCTACTGTGAAAAAAATAACCCCGCGTATGATGAACTCCAGCGGAAAAATGAGGAAATACAACAAGAAACTCAATACTATCCCTATATTAATTTTCGAGCACTACTTTGATAATAATATAACCCCTCTACTGAACAAAAATTTAAATCTTAAATTACTTCAATGCATTACCGCTCGCAACTACTTTACAAACCTGTTTTTTTCCGGCTGCCGCTTCGGTGAGATGCTGGATAACGAAACACGGCTGCAATAGCTCTTATTTTCACTCAAGACACAATATTGTTTATTAGATATAACTTCATTTCAAAATGTAAATTGAAGTTCACTTATAAATACTTGATTTCACATATAAAAATATCTTTATTACTTGACCTTTTATCTTATAATAAGCATAATAGTTTGCGAGGTTGGATTTATGAAGAATCCTTATAAGATATTAGGAATTATTTTGAGTATAGCCGGCGCAGTGCTGGCACCTGTTTTCTACTTCTTTTTTTTATCGACGCCGCTTACAGCTGTTGCACTTTCATCCGTTATATTGGGGTTAGCCAGTTTCTTTCTATCAAATACCAGGCCTAATATTTCGCCTGAGGCGTGCCAAATCCTTTTAAAGACCGGCATGGAAAACACCGCCGCTCTTTTGGAAGAAATCGGAATCAGAAATAAAGCGATTTATTTACCTGCCGGAATGAGAAACGGCTATCCGCAGGCGATAGTGCCTATCCGGGACGATTATAACATCGGTAATATTAAGGACAAATTATCGGGTCGCCTGATCGTAAGATACGGTCCTGACGCAAATGACATGGCAATCGCGGTTACCACTCCCGGCAGCATTAACCTCGAAATGCTTGAAAATATACCCGGCCCGACAGCTTATGAAATTGAATCAGCCATCAGCTATATTTTAACCGGAGTTCTGGATATAGCTAACGGCGTTAAGGTTAATATAACCGATTCCCGTATAAACGTTGAAATCCGAAATGCCAAAATGGGTTATGAGGAAATCTGGTACTATTATTGCCTGGGCAGTCCGCTTGCTTCGATAGCTGCCGCTGTTTCCAGCGAGGCTCTGCAAAAGCCGATTCGCATACTTGAAGAGCAGGAGCAAGCCGGTAAATACCGCATCGTATTAGAGGTTCTGTCTTGAGGATTTATAACAGACTGATTATTTCTCTGGCAATTGCCCTCAGTTCTGTCAACGTTTTTTTAGCTTTTTTAGGGCAGGCTGATATCTCGGTCTATTTTATCGTCAATGCCATTGCATATTTGATAATAACCCTCTTATTTGTATATCTTAATCCCAAGGCAAAATTTGCCTTAAACAGCTTAAGTTCTATTATATTTGTTGTATTTTTAGTAGTTGTAACCATGGAAGTAATTGAAATACTGAAATGAGTTATCAGGTTAAACCGATGGCAAACAAATTTATCGCAATATGCTCACTGCTGATTCTGTTTTTTTGCGTTCCGGCAATTGCTGTTAATGCCAACGACATTAAACACCACGAAGACCCCGATGCTGCCAACCAAGTATTTAACGAGTTCTCTTTACTGCGTTATTATTCGGATGCCCTTGATACTATTTTACAAAAACAACCTCAAAAAACGGAAGATGCGCTTAAGATAATGCCTTTTGCCAATATACCTGAGGATTTGATAGTAGCAGCGGATGAATTTAGTGATTACGGAATAGCCTTATCCTATTCGGTCTATGAGCTTGACTCGCTCTGGCACAGTGAAGCGGAATTGTTAAATCGTTTTTTATTGGATGATGCTGAAAAATTACGTGATGAGATAATCGGTTCTTTACCTCTAGCATACAATCAATATGAACAGCTTTTTTATGCGACAGAATCTATGGGCGCTTATCTTGCGATTGAAGATATTTCTGCCCAAAGTGATTTAAAAACTCTTTATAGTGAAATTATCGATAAATTGAATCGTATAGAAAGCATGTTGGATTTGTTCAACCGCCCCCTGATAGACCCGGGACATAATGAAGACTATCAACCCACTGCACTTTCATTAGTTATTGAAGAAAATGAAGCATTTGTCGGCGATGTAATCGATATAACAATAAAACTAACTTCAAATGATACACCTCTACCCGATAGAAATATAATTTTATTACTAAATGGAACAGATCATCAAACCGTAAATACCGACCGGCAAGGATATTACCAAGGACAACTGACGTTACCCTACTGGTATATGCCTGAAATAGCGATTCAGGCTGTCTATTACCCGGAAGGACAGGATATCGGAATATATCTGGGGTCTACCAGTCCGATTTCAACCTTAGCGCTTAAATACTATACGGCAAGCCTCAATTTACTTGTTGAGGGGCATGCGTATCCGGGACAATCTCCCATTTTATACGGAAACCTTGATTATAAAGACTGCCCTGTTCTGAATGAACGTTTGTTTAATGTATATCTGGACGATGATTTTGTTGATAACATAATTTCTTCAACATCTTTTGAATCTTTAATCAACCTGCCGGGCGATATCGAATTGGGATGGCATACAGTAATCGTATCATCCTCTTCCGATAAACGTTATGCGCCTGTCATTTCTTATTACAATATCAATGTAACTCAAGCAGCGGTATTTCTGGATTTAATTATTCCGAGTATATCTGTTATACCGGGCAATATTAATCTTAACGGAGATCTTTATTCTGAAACCGGGCTTCTTGAGAATGCTTTAATTACTTTCGGGATAAACGAAAAAATAACTCAGTTTTATGGCTCCGCTGATGGAACCTTTAGCGGACAGATAAAAAAAGGTATGGAGCTAAGTTTGCTCGGATACCAGCAAATTAACGTTCAGATTCAACCAAGCGAGCCTTGGAATGCTCCTTTGAAAGAAACTTTCAATATATACGTCATCAATATAGCCAATATGGGCATTATTACGGCGGTTTTAATAATAATATCCGTTATTCTTCGTGCAAATATACGCAAACGCAGCAGATTTTATCCGAAACCAACATTCGAAAACATAGAAGATTCTTCGCCCGTTCCGATATCGTTAATAAAAACTAAAAGCGATAAAGATACTGTAATCCTATGGGAAAAACAGCCCAAAGACGGCATCTACATTCATATAATAGAATGGTATGCCAGAGCGCTGAAAATGATAGAAAAAATCAGCGCAAGCGTACTCAAACCACACCAGACACTCAGGGAATATGCTGAAGAAAATAGCCTTAAACTGGGAGTACTAAACAAGATATTTATTGATTTTACTTTATTTATCGAGAGAATACTTTATTCCGATTATAAACCGACCGAAGAAGACGTTGCGGAAAGCCGGCATTACTCCGACTCGATCAGAAACGAGGGGACTGTAAAATGAGAAACTCAAGCCTCGTTATGATAGTTATCGGTATAATTGTGGTAGTTTCACTCTTGGGCGTTCTCTTTTATCCATCGATTGGTGACTTTATGGAAAGTAATAGAGCCTGGAACGGCATCCACAATTTTGCTAAAGATTTTAAGGCAGAGAACTCCGATTCTGTTGTCAATATCTCACCAAATACTCAACAAGAAGTATTCGTCTCCATCCCATATATAGATTATTCTCCTGAGGAACTGGAATTGATTAGGGAATTTGTTTCTAACGGCAATCTTCTTTTGCTCCTTAACGACTTCGGATACGGAAACAGCATATTGGAACATATGGGGCTGGAAGCCCGTTTCAATAATTCTCTTTTGCTTGACCCGCTTTTTAACTACAAGAACCAGTATTTACCGCGCATCACCGATTTTTCGGCAGAAATTGTGGGGACCGAAATAGAGGCAATAACCTTAAATCATGCTTCTACGTTAATCGATGTTGGTGAGTCTCATATATTAGCTGTATCTTCTCCTACCAGTTTTTTAGATGATAACGGTAACGGTTTTCAAGATGAAGATGAACCATCGGGTTCTTTTACAGTTGCAGCTGAGTATGATTACGGAAAAGGGAAAGTTGTTTTAGTCTCAGACTCCAGTATTACTATTAACACTATGGTAGGTTACAACAACAATTACGAATTTTTAAATTACCTTATCAACCTGAACGGAACACCGGATAAGATTATTCTTGACAGGGCGCATATTACAAAAACGCCTTTGGATGTTTCCAAGATTAATACGGAAAAAATAATGGCAATTTTGAACAATAACTATGTAATATTAGGAATGACAGCTCTTATTTTTATTTTTACCACCGCTTACGCATTCAGGAAGGAGGAAGTATTTGGCTAATATGAACATCGAAAAAGCTTCGGAGATTTTTAATAGGATTAAGCAAGAGATAAATAAGGCAGTTATCGGCAAAGATGAAATTATAAAGGCTCTAATGTTAGGGCTTGTTGCGGGAGGTCACGTTCTTATAGAAGGTCCTCCCGGTTCAGCTAAAACAACCATAGCCAAAAGTTTTGCCAAAACTATCGGAGGCACTTTTAAAAGAATACAGTTTACACCGGATATGATGCCCGCCGATATCACCGGTTTCAATCTCTATTCTACTCAAGGGACTTATTCCTTTATCGAAGGCCCTATCTTTGCCAATATAATACTGGCAGATGAACTCAACAGAACGACACCCCGCACTCAATCAGCCCTTTTGGAAGCTATGCAAGAACATCAGGTCACCATCGAAGGTAAAACACTAACCCTAAAGCTACCCTTTATGATAGTCGCAACACAGGTTCTTGCCGGCGGAGAAGGAACATACCCGCTTACCGATGTACAGATGGACCGTTTTATGCTGCGCGTTTACAGTCAATATTTATCCAAGGATGAAGAAGCACTGATTATAAACGGAATCGATGCGATAGATACCCCGGATATAAATACGGTAACAACGCCGGAAGAAATTATTAAACTACAGGAGTTAACAAAGAAGGTGAATGTTTCTCCGGGTATCGTCAATTATATAACCTCTATTGTTCATAGCATTCGCAAAGACCCCGATGTGGCTTACGGTTTGAGCACCAGGAGCGGTATATCTATTTTCAAATGTGCCAGGGTTTTTGCAACATTGGATGGTAGAGATTACGTTATACCCGATGACGTTAAACGGCTGGCATATTTCACAATAGAGCACCGTTTACGAATTAAACCGGAGGCGGAGATGGACGATATTACGCCCCGCATGGTAATAAATAAAGCACTTAACTCGGTACCGGTACCCAAATTCGATATGTAAACAACATTTATATGAAATTATTGTTTTTTATTTTAAAACTTTACGTTATCGTGGCATTACTGTATGCCGCCATACTTTCGCCGTCCAATTTTTCCGTTATTCCAATAGCACTTCTGGCATTGTACATTTTTCAATGGCACAGGTTATTTTCACCCCTTATCGATGTGCTTACCCAGTACTTTATGTTTTTTGCTGTCACACTTATGTTCTCTACTCTACTACCTGAGTATTTTGCACCGTTAGCAGCTCTACCTATATTGCCAATAATAAATCAAAGCATGATAAAATATTCAAATGCGTTAAAAACATACCGCCCACATACCAAACGCCGCCCGACAACTCTTTATATGGTACTGTCTATCATAACCCTATCAGTATTGGCGATATCTTTATTACTATTCAACTTAGCCCTCGTTATAGCATGTTCTGTTATAGCCATATATTTGATTTGTCTTACTATCATCATCTTAAAAAGATCCCCGGGCTGTCCGGTTAAAGAAGAGCAAATTGAGATTAGAATCCTTGCCGGAAATACTGAGGAGGTCGAAATAAACCTAAACCCCTTAACTAATTTCGGAATGGCACTTTTTTTTGAATCAGAAAATGACTGGGTGAAAGTTAAAACAAAAAGAATATACTTGAAACATAAAAAGGAATCCGTACAGCTATCGATTACGCCTGCTTTATCCGGCCCTTCCTTTACAGAATTGAAAGGGTATGCCATTGACCAATGGGGACTATTTCAATCATCATTTAAAATTGAACCGGTAAAATTGGTAGTCGTCCCGCGCGCCAGATTTGCCTCATGGCTGGCGCAAAAGTATATGGATGGAACTAATCAAGGAAACCTGCCTCTTATATCGAACACAAAAGTAACCAAAGCGCTACAGGGTTTTCGTCAGGGGATTGAATATTACGGTAATCGTATTTACCAAGCCGGCGATAGTATGAAGAATATTAACTGGAAAGCCTCCGTAAAATATAACGAACTTATCAGCAAGGAGTTTGATGAATTCCGTGGGCAGCCCGCCATTATTCTGATTAATCTTGTAGCCGGCAATGACGATGAACTGGATAAATTGGCACACAATATATTGATTACCGCCATATCACTTGGACAAGCCGGCATTCCAGCCTCTTTAGCCGTATATGACAAGGAAAATGTAGTAATGACTACACCTACACTTTCCTCTAATCAACTGGTATCTTATGCGCTCAGAGTTGTTAAAAAACTCGTTATTCATTCCAATCCATTAAAATATTTAAATCCCCCGGATGTTTTAAGGTTAAGGTCCAATATCAACCGCCTTAATAAGATTGATAGCCATCCATCTAAAAAGCTGTCAGAACTGCTGAACTTGGAATATGAGGTCTTAGACAATGGAGCCAACAATAATCCAAGCACAAAAGCGGTATTTCAGGCTAAAGCCAAGATAAACGAGCAATTCAATGTCGTTATAATTTCGTTATATAACCACGACGCCGAAGCACTGGCATTCAATACATATACGCTTACCCGCAAGGGAAGCTATGTCATAAGCGTGAATTAAAATATGTTTCGAATATATCAAGTATGACTTCTTCTCAACTTAAACATATCCCGATCAAATAGCCGCAAAAACTAAAAGATATCAAAGAGGTTTTATCAAATGGTGGGCGGTAATGGATTTGAACCAATGACCTCTGCGATGTCAACGCAGCGCTCTAACCAACTGAGCTAACCGCCCTAAAGTGAGGACCAGTAATTTTACTAATTATGGCCGATATAGTCAAAAAATATATTTACGGATTATTGCTGCTGTAATCCTTTTTAGGAGTTACGGTTTTAGCAATTAGAGCGGCGGCAACACACTTAACCATATCGCCGATTATAAACGGAACAACACCCATCGTAATCAACGGAATAATGCCAATCGATACACCGCCAACCGCTTTTAACCAAAGACCCAGCCAGATTACGCCGGGCACATAAACAAGGAATAAACTGGCAGAAACCATCACGCCAATCATGCTGAAAAAGTATCTGGATTTTATATATTTATCCGTAACATGACCAATGAAAAGAGCAGCCAGTATGAATCCAATAAGATACCCGCCGGTAGCGCCAAGGCCACTCGTCATACCGGTAAACCAGGGAACTCCGACAATGCCGAGAACTGCATAAATCGCCATACTGGCTCCGCCCCAACGTCTCCCTAATAATACACCTGCAAGCAGTACTGCCAGTGTTTGTGCGGTAATAGGTACGGGACTCCACTCCACAAATATCCTCACCTGTGCCAGTAAACCCGTCATTCCAGCCATAGCTATAGCCATGACAAGCTTCATCGGAATACTTAAATTATATCGCCATTCAAATATGTTATAACGTGTTCTATCAATTGCTGTTGCTAATTGCATATATTTCCTCCAGCATTAAGACTATACACCGGGTTTCTTAACACCGACCAGGGATATTTCTACGTTTTTACCGCAATTGGGGCAATTTACCAATAACACCGCCGGTTGGCTCATAACCCTCTCAATAGCAGCAGAAACCATACTGTCAATATCATCAAGTCGCCGGTCTATCATATCAAGATGACGCTCTAATTTTTCGATACTTTCAGTTTGTTGCTTGGCGCCGCTCTGGTTATCTTTAGCCAATTTACAACCTCAATTATTTATTATCCCCAAAAAATAAAAACAGGCTAATTATACGTGACGGTAGTGAATATGTCAAAATAATTTGCCAAAATCTATTGATTTGAATGAACCCATATCATATACTAAAGCCGACGGATATAAGACAAAGGAGGTATGAAATGCCTGGAATAAAAGTCGGCACTGTCTCCGATTTCTTCGCACATCCGGTGGTTGCCGGAATTGAACTTGCGGCAGAACTCAACGTAGGTGATTTAATACGTATTAAGGGGCATACAACGGACATCGAACTTGTTGTTTCTTCCATGCAGGTCGACAACAACTCGGTTACATCCGCAAAAGCCGGAGACGCAGTCGGAATAAAGGTTACCGAACGCGTCAGGCCGGGCGATGAAGTCTATAAAATTGTATAGCCAGCTTGCCTTGGCTAACTTAATTTCTTCAGTAAATTAGCCATTTCAATGGCACTTGAAGCTGCGGTAAAACCTTTGTTGCCCATCTTGGTGCCCGCTCTTTCAATGGACTGTTCCAGGTTATCGGCAGTTATAACACCGTTGATTACCGGCACCTCGGTATCCAGCGCCACTTTAGCAATGCCCTTGGTGTATTCCGATGCCACATAATCGAAATGAGGGGTGCCGCCCCGTATAATCGCACCCAAACATATAATGGCATCATATTGTTGCGATTTAGCCATTTTAAGGGCAACCAGCGGTATTTCAAAAGAACCGGGCGTCCATGCTACATAGATATCATCCTCATCGACTTCATGCCTTATAAGGGCGTCTTTACATCCGTCAAGCAGTTTATTCGATATAAACTCATTAAAACGAGAAACGATGATTCCAAACTTAAGACCCTTACCGACCAGCATCCCTTCAAAACTCTTGTTCATTATACCCTCCACTGACTTTACTGACAGTTACTAATCCAGTATATGACCCATTTTTTCTTTTTTAGTATCCAGATAACACTTATTATAAGGATTCGGTTTGATGATTATCGGCACCGTTTCAACCACTTCAAGCCCGTAACCTTCAAGCCCGATGACCTTCTTCGGGTTATTGGTAAGCAATCTTATTTTGTTTAACTTTAAGTCGTTTAATATCTGTGCGCCGATACCGTAGTCTCTTAAATCTGCCGGAAATCCCAGCGATAGGTTGGCTTCTACCGTATCCATTCCGTTATCCTGTAAGCCATAGGCGGATATCTTGTTATGAATACCGATGCCACGACCCTCCTGCCTCATATAAAGCAGTACTCCACGCTTTTCCCTGGCAATCATCTCAAGCGCCATATCTATTTGTTCGCCGCAATCGCAGCGCAGACTACCGAATACATCACCGGTAAGGCATTCACTATGCACCCTTACCAGCACCGGTTCATCAGCTTCTATATCTCCCATTATCAGCGCCACATGCTGGTCGGCATCCATATCGCTCTTATATGCCAGTATCTTGAATTCGCCGTATTCAGTCGGAAGTTTTGCCTCTGCGACACATCTTACCAGTTTCTCATGTCTGCGCCTGTATGTAATCAAATCAGCTATACTGACTATCTTAATGCCATATTTATCAGCCAATTCTTTCAATTCCGGCAGTTTTGCCATTGAGCCGTCTTCGCTCATTACCTCGCATATAACACCGGCCGGATATAATCCCGCCAGTTTTGCTAAATCCACAATTGCTTCAGTGTGACCCGCCCTGACGAGTACTCCTCCCTCTTTTGCTCTTAAGGGGAAGATATGACCGGGACGCGCTATATCCGAGGCTTTTGTCTCCGGGTTTATAACCGCTTTTATCGTTTCTGCTCTGTCCTTGGCGGATATTCCGGTAGTAACCCCATGCTTGGCTTCAATTGAAACAGTGAAGGCAGTCGTAAACTTCGAGGTATTATGGGAGACCATCATCGGGATTTCCAATTCATCCAGACGTTCGCCTTTAATGGGTAAACATACCAATCCTCGCGCATACTTTATCAGGAAGTTAATCGCTTCGGTAGATACCTTTTCGGCGGCTATCGCCAGGTCGCCCTCGTTTTCACGGTCTTCATCATCGACAATGATGACAAACTTCCCGGCTTTTATATCTTTAATTGCTTCTTCAATGCTTGATAAAACCATTTATACCTCGGTAAATACAAATCTATCCCGCTGATAAAAACCCGTTTTCCTGCAGGAAATCGAAGGTAATATTACTATCAGGGACACCCATACTCTTAAACTGAACCATATATTTTGCCAAAACATCGGCTTCCAGGTTCACCATATCGCCGACTATGCGATTACACATGACAGTGTTTTCCATTGTAAAATTAACAATAGATACTTCGAAAGTTGTGTCGGTTCTGTTTATAACAGTCAGGCTGATGCCGTCAACGGTAATCGATCCTTTTTCCACCACATAACCCATCACTTCCTTCGACGTCTGTATTTTGAAGATCGAAGCACCACCCTCATCTTTGATAGAAATAATTGTGCCTGTAGCATCAACATGTCCTTGAACCAAATGACCGCCTAACAAACTGTCAAGCGTCAAAGCACGTTCCAGGTTAACCTCATCATTTTTCCGCAGTTGTTTTAATGTCGTTCTTTTTAGAGTCTCCGGCATCACATCGACAGTGAAAGTGTTTCCCGTAAACTCTGTAACTGTAAGGCAAGCCCCGTTTACAGCTATACTCTCCCCTAACTGCATATTACTTAGCACTTTACACGCAATAACGGTAATCCTGTTACTGTTAAAGGCTATCTCTTTTATAATTCCGATTTCCTGAACGATACCTGTAAACATACGTTATTCCTTTACATATCCGATAAACATTATGTCGTCGCCAAATCGCTCTTCATTTAAAATCTTAAGTTTAACGGCATCCATAACCTTTTCCACACCTCTGCCTCCGATAGCAGTTTTCGCTTTCTCTCCCCCGATAATCATCGGAGCTACGAAAGCAACCACTTTATCCACCAGTTTCTGGTCGAATAACGACCCGAAAAGGATACTGCCCCCCTCTACCAATACACTCATAATCTGTCTTTTCCCCAGCTCTGTCATAAGCGCCTTCAACTCGATATAACCTTCTTTTGAAGGTATTTCCAGAACTTCAGCGCCGACATTCTGATAAGCCTCTTTTTCCTTTTGCGTCGCTTTTCTTGCTATTACAATTATGGTATCTCCCGGTTCTCCGAAGATTTTAGCGGTAACCGGAGTCAAACCCATCCCATCAATTATTATCCTGAGCGGTTGTTTTTTTGACGTTCCTCCCCGCCCGCCGCCACACCTTGCGGTAAGCTGCGGGTCATCTGCCAGTACTGTATTTACGCCTGCCATAATGGCATCATTTTTATAACGCAAATTGTGTACAAAATGCCTGGATTCCTCACCGCTTATCCATTTAGAATCCCCTGTAAAGGTTGCTATTTTACCATCCAGACTCATTGCATACTTCACTGTAATAAACGGCAGTCCGGTTAATTGAAACTTTATGTAAGCCTCGTTGATTTCTCTGGCTTTTTTCTCCCTCTCGCCAAGAAAAGTTTTTATACCGGCACCTTCCAGTTCGTCCCTGCCCTTACCGTTAACAAGCGGGTTTGGGTCCAGAATCGACATATGAACTTCGCTGATTCCGGCTGCGATAATGGATTTAGTGCACGGGGGCGTACTCCCATAGTGGCAACATGGCTCAAGGGTAACATACATTGCAGCTCCGCGAGCATTATCTCCCGCCTGCTCAAGCGCTACAATTTCAGCATGGCCGGAACCGGGCGGTTGTGTATAGCCTTTTCCGATTATTTCATTATCTTTAACAATAACCGCACCGACAGCCGGATTAGGGCTCACCTCTCCTAATGCCAGCTTTGCCATGGATAGCGCCTGTTCCATATAGTCCATGACATCATTCTAGCACTCTCTTTTTTATAAGTGCAAACAGCGAGCAGATAGGAGATATTAAATGTCTTTTTACTTGCCAAAAAAGCCTTAAAAGTCAATCAGTGCAGGATTAATAATTAAACAGAATAAATGAGGTCGATATGTATATGAAGAGAATCAACAAGGCATGCCAGCTTATAATTCCGAATGTTTTACGCTTATTCTTAAACTTAAGCCCCAAAATAACTATCAGGGTCATCAATATCATAGCCAGTGCCGTAAACAGATTCCTGGACGACACCTCTGATAATAACGGCCCGCCGGTATAAAATATGTCGGTTATAAAAATATTGGCAGTGTTTAACATATTCGCACCCAAAATATCACCTACAGCAAGGTCGATAGCTCCCATACGCAGGGCTGTTATGGCTACCACTATTTCGGGTAGCGACGTGCCGATTGCTAAAAAAAGGCTACCCACAAAACTGGCGCTGAGATTATAGGTAACGGCTATTTCATCACCGATAAACGAAAGCCATATACCACCGACTATAATCCCCAGGGCAGCTATAGTAAAGGTGCCGTATATCTTTAAATTGCTAAGTTGGGCATATTTGGATTCCTCTTCAACAACCGGCTCGGGGTGTTTTTTGTTATATAAAAACATTTGGCGAATACCCAATATATACAGTGTAAAGATTATGATACTGGTCAATCCAAGCCAGCCAAGCGATATACCGGTAACTCCTTCGCCTAAAACAATACTGAAAGCTGCCACAACAATTAAAAGAATACCCAGAAAAGCAGGCAAAATATACCTGTTACCGGCAGCTGTTAATACAGGTTCTTTTCTATAGAAGATATCTAAAACAGCTAATATGGACAGGTTAAAAATACAACTTCCCCAAAAATTCCCCAGAGCCAGATCAGGCTGTCCGACAAAGGCGGCCGAACTGATACCGGTAACCATTTCAGGCATCGAGGTAACAAGCCCGATCAGAATAAGCCCAATCCACATACGGCCCAGCCCGGTGCGCTCGGAAATAGCATCTCCGTACCGGGCAAGCTTGGTACCGGCAAACAGTATTATCAAACAACATAGAAGGAGTTTAAGCCATATCAATTCAGTTAATAATTCCTAGCTATAAATAAATAAGACAATTTGTATTATATGTAACACTAATTAACAAATAATAAATATCCCCCGGCCTAGC
>DIFM01000021.1 GCA_002419135.1 Dehalococcoidia bacterium UBA5748 | reverse complement strand
GGACTTTTTCAGAGTTTCCCTAAAAGAATTTACACAAAAAAGTTTACACTACCCGACTCTTACAGGCTATTGCATATAATGAGGCAGTGTGATATACTTTGAATAATTGAGATTAAACGTAGGAAGTGGGTTCAGACCCACTTTTTTGTTGTTAGGAACAGCGGTAACTGTAATATAAGGAATATATTGGAGGACTGATTCTGGGATGAAAAGCGATTTTTTACTCGCTATTACTCAGCTTTCGGCGGAGAAAAATTTATCCAAGGAGGTGGTACTTGGTGCTGTAGAGTCGGCGCTGGTATCGGCTTACAGGAAGGATAATTTTACTCAAAATCAGGAGATCACTGTCAAAATCGATCCGAATAACGGCAGGGTAGCCGTTTGGGCAAGTAGAACAGTGGTGGAAAAGGTTGTCGACCCGCGCTGTGAAATATCATTGGAAGAAGCAAAAAAGGTTAAAAAAGGAATTACCGTAGGAGATGAAATAGTTGTCGAAGCTACTCCCAGCAATGCAGGCCGTATTGCTGCACAAACAGCCAAGCAGGTAATTCTACAGCGTCTCCATGAAGCGGAACACAGCGCCATTTTCGAGGAATATGCCGACAAGCAGGGGGAAGTGATAACCGGCGTAGTAAGGCGTATCGAGCCTAAACAGGTGTTTATCGACCTTGGAAGGGCCGAAGCGGTGATGCCGTCTATCGAACAACCTGCCAATGAAAGGTACAGGGTAGGACAGAGGTTAAAAGTCTACCTGGTAGAAGTAGGGCAATCCGCCCGGGGTCCTTTATTGATAGTTTCACGTTCACATCCCAACCTGTTAAGACGCATAATAGAGATTGAAGTTCCTGAGATTTATAATGGCACTGTTGAAATCAAGTCTGTAGCCAGAGAAGCCGGATTCCGCAGTAAGGTTGCCGTTGCGGCCCGCCAGGAAGGTATCGATGCTGTCGGGTGCTGTGTGGGATTACGCGGTATCAGAATTCAAAATATTGTAAATGAATTAAACGGCGAAAAAATAGATATAGTCAACTGGAGCACAGACCCGGCTAAATATATAATCAGCGCTATAAGCCCGGCACAGGTCGCCGGCGTACGTTTAAAAGAGGAAGAAAATGCGGCGGTTGTAATTATCCCCGATAAGCAACTGTCGCTGGCAATCGGCAAAGAAGGGCAAAACGTCAGGTTGGCGGTGAAACTTACCGGTTGGCGTATCGATATTAAGAGCGAATCAAGCTTTATTGAAGAAGAGAAAGCAAAACCGGAGCCTGAGCCGGCCGCCGAAGAAGAAATAATCGAGCCTGTGGTTGAAGAGGTTTTCGAAGAATCGGTACCGGAAGAGAAGCAGGAAGACGAAGTCTTTGAAGAAATCGAATCGGATGAAGTTCCCATCGAGCCTGTTTTTGTTGCAAGTCGTAGCGAGCCGCGCGGTAAAACAGAAATACGTTTTGCGGAAGATATACTTCCTCCCGCAACGCCTAAACCGCAAGCTAAAACACAACAGAAAAAGAAAAAGAAGGATGTTCACGGGAAAGTAAGCGCTGAAGACGGAATTAAATTAAAAAAGAAAAAGCGCGGATATAATATGTATCAGGATGATGAAGAGTACTTCTAAACATATAGCAATGCGCACGTGTGCCGCCTGTGGCGAGGTTAAGCCCAAGCGGGAATTAATCCGTCTTGTGCGTCTTGAAAACGCTTGGGTGGAAGTAGACATAGATAGTAAAAAAAATGGCAGGGGTGCTTATTTATGCCCGTCCCGGGAGTGCTGGGAAAAAGGATTAAAGCATGGACAACTGGACCGTGTTTTACGCATGACCATTACCCCCGACAATAAAGCGCAATTGCTTGAGCAGGGGAATAATTACTAAGGATTGAATAGTGGCTGAAATAAAGAAACAGAACGATAATACCAAGAGCGCAAATAATACCGTTAATACAGAGACTGTCGATAAGTCGGTAGAAATACCCCATAATGTCAGTGTCAGGCAGCTATCGGAAATGCTCAAGGTTACTGTTGTCGATATTATCAAGCAATTGATGCGTAACGGTATTATGGCAAATATCAATCAGGTTATCGATTTTGAAGTAGCGGAGAAAATTGCCGCTTTTTATGGATACAAAGCGCAGTTAAAAACGCAGACCGTCCGTAAGTCGGCCAGCGTCATCAGCGAAATTAAAAGGCAGCAGCAGCTTTTAACTACCGAAACGAATTTGAAGCCGCGTCCGCCGGTCATCACTATTATGGGGCATGTAGACCACGGAAAGACCAGGTTGCTGGATGCTATCAGAAAAACTAATGTGATGGATTCCGAAGCCGGTGGTATAACGCAGCATATCGGCGCTTACCAGGTAGAGATAAACGGGCAAAAGATTACTTTTCTTGATACACCGGGACATGAAGCTTTTACGGCAATGAGAGCCAGGGGGGCTCAGATAACGGATGTTACGGTGTTGGTGGTCGCCGCCGACGACGGCGTACAACCGCAAACACTGGAAGCCATAAGCCATGCCAAAGCAGCCGGTGTACCCATTGTAGTAGCTATAAATAAAATTGATAAACCGGAAGCCAATCCGGATTTTGTAAAACAGCAACTGGCCGAAGCCGGGTTGGTGGTGGAAGAGTGGGGTGGAGATGTCATTGCGGTAGGAACTTCAGCGAAAGCAAGAGAAGGAATACAGGAACTTCTGGAAAACCTGCTTTTAGTTGCCGAAATGGAAAACCTCAGGGCAGACCCGACCCTGCCTGCCAAGGGTGTCGTAATCGAAGCGGAAATGGATAAAAGCAAGGGTCCGCTTACAACCGTATTGGTGCATGACGGTACCTTAAAACCGGGTGATATGGTTGTTATCGGCAATACCTGGGGACGTGTTCGGGCTATGTTTAACGATTCCGGCAAACAGGTCAGGAAAGCCAAGCCTTCGACTCCGGTAGTCCTGCTGGGCATGCATGAGGTTCCACAGGTAGGTGATACCATGACGGTTGTTGCCGATGAAAAACAGGCGCGTAATGTGGCGGAAGAGAATCGCAAAGAAACAGCGGCAGCGGCAAAAGCAGCTAATCTTTCCAATCTTTTAGACCAGGTTAACGCCGGCACAGTAAAAGAATTGAATATTGTAATGAAAGCCGACGTTCAGGGCAGTGTGGAACCGATAAAGGATTCCATTGAACGGCTGCAAACCGATAAAGTACAGGTAAAACTGGTACATGCCGGTACCGGTAATGTTACGGAAACAGATGTAATGCTGGCCGTTGCTTCACAGGGTCTTGTAGTGGCTTTTAATACAGGTGTCGATGTGGGTGCTCAGCGTATGGCAGATGCCGAGGGTGTGGATATACGAACTTATAAGATTATCTACGATTTAATCGATGATGTCGAAAAAGCTCTTAAAGGTATGCTGGAACCGGAGTATATTGAAGTAATCGACGGGCACGCCGAAGTTAGAGAAGTGTTCTCCGCCGGTAAAAAGGGTGGTGTTGCCGGTTCTTATGTGCTGGACGGCAAAATAAAACGCGGTGCCAAGGTACGACTAAAAAGAGGCAATAAGATAGTGGCAGATACCACTATTTCCTCTCTGAGGCGTTTTAAGGATGATGTGAAAGAGGTAGCTACCGGTTATGAGTGCGGCATTACGCTCGATAACTATGATAAGTTCCAGGTGGGCGATATATTCGAGTGTTATAGCCTGGAAAGGTCTAAATAGGTAAAATAAAATGTCATATCGTATCGAGCGGGTGAATCAGCTCATCCGCCAGGAAATAAGCGACTTACTGTTGCGCCAGATAAAAGACCCGCGTCTGGGAAATTTTCTTTCTATAAATGCGGTGGAAACGGCGGCAGACTTAAAGCATTCCAAGGTCTACGTGAGTTGCATATGCACTGAAGATGAAAAAAAAGAGATCATATCCACGCTTGAATCGGCTTCAGGATATTTACATAAGGAATTAAGTAAGCGCATCAGAATGAGATACGTTCCGTCGTTGTCGTTTTATTGGGATAACTCGATTGAAAGGGCTTCCCATATAATTGACTTAATCGACCGGGTTTCGAAACCTGAAGAACAGGTATAGTCTTGGATGGAATACTGAATATAAATAAACCGTCAGGAATGACTTCCTTTAAGGTGGTATCGCTGGTAAGGCATCTTGCCGGAATAAAAAAAGTAGGGCATGCCGGCACCCTCGACCCGCTGGCAAGCGGTGTTTTACCCGTGTGCTTTGGCAGTGCAACCAGAGTTATTGAATTTTTAATGAACGCAAAAAAAACTTACCGGGCTGTTATAAAACTCGGGATAACCACCGATACTTACGATATAGAAGGCACAGTTATCAAACAATCGGATGTTCGGCAAATAAAAGCAGCGGATGTTGAATCAGCTCTGGCATATTTTCGGGGTGCAATCGAGCAGGAACCCCCGATGTACAGTGCGCTAAAACATAACGGACAGTGTTTATATAAACTGGCGAGAGCCGGTATTACGGTTGAAAGAGGAAAGAGGCAGGCACATATTTACAGGCTGGAGATGTTAGACTATAGTTCGCCTGTTATTACGATTGAGATGGAATGCAGTAAGGGTACTTATGTACGCTCGCTGGCAAACGATTTAGGCGAAAAGTTGGGATGCGGTGCCTGTGTAACGGAATTGGAAAGGTTAAGATACGGTCCTTTCGATATAGAAGGAGCCGTATCCGTATCGGAGCTTCAGGAAGCGTTTTCCAAAGATTGCTGGCAGCGTCTGGTTTACCCGCCGGGTTACATTATGAAAGACTGGGAATCAGTAACAGTGCTCGATGAGCAGGCAAGTTTTATCAAGAACGGTGTTCCCGTAGTGCTGGAAGGCACGACAGATGCTAAGTGTTGTGCTTATGATAATAAAGGTAATCTACTGGCGATATTGAATCTTGACACTGCAACAGGGAAGTGGAAATCGCAGAAAGTATTTAATTAAATGTGAGGGAATCCCGGTAGATGTGTATATTACTTGCGACCTTGACAACTCACGTATAAAATAGCTATAGTTCTGTTGGTGTTTTCGCAGTCAGGGAATGATTGAGGGATACTTAACAATTGTTTATAATTGAAGGAAGAGTATATCTGGCGGTTGGTTTTAAAACCTGAGTAAACTGCTTCTTCTTCAAAAATAATAACATGGCCGAAAATTAAAAAAAAATTTGCTGTTATCGGAAAGGGGTTAATAAATTGGGTAAAATAAATGTAGCTGTAATCGGTGTCGGAAACTGTTGTTCATCATTTGTTCAGGGTGTTCAATTCTATAAAAAAGCAAAGGAATGTGATTTCGTTCCCGGATTAATGCACGTCAATCTCGGCGGTTATCATATCAGCGATATCAATTTTGTTGCTGCTTTTGATGTAGACAAAAACAAAGTCGGGAAAGATTTGTCACAGGCTATATACTCCGCACCAAACAACACATATAAGTTCTGCGATGTGGAACCGATGGGTGTTAAAGTCGAAAGAGGTATGACTCACGACGGTTTGGGAAAATATCTATCGCAGATTATTGAGAAGGCACCCGGTCACACTGCCGATATCGTAAAAATACTTAAAGAGACCAAGACTGATGTGGTAATAAACTACCTTCCGGTCGGAAGCGAAGAGGCAACCAAGTGGTATGTAGAGCAAATTCTGGAAGCAGGTTGCGGTATGGTAAACTGTATACCGGTCTTTATCGCCCGTGAGAAGTACTGGCAGCAGCGCTTCGAGGCTAAAGGACTGCCTATCATCGGTGATGATATCAAGTCGCAGGTCGGTGCCACCATAACACATCGTGTGCTTACCAGGTTATTCGCCGATAGGGGTGTTAAACTGGAACACACCTATCAGTTGAACTTCGGCGGCAATACCGATTTCCTGAACATGCTTGAGAGAGAACGTCTGGAATCCAAGAAGATTTCCAAGACCAATGCTGTTACTTCACAGCTTGATTATAAAATGGATCCGGACGATATTCATGTCGGTCCCAGCGACTATGTTCCCTGGTTAAAAGACCGCAAATATTGTTATATCGTAATGGAAGGGCGTACATTCGGCGATGTACCTTTGAAAGTTGAAGCCAAGCTTGAAGTCTGGGATAGCCCCAATTCGGCTGGTGTCGTAATCGATGCTGTGCGGTGTGTTAAACTCGCCTTAGATAATGGAATCAAGGGCAGCTTGAACGCTCCGTCATCTTACTTCATGAAATCGCCTCCTATTCAATATCATGATGATGATGCCCGCCGTATGGTGGAGGAGTTTATCGCAACTAATTCAAAGTCGGCAGATAAAGCTTCGGGGGATGTTGCAGATGGCAGTTCGGAGCAAGTCGGCCCGAAAAAGAAAAATTAATCTGTTCCGATGATATATTATTCCGGTAACGTATGGTGCGGGGGTTGGTAGTATTGTGAAAATTGCATTAGTGTCCCCCTATGATTTTGCATATCCCGGGGGGGTGGTTAATCATATTGTTGCGCTGGAAAAACATCTGACAAAAATGGGGCATGAGGTTAAAATCATCGCCCCGACGTCGAAGCCTATCGAAAATTATGATAGCTTTATAGAAATCGGCAAGGCGCGTCCTTTTCCGGTTAAAGGAACTACACTGCGTATAAGCACCTCCTTGAGGCTGGCTTCGCGCATAGATAAGGTTCTTGAAAAAGAGAAGTTCGATATATTCCATCTGCATGAACCGTGTATGCCTATGGTGTGTTCCAGTATGCTCAAATTTGCCGATGCGCCCATTATCGGAACGTTTCATGCTTCCGGGGTTATCCCAAACTACTATTTCGGATGGCCTGTTACCACCTACAAACTTAAAAGGCGTCGTCATAGGATTATCGGGAAAATTGCCGTATCGAAACCGGCTATGGATTATGCAAAGAAGTATGTGCCGGGTGATTACCGGATTATTCCCAATGGCATCGACCTGGATTATTTCAATCCGGATGTTAAGCCGATGGGAGAATATCTCGATGGTAAACTCAACATACTTTTTGTCGGCAGACTGGAAAAACGTAAAGGGCTTAAATATCTGATTGATGCCTATAAAATTGTTAAAAAGAAACATCCGAATTCGAGGTTGATTGTAATCGGCCCCGGCATAAGATTTCGCAGGAAATACGAAAATAAGGTAAGGCGGGAAAATATCGAGGACGTGGTTTTTTTGGGTAAGGTTTCGCTGGATGATTTGCCGCGCTATTATAAAACCGCCGATGTTTATTGCTCACCGGCAGTCAGCGGCGAAAGCTTTGGTATTGTACTGCTGGAGGCGATGGCGGTGGGGACAGCTATCGTGGCTACCGATATTTCAGGGTACAGAACGGTATTAACCAACGGCAAGGAAGGTTTATTGGTGCGCCCCCGCAAATCGAAGCCTCTGGCTGATGCAATAAGCTGTATTTTGTCCGATAAAGAGCTTCGTTCGGGGATGGGGGCAAACGGTATTATAACTTCACAACAATACGATTGGAATAAAGTTGCCCGGCGGGTTTATGATTACTATTTGGAAGTGCTGGGTAAAAGAAACGTGACAAACCCGGCTGACGATGAAGAAAAATCCGAAGTCTTAGTTTAGCTTTGGTTTCCCATCGGTTATTTTTGAAATTGATATAACTATGAGTAAAATGGCGCAATTACGCAAGAGGGCAGAAAAAGTTTGTACCGACCCGGTGGTAAACCTGCTTGAAAAAACAGGTATTACACCCAATACTTTAACCTGGATAGGGTTTATTATTGCCGTGGTTACCGCTGTATTCGCTGCCTTTGGTAATATGCCGGTTGCCGGTTTGTTGTTATTGTTCGGTGGTTATTTCGATATGCTGGACGGTTCGCTGGCAAGAAGAACAGGTAAAGTAAGTGTTTATGGTGAAGTACTTGATTCTACTTTAGATAGGCTATCGGAAGGTGTAATTTTAATCGGTCTTTTATACTGGTTTAGTGTAGAAGGTTCCGTGTTGGGGATTATGCTTGCGGGTGTTACAATGTTATCTTCGCTGGTGGTAAGTTATATACGGGCTAAAGCGGAGATTATAAAAGTGGAATGCCTCAAGGGGCTGTTTACCCGCCCTGAAAGGGTTATAGTATTGGCAATCGGTTTTTTTATAAACCGGTTGGAGATTGCCCTCGGTATAATTGCTTTCTTTAGCCTGATTACCATAGGTCAGCGACTGCACCATGTATGGCGTCAGTTAAAATAAACTAAGTAGGTGATGATATGCCAGTTGTAGCTATTGTTGGAGCTCAATGGGGGGATGAGGGAAAAGGTAAAGTTGTCGATATGCTGTCTGAGAATGCTCAGGTAGTGGTGCGCTTTTCCGGCGGTGATAATGCCGGTCATACGGTAATCAATCCGTCAGGGGAGTTTAAACTGCACCTTGTTCCTTCGGGAATATTCTATCCGGGCGTTACCTGTGTTATCGGTAACGGTGTGGTGGTAAATCCGGCTAAGCTTATCGATGAGATAGATGCACTTAACGAATGCGGAGTGGATACCGGTCGTCTTGTTATAAGTGATAGGGCACATATCGTTATGCCTTATCATATACTTATAGACGAACTGGAGGAAAAATCCCGCGCCGGTAAAGCCTTGGGGACTACCAGGCGCGGTATAGGGCCTGCTTTTGCGGATAAGACCGCCAGACAGGGCATCAGAATCGGTGAACTGCTCGATAGGGAAGGTTTAAGAGAACGCCTCGCTATGGTAGTTGAAACCAAGAATGATATCTTAACCAAGATATACGGGGTCGAACCCCTGTCTTTGGAAGAAATCTACAAAAAGTGTTGTGAATACGGTGATCGACTGGCCCCCTATATTAGAGAAACGATTACATTGCTCAGGGATGCGCAGAAGAGAAACGATATGATTATACTTGAAGGAGCACAGGGTGCATTGTTGGACCCCGATTTCGGCACTTACCCGTATGCTACTTCGTCATCACCGTTATCCGCCGGCGGTTGTCTGGGTTCGGGAGTAAGCCCTACCAGTATCGATAGGGTATTGGGTGTCTATAAAGCATACTGCACCAGAGTAGGAAGCGGTCCGATGCCCACGGAACTTGACGATGAAGTCGGCGAGGCGATTCGTGTCAAGGCGCATGAATTCGGTACTACTACCGGCAGGCCGCGCCGTTGCGGATGGTTTGATGGTGTAGCCGCTCGTTTTTCAAGCCAGATTAACGGTTTCACCGGCGGTATTATAACGCGCATCGATGTTCTTGATGAACTGCCGAAGTTAAAAATCTGCACCGCTTATGAACTGGATGGCAAGATTATCGATTACATCCCCGCCGGTGTTTCCGAATATGAGAGGTGCAAACCGGTTTATGAAGAACTGGACGGATGGCAAACTTCTACCGACCACATACGCAAGTATCAGGATTTGCCGGTACAAGCCAGAAGATACATCAAACGCATGGAAGATTTTATGGATTGCCCGGTCAATTTTGCCTGCATCGGTCCTACCAGGGAACAGACGATACCCTTGAATCCGATATTCTAATAAGGAATCATAATAGAATTACGGAAAGGCTCGGCGATAAACCGGGCCTTTTGCTTTATAATTATCAAATTTGTTCCAACCGTAGGGATGACCATTAGTCGCTACTTATTGTCGTGCTGAGTTCGTGTTGGTCGAACGAAGCATCTGGTGAGGGGTGGTTAAAGCCTTCCCCTTGGGGAAGGTGGCATTTACGAAGTAGATGACGGATGAGGGTTGTTAGTCCGGCTTGCGGGAACTCAACATAAGGGGATGTGAGGTTAAATACATTTAATAAACCCTCATCAGTCTCGCTAAGCTCGACAGCTTCCCCCAAGGGAAGCCGTTTTTTTGTTCCCCACCGCTCCGGATTTTTCTTCTATTAGCAGACCGGCAAGTCCATCTTGTATTTTTTCAGCGTCTCTTTTATCAGGTTGGCTGTGGCTTCATCCGGTTCGTACAGAGGCGGGCGCGGGTTGCCCACCCGGAAACCGATTTGATTTACGGCATATTTAATGGGAATCGGGTTGGCGATTTTGAAAAGCACGTCGATTAACGGTATCAGGTGGCGATGTATTTTTGCCGCTTTTGCAGTGTCACCGGTTACAAAATTGTCTATCATTTCACGTATCTGATTTCCGATGATGTTCGACGCTACGCTTACAACGCCGTAACCTCCCAATGCCAGTATCGGCAGCGTATCATTGTCATTACCGCTCCATACCAGAAAATCATCGTCGGTATTCTCTATAATGCGGCTGATTTCATTAAAGTTGCCGCTGGCCTCTTTAATCCCGATAATATTGTCGATTTTACTGAGCTTGATGACAGTATCGGATGACAGGCTGGCGACTGTTCTGCCCGGTACATTGTAGAGGATACAGGGTAAATTAGTGTTCTCCGCTATAGCCTTGAAATGTCTGTATAAACCATCTTGTGTCGGTTTATTGTAATAGGGAACCACCAGCAGGCAGGCATCGACGCCGCACTCTTCCGCTTGTTGAGTGGTTTCAATGGCTTCGCGTGTGCTGTTGCTGCCGGTGCCGGCAATAACCGAGCCTTTATCTCCGACAACCGCTTTAATATCGCGAAAAAGACGAAGCTCCTCTTCTCTAATCAATGTAGGCGATTCACCGGTGGTGCCGACCACAACCAAACCGTCGCTTCCGGAGGCAAGTAAAGCAAGCGCCAGTTTTTTTGCCTGCTCATAATCAAGTGAGCCGTCTTCCTTAAACGGCGTCACCATAGCAGTTATAAGTCTTCCAAAATCTTTCTTCATAGTTTAACCTCCGTTAGGATGGAGCCAGTCCCTTTTTATCATTTCTTCAGCAATTTGAATTGTGTTCAGAGCGGCTCCTTTTCTTATATTATCGGCGACTATCCACATTACCAGACTGTTAGAGTGGGAAACATCTGTGCGGATGCGTCCGACAAATACGTCATCGGTTCCTGCTGCTGAATATGCTTGCGGATAGAGGCTGATAGCGGGGTCATCCGTCAGTTTTACTCCCGGCGCCTGAGATAGAATACGTTTGGCGTCGTCGGGAGTGATAGAATTGGTAAACTCGACGGTTACCGCTTCACTGTGGCTTATAAATACCGGTACACGGACACAGGTTGCCGAAATGGCAATATTGTCGTCGTGCATAATCTTTCTGGTTTCTTCCACCATTTTCCATTCCTCTTTAGTGTAGGCATTATCCAGAAAGACGTCTATTTCAGGTAATACGTTAAAGGCAATCTGGTGCGGATAAACATGAGGTACAACCGTCTGCCCGTTCAGTATCTGCTTCGATTGATTTGTAAGCTCATCTAATGCAGCGGTTCCCGTGCCGGATACCGATTGATATGTGCTGGCGATAATACGTTTTATCGGGTTTTTCTTATGCAACGGATATAACGCTACTACCATCTGAATGGTAGAGCAATTCGGATTGGCTATAATGCCTTTATGCTTCTTAATATCTTCCACGTTTATTTCGGGGACCACCAGAGGCACCTTGGGGTCCATTCTCCATGCCGAGCTGTTATCTACCACAACCGCACCGGACTGAGCGGCGATAGGTGCAAAATAGCGGCTTATTTCAGCGCCTGCCGAAAACAGAGCAATATCTATTCCCTTAAAAGAATCGGGCGTGGTTTCCTTAACTTCAACTTCCTGATGGTTGAAAAACAGTTTTTTACCGGCTGAGCGGTCGGATGCCAGAAGGGCAATAGAGTCAATCGGAAAATTGCGCTGCTCCAGTACTTTGATGAATTCCTGTCCAACCATGCCTGTTGCGCCGACAATCGCTACTCTGTAACCTCTCATAATGACTCCTACAATCCCAGAAGGGTATCCAGCCCGAAGACCAGCCCCTTGCGGTTTATTACTTCTTTAATTGCTAAAAGTACCCCAGGCATATAGCATTCTCTGCTGGTGGTATCGTGAATAATGCTTAAAGTCTGTCCCGCCGTTCCGAAGCGGACTTCCTGTCTTGCCAGTATTCCCGGCAGGCGTACGCTGTGAATGGGGACTCCGCTTACCATCTTGCCACGGCTTTCCGTGTCCTTTTGCTCCGGCATAGTGCCTGCCGGTTTTCCTTCTCTGCCTTCCGCTATCGCCATAGCTGTTTTTATAGAAGTTCCGGAGGGGGCATCTGCTTTAAGATGATGGTGCAGTTCAATGATTTCGGCATAATCGAAGTACTTCGATGAAATCTTCGACAGGTAGGTCATAATTACTGCCCCGAGTGCGAAGTTGGGCGCCAAGACTACGCCTGCACCCTGTTCCTTAGCCAGATTGTCAATCCGGCTCATTTCATCCTGTTTTAATCCGGTAGTGCCGATGACCATATTGACTTTGTGTTTCAGTGCCAGCATAGCCGCCGGAAAAGAAACGGAAGCGACGGTAAAATCGACCAGGACATCCGGACGGCAATCGGTGAGAATCTGCTCCAGATTCGATGAAAAGGGTACTGTTCCCGAACCGTCCGGTAACGCTAAATATTCATCGGAAACTCTGGATTCAATCGCACCTACCAGCTGTGTGTCATGGTCAAGGCAGACTGCCTTGACCACTTCCTGCCCCATTCTACCTGAAGCGCCATTTACTGCTACACGTATCGGTGTCATATCACACCCCCTTTAATACTAGAAACGGCGTTTATTCTGCGGAGGGTTTGAACGGTTCGGCGGCCGGCTGAAATTGTCTCTTCTGGGGGGTTGTCTGTCTTCAGGTTTTTCAGATGCGTTGGAAAAAGCAGCCCTTCTGGACAGATTGACCCTGCCCTGGTTGTCGATTTCAGTCACTTTAACGGCTATTTCATCGCCGATTTTAACCACATCCTCGACTTTGTCGACGCGGTAATCAGCCAACTCACTGATATGCACCATTCCGTCCTTGCCGGGAAGAATCTCCACAAAAGCGCCGAAATTCATAATTCGGGTTACTTTCCCGGTATATATTGCTCCGACTTCTACATCTCTTATTAAGGCATCTATCATTTCCATTGCTTTTCTGGCTGAAGCCTCGTCAGCCGAACCGATGATGGCGATTCCTTCGTTGTTGATATCAACGGTGGCTTTGCTTTCTTCTACGATAGAGCGTATGGTTTTACCACCCGGTCCGATAACCGTGCCTATTTTATCGGATGGTATAGCTACTTTATACATACGCGGCGCATACGGGCTGAGTTGCGCCTTGCTCTCTCCGATGGTCTGCAGCATTTTATCAAGGATAAACATACGCGCTTCGCGAGCCTGTCCCAGTGCATCGATTAAAATATCAGCGCTGATACCCTTGGGTTTCATATCCAGTTGAACCGCGGTTATCCCCTCGGCAGTACCGGCTATTTTGTAATCCATATCGCCGTAATTATCTTCCATGCCCTCGATATCCGTTAAAAGAGCATATTTGCCATCCTCACCGGTCACCAAACCGATGGAAATACCGGCAACCGGCGCTTTGATTTTGATGCCGGCATCCATTAACGACATAGTCGATGCGCAGCAGCTTGCCATCGAGGTGCTTCCGTTGGAACTTAAGGCTTCCGATACCAGCCTTACGGTATACGGGAAGTCCTCATCAATAGGTACTACCGGAAGCAGTGCACGCTCTGCCAGTGCGCCGTGGCCATATTCACGCCTGCCGGTGACGCCGGCACGCTTTGCTTCTCCGGTGGAGAAAGGAGGGAAATTGTAATGATGGATATATCTCTTGGGTTCATCGAAGCCCAAGCCGTCTATTTGCTGTTCTTTCTTGATTGGTCCAAGCGTGGTAACGGTTAATATCTGTGTTTCTCCGCGTGAGAACAATGCCGAGCCGTGAACACGGGGCAGCAATCCAACTTCGCATTTGAGAGGGCGAACTTCATTTAACTGGCGTCCGCTGACACGCTCACCTTTCGTAAGGATATTTCCTCTGATGAGCTTTCTGACTTCTCTGTCAAAAGCCTCAAGTATGTCAAATTCCGAATGCTCCTCTTTGAGGGCTTCAACAAGTTCTTGTTTTAAGTTATCAATGGATTCGATTCTCTCTGCCTTGGTCGGCAAGGTATAAGCCCGGTTCAATCTGTCGCCGATAAAAGCGGAGACCGCTTCTTTGGTCTCGGCGCTGATTTCAATAACCGGCGCTTCCTCTTTAGCTTGTCCCAGAGCCTGGGCCATTTCTTCCTGTAGTGCGATAATTTCCTGGTTGGCTTCGTGCCCCATTCTTATTGCCTGGGCGAAGATTTCTTCGGAAATTTCATTGGCTCCCGCTTCCATCATAATGACAGCTTTTTTAGTGCTGGCGATAATCAGGTCCAGCTTGCTTGTTTGAAGTTCGACCATTGTCGGGTTTACAACCAGTTCCCCGTTTATATAACCGACATGTACGATGCCCACCGGGCCTTCGAAGGGTACGGATGATAAACTTAACGCTGCCGAGCATCCGATAACCGATAATATACTCGGGTCGTTTTCCTTGTCTACGGCTAAAACTGTAGAAATAAGCTGGATTTCACGGCGCCACGCCTTCGGTAAAAGCGGACGTAACGGGCGGTCGGTCAACCTGTCGGTTAGAATAGCCTCTTCGCTGGGGCGTCCCTCGCGGCGCAGAAAACCGCCGGGAATTTTTCCGGCAGCGTACATTCTTTCCTCGTAATCAACGGTGAGCGGAAGGAAGTCCGTGCCTTCTCTTGCTTTGGGGGCGACACAGACGGTTGATAAAACAACTGTATCCCCGTAACGAACAGTAACTGCGGCTCCGGCCTGCCATGCCAGTTTTCCTGTTTCTAAAGTTAGTTTTCTGCCGCAAATAATGCGCTCAAAAGATTGAGATGTAGTCAATGGCTTCTCCTTATTTGCTTTACAAGAACTTACTTAAGGACTTATTTGCGTAAGCCGAGTCGCTCAATAAGGCTCTTATAGCGGTTTACATCTTCTTTATTGAGATAGGCGAGTAAACGTCTTCTCTGTCCGATAAGAGTAAGCAGGCTGCGTTTGGTGTGATTGTCATGTTTATTTTCGGTCATATGACGCGTCAACTGCTTGATTCTGGCAGTTAAAACAGCTATCTGTACCTCTGTTGAGCCTGTATCGCCTTCATGAAGCTTGAACTCATTGATGATGTTTGCCTTTGTCTGGCTGTCCAAATCTTAACTCCTGTATTGCATAAATTACGAGCAATTATAACATAAGTAAGTATAAGTGTAAAACTAAAAGGGTTGTTTTGAGTTTAAATAAGATAAGTAAATAAAATACTAAATTATAGTGGGTATTTTATGGTTTTAAAATTTTATAATAAAAAAATTGGCGAGATGCTATTCTTTTAAAGAATTTTTAGAACGTAATTCTTCGATATATTTTTCGCGTGTAAGAGGACATTTAATAAAGTCTTTAAATAATTCTTTGGAAAGACAAAGCTGATTACGAATAGACTTTTCTAATCCCGTACTTATACAACTCGTATTGCTACCTTTAGTTTTAGGAAAAGTTATCCTACTTACTTGTATGCCATCGATTTCTATCCATGCATTATTTTCTTTTCCAGTTCTTTTTGATGAAAATGGAACTTTTGTTTGAATTGCATGTTCTAGTTCTCTATGTGAAATTTGCAAAGTCTTTATCTCTTTTCAATAAAGCTTTCAAGAGAATTTTTCCATGATTGAGGAATTTTACCAAGATTATTTTTATCCTGTAATAAATCAGAGTACAGTGCAATAATTTCATCTTTTAAGGTAATAATTGCTTCGGTCTCATTATCACCTTGAGCATATAAAGATAAATCTGGAATACTAGCAATATATTCATCAGAAGATTCCTCGATATTAACTGGAATGGGATATTTAAGGCTATATATATCGCTATTCAAATCAAATATATACGAAATATATATTTGATAACTTAACTCGCCTATTCTTTCCGTAAGTTCATCTATTTTATCGCTCAATTTATCTATTAATAAGAGGGGATTAATTTCTATAGATAATCGCTTTTTATCAAATGATAAAACGTCTTTGGCATTACAGACTGATATATCTTTATTTAAATTATCACTTATTCTATTAGCAAAGGCTTGAGTTAAGTCTTTAAACTGTATTAATTCCGCTTCCTTTACTTTTCTTGATTTTTCTTCGGGGAACGCATCAAAGACGTAGTCTAGAATTTCCATAGTGCCCTCTTTCTATAATAATGATAATTCTTTAGCCCTTAAAAATAGTGATATAAACAAGTCAGAGGAACAAGTACAATCAACCATATATTGTACTTCACTTGTGAGTTTTTCTCCATCATCAGATAATTCTAGAAGGTTTTTAGCAGAAATATTATTATCTAATACCTTTGTTAATGTAACTCCTCTTATTTGATTATATTCACCGTAACCAAAATTAATAGGTAATAATTTCATGATTGAACTATCAGCAACGGCTTTGGCCCTAAACATAAATTTAATTTCTTTATTGGATGAACACAAAACGTTTAAAATATTAATAAAACAATTATCAAATTTTATTTTATCATAATCTACCGGATCAACTTGCTCAAAGCTTAATCTTAAAAACACTTCATTTTCCTTGTGGAATTTAATTATTACAAGGGATATAGAATATTTCCTTTTACCTACGACATACTTGTATGTATGCTTATTAATTTTAGGATTAATTATGTGCTTTTCTAATTCTGTAATTAACTCAGTGTCTTTTATCACTGTAAACAGAGATGCTTCAGTAAAATTGTATTTATTAAAATTAATCTTATAAACGGGGATTATTTTTTCCTTCATAGAGTAACCTTCCATGCTTTATCAAGTATTTAATTTTATTCACTATAAAATCGAAAGTCAATATATAATCATCTGTTTTGCCTTAAGAAACCTCTGAAAAAGCCGGTAGTGCTGTATAATTGAAAAATATCTTCTTTCAATTCAATTTATTAACGGCTTTTTTACGTTTTCTATCGCATTTTACACTCTTGTTGCCCATCTTTTTGGCCTATTTGGGGGGATTTTCCCCATTTGGGCACA
>DIFM01000018.1 GCA_002419135.1 Dehalococcoidia bacterium UBA5748 | reverse complement strand
GGACTTTTTCAGAGTTTCCTTAGCTATCAACCGATATTAACATCACCACACCCAAGTACTCCAACCGCCGAAACTTAAATATTCAATAAATAATATAATATTATTCAGTTATATTAACTTTCGAAAACTCTCCCTCTTTGGCTTCTTTAAGCCCTTGTTTAACTGAGACAATAGATTCTGGCTTCTCATATAGCGCACCATTTAATCTTCTTATTCAGTTCGCACCGCTTGTTAAAAGGCTATAAACGTCACCTCCCCCAAACGGGGTGGCGGTGGGCGGCGAGGCGGACAATGCGGTCAATAAACCCCTCATAGTTATAATCCTCTAATTCGTCGGTTAAAATGGCACCGGTATCAGAGTTGATGTTAAGATCCTGCAATCCGGACTATTGACGAATGGTATTAATAGTGATACCATTATATTTGTAATGAGGTCAGTTGAAGAAATATATCAGCAAATGGTAAACAATCCGCAGGATGTCCGATTTACTGACCTATGTAAAATTTGCGATCATTATTTTGGAGAACCACGACAAAAAGGCTCGCATTGTGTTTATAAAATGCCCTGGAAAGGCAACCCAAGAATAAACATTCAGAATGATAATGGCAAAGCAAAAGTTTATCAGGTAAAGCAGGTAATCAAAGCCATAGAGAAACTGGAGGCAAAAGATGGCAGTTAAAAATAAAGTGTTAGAAAAAGATTGTTATACCTATCGTGTTACATGGTCAAGCGAAGACAATGAATATGTAGGGCTGTGTGCTGAGTTTCCGGGTTTAAGCTGGCTGGCAGGTACTCAAGAAGAAGCTTTACGTGGCATAAGAGAAGTTGTAGCGGATGTAGTCGTGGATATGAAGGCTAACAATGAAGCTGTTCCCGAACCTCTGGCAACTAAGCATTATTCCGGCAATCTCAGTATAAGGATCCCTAAAGATTTACATAGAAATATTGCAATACAAGCAGCTGAAGCCAATGTCAGCATTAATCGGCTTATCAGTTATAAGTTATCGGTATAGTTTATTGTTTTATTATTTTTAACCGATGATTACGGGTGCTGAGTAATATAAAAAACTGTAATCACTCCTGTACCTGTACCATAAAACCAGAAAACTCTATAGGCTGCCGGAGTATTTTGCTCTGCGTATGCCTCGAAAATCTTTTCCCCGTTGGGACCTTTTCGGCTTGTGAATTCATGTGTTTGAAGTGAGTTGTGGCGAGGATTTGTTGCCAGAAATTTCAACGTCTTTTTAACTGCATTATAATGCTTCTTTTGTGATGGATCATTTTTTAGTATGTTATAAGTCTCTTTAGCTTCTGCAGACCACGTCAGCTTAAACACAATATCGATACCTATAAATCATCCAGATTGATTTCAGAGACTCTGCCTTGTGCGACATCTTCAAGCCCGCGGTTAAACGAAGCCAGAGCCTCTGGATTCTGATAAAGCCACAATTCGGAAGCGGGGATGGATACCTGCGGGTCGAGGATTATTTGTCCGATATTGTTGCTGTAAACCCGATAGGTAACACCCGGTTCATTTAAAACTTTAGGCAGAACTACACGTTTTTTTGAGTCGGGTTTTACGCTTTCAGCCACTACCTCGAAATCGTTATCTTTTATAAAATCTGTTTTCATATTGCTATTATATTAGGGGTGGGAAGTAATGTCAAGTGGGATAAGCCCACTATCCTTTTGCCTTCTTCTGCAACTCGTACAGCTTATTCAGGGCTTCGAGAGGTGTTAAAGCATTGATATCCAGTTTCTCCAGTTCCTCGATAACCTCCGGTTTCTGCCCGAACAGCGAAAGCTGGGGAATGGCTTCTTCCTTGTGCTGTTTCTTTGCCGGTTTCGATGAGTTCGTCCTGCTGGCGGATTCCAGTTCTTCCAGCACCTCATCGGCACGGTGGATGACCGGTTTCGGCATTCCGGCTAATTTAGCAACGTGGATTCCGTAGCTCTTATCGACGCCTCCGGGGATAATCCTGTGCAGGAATATGACATTGCCCGCTTCCTCTGCAACGTCAACATTGAAGTTTCTCACCCGCGGCAGGTAATCGGCAAGCTGTACAAGTTCGTGGTAGTGGGTGGCAAAGAGTGTCTTTGCTCCCAGTCCCTTATAATTATGGACGTATTCAACAACGGCGCGGGCAATCGCCATACCGTCATAAGTACTGGTGCCGCGCCCGATTTCATCTAAAATAAGCAAGGATTTGGGTGTGGCATTGTTTAAGATGTTAGCCGTTTCTACCATCTCGACCATAAAAGTCGATTGACCCGAGGCTAAATCCTCTCTGGCTCCAATGCGTGTAAAGATACGGTCGACCAAACCGATAACGGCTTTCTCCGCCGGAATGTAGCTGCCGATTTGCGCCATTAGAACAATCACGGCAACCTGCTTCAAATAGGTCGATTTGCCTGCCATGTTAGGTCCGGTTAGGATAATCAACTGAGAGTCATCATTTGAAAGCGTAATGTCGTTGGGAATAAAATCACCCTGTTTCAGGCTTGTTTCCACAACCGGGTGGCGCCCCTGCTTTATAAAGATAGTATTTTCTTCATTAAGTTCGGGTCTGATGTAATTATTGCGGCTGGCAACCTCGGCAAGGGAGGAAAAAACGTCGATTTCCGCCAGTGTATCGGCAAGGGCGAGTAAGCTTTCACCATAGCCGGCAGCCTGCCCACAGATGCGGCGGAAGATGTCTGTTTCCAGTTCGGCAATTCTGTCTTTGGCATTTAGAATGACAGATTCGTATTCTTTTAATTCCGGTGTAAAGAATCTCTCTCCGTTAACCAGCGTTTGCTTGCGGATGTATGTATCTGGTACCTGTTGCAGGTTGGCCTGCGAGACCTCGATATAGTAACCGAAAACACGATTGTAACCCACTTTGAGCGATTTGATACCGGTCTTTTCCCGCTCCTGCTTTTCGATGTCGGTAAGATACCGGCGGGCATTTCCGGAAGCGAGTCGCAGTTTATCCATTTCTTCCGAAAAGCCCTGCTTTATAACCCCGCCTTCACCGAGAGCCGAAGTGGGAGTTTCTTCTATCGATTGAGAAATCAGGGCAATCAGGTCCGGTTGGGGTCTAAGCTTGCTCTTAAGCCAATCTACGGGAGCGAAATCGATATTGTCGAATATCTTTATCAGCTCCGGTATTACCTCGAGGCTGTGTTTTAAGGCGATGAGTTCCTGCGGCAGGACAATGTTGCCGCGTATGCGGTTGGTCAGACGTTCCAGGTCAGCAATATCTCCGAGCTTATCGATTATCTGCCTTCTGGTGATATTATCATGTAAAAACCAGCCGACGGCGTCCTGCCTGATGGTTAATTCTTTCAAATCAAGTAGCGGTTGCCCCAGCCGGCGTTTCAGCATGCGCCCGCCCATTGATGTTTTCGTTAAATCAACAACGGATAACAATGAACCGCTGGTGGTGCCGGACACTGCGCTGCGAAAGAGTTCGAGATTTGCCTGTGTGGTGGCATCCAATGCCATAAATGCAGAGGGACTATAGGTTGAAAGGTGTGTTATCTGGTTAACAATTCCCTTTTGTGTCTGTTTAAGGTAATAAAGTACGGCTCCGGCAGCTTGAATCGCCAGCGGCAGCTTGGAACAACCATAACCATCGAGAGTACCGGTTTCAAAGTGGTCGAGTAGGGTTTTCTTAGCTATTTCAAGTTCGAACCGGTAGTTTTCGATATGGCTGATAGACGGATTGATACTGATATCCGGTAACTGCATATCAACCGGGGTCACGATTTCAGCAGGCTGCAGCCTTTCCAGTTCCGCATTGAGGCGTGAGATGGGGAGTTGGGTGGCAGAGAATTCGCTGGTGGTAATATCAACGTATGCCATACCGGCTGTTTCTCCGTCTATTATAACTGCTGACAGATAGTTATTGGCTTTGCCTTCCAAAAGACCCGGTTCAACAACCGTCCCCGGTGTAACCAGACGAACGACATCGCGTTCGACGATGCCTTTTGTCTCGCCGGGTTTGGTCATCTGTTCGCAGATGGCAACCTTGTAGCCGCGTTTTATCAGCTTAGCCAGATAATCATCTACAGCATGATAAGGTATGCCTGCCATCGGTATTTTGTAGTTTTTCCCCATACTGCGGGAAGTCAGAACGATTTCCAGTTCGCGCGATGCTATCTTGGCATCCTCGTCGAAGGTCTCATAGAAATCACCCAATCTGAAAAAAAGGATGGCATGGGGATATTGTTGTTTTATTCTGAGATATTGCTGGCGGATGGGTGTCGGATTATCCTTCATGATGGACATATTCTACTTGAATCGGCGGATAAATTAAAGTGGCACGAAAGTATTATCCAACAGTCCAAGGCGATAGTGGGCATCCGTACTTACAGGAATAAAAACAGCCTTTTATGATAAAATGAAAGACAGCTTTTATATAAGGACGTGACATGGGATATAAATTACTGGTAGTGGATGTTGACGGGACGCTGGTTGATAAAGATGGGAAGATTTCTCTCATTGATGCTCGGGCAATTGCCGAAGCGCAGTCCAGAGGTGTACAGGTTTCTCTTTCTACCGGCAGGGTGATAAGAGCCTGTCGCCGTATTATTAAAGAACTATCGCTGCGAGGCTATCATATGTTCTTCGACGGGGCGGTAATCAGTGACCCCATCAATGACCATATAATTTATATGAAAACGATTGATGAGAGAATAATCAAAAGAGCTGTGGAGTTTACCAGAGCTAATAAGATTTATCTTGAACTGTATACTACCGATAAGTTTTATGCCGAAAGGTCAAACTGGTCGGATGCCGTGCATCGTAACTATTTTGGAGTTGACCCGGTTATCGACGACCTTGACAATATATGTGAGTGTCATAAAATCGTAAAGGCGGAATTGATTTCCCACAGTAAAGAGGAAGATGAGCAGGTGCTGATGTTTAAAAAAGAATTTGATGGTGTTTTGAGGTTTTCACCGGCGCATTCACCGGCGCACCCCGATATCGAATTCTTAAACATTGTTGACCCCGGGGTATCCAAAGGAGAGGCTCTGCGGTTTTTAATCGAATACTCGGGGCTAAAAAAGGATGAGGTGCTGGCAATAGGGGACGGGCTTAACGACTTGCCGCTTTTTGAAGCTGCGGGAACAAAAATAGCCATGGAAAACGCCTTCGATGAATTAAAGGCGCTTGCGGATGACATAACATATGATGTGGAAAACGGCGGGGTCGCAGCGGCTATCGGAAAATATCTTCTAAAGAACGGATAGCTAGTTATCCAAATTATAGCGTCTTCTGAGCTTTTCTATGTCGGGTGTGTGCGGCTGTACTTTGAGCGTGGCTCTTTTTTCTGCCCTTTCATCATTGAAACGTTCCATTTTACGGTACTGCGCCGCAAGAATAGTATTATCGAGGCTTGCTACGCATTTACGGCGTTTTTGCGCAATATAAAGTGCATTGTTGTCGGTTGATACTTTTTGCAGTGTCATATAACGCTCTCTCATGGCTTCAATGCTGCCTTTGCGCTGAATCATTTTAGCTTCTAAAAGTTCTTTATTAACCGCTTCCCGTGATTCAATATAACCTTTGGGTCCGGCGCGGAAATAATTATCTTCGTTATTACCAAACACTAAATGGTCCCCCGTTGTCAATCCTTTTTGGTTAATTATATTTAGTTGTATCTAATTTAGTATTAAACAGTTACAATGTCAAGAGGTTCGGTTATTATTTCGAATAAATATTTGTAAGCAGCGATGTAATCACCTGGGAAGTAACGATAATTAAAGGTATTCCTTTATTTTCTGTGCCAAAGGCGGGTTTATACCTTTTACCGATAATAGCTCTTCGATATTTGCGGACTTAATCCCCGCCACAGACCCGAATTGTTTAAGCAGTGCTTTCTTACGTGCAGGGCCGATTCCCGGCACACAGTCAAGTGAAGAACTAAAAGTTTTTTTCTTATGCAGGTTATGATGGTAACCGACGGCGAAACGATGGGCTTCATCTCTAACACGCTGCAGCAGTTGCAGGGCGGGGGAACTTTTGGGCAGTCTTATCGGCTCGGAAACTCCCGGAGTAAATATTTCCTCATTTTCCTTCGCCAAACCGATGACAGTTAATGATTCAATACCGGTGTCTTTCAGTATCTCCATCACCGAGCTGAGTTGACCTTTACCTCCGTCGATAAGCATCAGGTCGGGGATTATTTTCCATGTATCGGCAGTATCCTGTTTGTTTTTATTGTACCTGCCGAAACGTCGCTTGATAACCTCCTGCATCATGGCAAAGTCGTTGGGTTGCTGCAACGTTTTAATGCGGAAACGGCGATAATGGGATGTTTTAGGCCTGCCTTTTTCAAAGACCACCATGCTGCCGACGGCTTCTTTTCCCTGTATGTTGGAAATATCATAACCCTCAATTCTTAACGGCAAAACAGGCGTTTCAAGAACTTGTTGTAACTCGTTCATTGCTGTATCTATATTATTCTGGCTTGATATCAGTTTAATCTTGAGTTCTTCCAATCCCCGTTTGGCGTTTACATAAACCATATCTACAAGTTGCCTTTTATTTCCCCTGGATGGGGATTGTGTATGAACAGTGCTTCCCCTTTTATTACTAAGCCAGCTTTCAATTACGGTTTTATCCAATATTGGGTATTGCAGCAGTATAAGGGACGGAATGTAAGCAGCGGAAGAGTAGAATTGTTTTACAAATTCGGTCATTACCTGAATGGGTGATTCGGATTGAGCTCCCTGCATTGTAAAACCCTCCCTGCCGATTATTTTTCCGCCACGGATAAAAAATATCTGGGCATAAGCGGTGTCTTTTTCCTGCGCAAAGGCAATTACGTCCTGTTCCCCCTTTACTGTAACGGCCAGCTTCTGCCAGTTAATCACTTCTTTTACCGCTTTTATTCGGTCTCTGAGTACTGCGGCTTTTTCATACTCCAGTTTTGAAACAGCCTGTTTCATATTATTTTCCAGTTGCAGTACAACTTTTTCCTGTTTGCCCTCTAAAAACAATATCAGCTTTTTTATAGATTCGGCATATTCCTCTTTGGAAACAGCCTTTATACAGGGTGCGGGGCATTTATGTATATAGTATTCCAGACATGGGCGGGTTATTTTTTTGTTTAAATCTTTTGAGCAGGAGCGGAAAGGAAAAATATCCTTGATAATTTTCAGTGTTTGCCTGACGGAATAAGCGCTTGAGAATGGTCCGAAATAGCGTGCGCCGTCATCTTCAAGCCTGCGCGTTATTTGAACCCGCGGATATTCCTCATTAGTCGAGATTTTCAAGTACGGAAAAGTTTTATCGTCCTTCAGCCTGATATTGTAATAAGGTTTATGCCTTTTAATAAGGTTTAGCTCAAGAATTAAGGCTTCTTCCTCTGAAGCTGTAATGAAGTAATCGATGTCACTTATACGCGGCACCATGTGGGTAATCTTAAAACTCTGCTCCTGTGAGTTGTTAAAATAAGACCTGACGCGGTTTTTCAGATTAACCGCTTTACCGACATAAATAATAGTGCCTTCACGGTCCCGCATAATATATACACCGGGGTTTTCCGGCAAGCGCTCTACTTTTTCCACTAGAAGGTTATCAGTACAGTCGTTCAATGTTAGTTCCTCTGATGTTCTAATTGTATTGTATCATAGCGTAACTTGGGGGAAAATGAAGGGAAAATGTATAAAACGTCATCGTAAACAGTAGAGCATAACAACAACGTTCGGCTCCTCCGGTTTTATTTTCAGAGCAGCGGTAACAGTTCGCGCTGATTATAAAGTGAATAATCAGGATTCGGAAATATTATTTAAAGCATCTATATGCTTTGCGGTTTCTTCGGCTTTGCTTAACAATTGTTCGGAAAGAGACGTAAGCGTACTCGCTGCCTCGTTTATACTTTTAACGGAGAACGCAGCAAGAGCGGCAATTTCCGAAGCGGCTTTGGCGGCTTTATCGGCAGCCAACTCCCCGGCTTTACGTAATTCATCGGTTTTTCTGGTAGCTTCATCGGAAAGTTGCTTGAAAAACTGCATGGCTTCCTTAGCTGCCTTTTCCGCTTCCTCTGCTTTGGAGGAAGCCCTTTCAGAAGCAGCTACGGCATTGTTTGCTACCATTTCAGCCTGGTTTACAGCATCAGTTCCGGCTTTTACTGCCCTATCTGATGCCAGTTCACTGGCTTGACGCATTTCCTCTGCTTTGCTGACTGCTTCATCCGATAATTGTTTAAAAACATCGACAGCATTCTTTGCCGCTTTGTCTGCTTCCTCGGCTTTTCGGGCAGCCTGTTCCGAAGCGGCAATCGCTCCGTTAGCTATTACTTCAGCTTTATTGGCGGCATCGATGGCTGCTTTTGTTGCCTGTGCTGCCGCCTGTTCACCCGCTTGCTTGGCTTCCTCCGCTCTTTTACTGGCTTCATTGGAGGCATCGGTTGCGGAAACAGCCGCGGCATTGGATGCTTTAGCTGCCGCTTCAGCCCGACGTGCAGCCTCGGCAGCGGCCTCGATATTGGCATCCATTTCGTCAAGTATTTGAGGCAGGGGCTTGGTAAGGATTTTTGCCCCTTTATATTGCTTTTCCTCATCGGAAGCCGATGTTATCACCGGTTGATTTTTACTCTCATCATTTTCTGAAGACATATATCCTCCGTCACGGCTGAGCGTTAACTATTTTTCATTATATCTCAGAGGGGCAATATAAATAGTATTATTAAATGAAGCACTTGTCAAAGGATATTTACAGCTACTTAATTATTTTATCGAGTTATGTTAAAATAGTGGAAATGAAGGCAGTGAGGAGGCAGCATGAAGGAAGACATTGAAAGCTTTTTAAATTACCTTACTGTAGAAAAAGGCTTTTCAGGCAACACGGTTGAAGCCTATCGCAACGATTTAATGCAACTAGCGGCTTTTTTTGAAGCGGAATGTATGGGTAAGAATATAATTCCGTCGTGGGAGATTTTTAGCCGGCAAAGTATGTTGAGTTACATGTTAAATCTTAAGGAAAGAAATTATGCTGTTACCACCATGGCACGTAAAGTTGCGGCAGGGAAATCATTTTTCGGTTTTATGGTGTCTGAGGGGAAATTAAAAGAAGACCCGACAGATAACGTCAGCTCTCCGAAAGTAGGCAAACCTTTACCGGATGCTCTTTCTATAAGCCAGGTAAGGCATTTAATAGAACAGCCGGCAAAAATGACAACTCCGGACGCCAGGCGTGATCGTGCGATGCTTGAACTGCTTTACGCCAGCGGTATGAGAGTAACCGAGCTTGTTTCATTAAATCTCGGAGATGTCGATATCAACAACTGTTTTGTACGATGCTTTGGCAAAGGCAGCAAAGAAAGAATGATTCCCATTTATCCACAAGCGGCAAAAATTATTGATGAGTATATAAAAGAGGTTCGTCCTTTATGGGCTCATAGGGAAACAGAGAAAGCCTTGTTTTTAAACCAGCGGGGAGAACGCTTAACAAGGCAGGGTTTGTGGCAAATATTAAAAAATTATGCCAGAGATGCGGGGCTGGATAAACAGGTAACTCCGCATACTTTAAGGCACAGCTTTGCCACACACATGTTAAGCGGAGGAGCAGACCTCAGATCGGTACAGGAGCTATTGGGGCATGCCAATATCTCTACTACTCAAATATATACACATCTTACGTCGGAGCATGTCCGAAATACCTATGAGAAAGCCCATCCCAGGGCTAAACAATCTTAAATATCCGGTTCAGGGAGGTCTTTTATGGCGGCAAAGCAAAAACACGGCAAAGGAAAGTATGCCTACCAGGCAAAAAAAACAGGCGGGCAAATTGAGAGGCCTGTAAATGAATTGCGGGCTGTTGTTTCCGATAGCGATAAAGATAAAAAAGAAATAAACGATACCGTAAAACCGGAAGCAGGTGTTGTTCAGGTTGGAAACAACGTTGCCGTTATGCCTGTTAATATCGGCAAAATTGATTTGATATATGAAATAAAACGCATTGCTGTTTTTGCGGCCATTATAATTGCGTTGTTGGTTATTTTATTTATTGTGCTAAAATAAGCTGTTAATTGAGGTTTGCTCATCATGGATTACGAGGCAGCCAGAAGCGCGCTGGTCAGTAAATTAAAAAGTGATATAAAAGATGAGCAAGTTATAGAAGCCATATCGCATGTGCCGCGGGAGTTTTTTGTTTCCCCGGAAGAAAAGCACCTGGCTTATGAGGATAGGCCTTTGCCCATTGGTATGGGGCAAACTATTTCACAGCCTTACATAGTGGCTATTATGACTGAAGCGCTGGAACTTACAGGCGGGGAAAAAGTTCTTGAAATTGGTACGGGCAGCGGATATCAAACCGCTATCTTAGCTCAGTTAGCCAGGTTTGTGGTTACAGTTGAAAGAATTCCTGAGCTTGCCCGGGTGGCTGAAGGCAGGCTAAGTGTACTTGGATATAAGAATATTGTTGTTCAGATAGCCGAACCAAATATAGGCTGGCAGGCTGAAGCGCCTTACGAAGCGATAATTGTTACTGCAGCGGCCCCGTTTGTTCCGGAAAAACTTCTAAATCAACTTTCGGTTGGAGGAAGGATGATAATACCGGTAGGTTCTCGTTATGAACAGGACTTATATAAAGTCATCAAACATAAAGATAAAAACGAAATCCAGAATTTGGGTGGATGCCGTTTTGTTTCTCTCATCGGGGAAGATGCATGGGATGAAGAATAACTTCGACGTAGCTGGAACAGGCACAATGCCGGCTTCTTTTTGGCATAATTTTCCCGATCTTGGTATTAAAAAATGGATTATAATCTCCTCGGTTCTTTTTTCTTTGGGATTGTTATTCGGTGTTCTAAGCCCGGGAATCGATGCGCTGACAAGTTTTGATTCTCTAATAGAAATGGCTGACAGTATGGCAACCCTCTCAACGTTCGGCTTGTTCTTTTTTATCATTATTAACAATGTCTTCAAGATGATATTATCTTTTGTATTGAGCCCATTATTATGCATTTACCCTGTCTTATCTCTGGTAATGAATGGGTGGATAATATCGAATGTAGGACATTTATTTGCGGAACAGTATTCGGTCGGGTTTTTTATGTTGGGGATATTGCCGCATGGGGTTATCGAAATTCCCGCTTTCATTATCGGTCAAGCTGCGGCTTTAAGTCTGGGTAGTATGGCGATAGCGGCGGTATTTATTCAAGAAAAACGACCTGAGTTGTTTCCAAATCTGCGGAAAAATTTAAAATATATCGGTATAGTGATTGTATTACTTATCATAGCAGCCGGAATTGAAGCTTTTATTACTCCGTCAGTATTGAATTCTTTGACATAAATATTAATCTGACAAGAATTGCTGTATTAAAAAGCATTATAATATTCTTGGAAATAAAATAAGGAGAGCAGGTAGAAAGATGAAACAGTATCAGCCGGAAAACATTCGCAATGTAGTTTTGCTATCGCATAGCGGTGCCGGAAAGACATCGCTGTCGGAGGCAATGTTATTTAATGCCGGGGTTATAAACCGACTCGGGAAGGTTGACGCCGGTACTACCACTTCGGATTATGACCAGGACGAAATTAAACGAAAAATAAGTATCGGTACAACCGTACTCCCGTATGAGTGGAATGATAATAAGGTAAATATTCTGGATACACCGGGCTACTCCGATTTTGCGGGCGAAGTTGAAGCTGCTGTTAGGGTTTGCGAAGGAGCAGTCATTGTAGCGGCAGCGTCTTCCGGGATAGAAGTCGGAACCGAACAATCGTGGTCTTATTGTGAAAATACCAACCTGGCACGATTATTTTTTATCAATAAAATGGACCGGGAAAATGCGAACTTCGATAAAATAACGGGGGAGATTCAGGCAAAGTTCGGCACCAAATGTATACCGATACAGATGCCGGTTGGCGCGCATACAGATTTTAAGGGTATCGTCAGCCTTATTACTATGAAGTATTATGCCGGGGAGAGGGGTGAGGAAGCTGATATTCCTTTCGAAATAAAAGAGCAGGCAGCATCTTTGCGAGACAAGATGGTAGAGGCTATAGCCGAGGCTGATGACGGCTTGATGGAAAAATACTTAAACGGCGAAGAATTGAGTCAGGAAGAAATATTATCTACCTTAAAGAAAGCGATAGCTGAAGTCAAACTATTCCCCATTTTAGCCGGGTCGGCTTTACAGAATGTTTCGGTAAACAGGTTGATGAGTGTAATCAATGAATACCTGCCTTCACCGAAAGACAAGAAAATAGATACTTCGGAAGATTCAGCAATTAAAGATATCACAATAAGTACGGACGGACCTCTGGCTGCCCTGGTTTTTAAGACCAGCGCCGACCCTTATGTAGGTAAGTTGACCTATTTTAAGGTATTCTCAGGGGAACTCGACAGTAATTCTCAGGTTTGGAATGTGAATCAGAACAATCTTGAGAGAATTGGTCAGCTTTTTATAATCAGAGGAAAGACCCAGGAACCGATAGCAAAAATAAGCGCCGGTGATATGGGTGCGGTTGCCAAACTCAGTATTACGGCAACCGGTGATACGCTTTGTTTGCAGGACAAACCCATTAAAATAGTTCCGGCTTCTCATCCGAAAGCGCTTTTCAGCGTTGCTGTTTTACCCAAAACTAAAGCCGATGTTGATAAACTGGGACCTTCCCTTACCAGATTAACAGAAGAAGACCCGACACTTATAGTACATCGTGATGCCGATACGGGCGAAACAATTATATCCGGGTTAGGTGAGACGCAGGTTGAAGTTGCCGCCGAAAAGATGATGCGCAAGTTCAGTGTCGGCGTTGAGCTGAAAACACCCAAAGTCCCTTATAAAGAAACGGTTACCAAGGGGGCTAAGGGTGAGTACAAGCATAAGAAGCAGACCGGCGGCCATGGACAATATGGACATGTGATACTTGAACTGGAGCCGATGCCGGAAGGAGGAGAGAATTCATTTGAAAACAAGGTGGTTGGCGGCACTATTCCCAGAAACTATATACCGGCAGTCGAAAAGGGTGTGCAGGAGGCTATAAAAGAAGGTGTTCTGGCAGGATATCCGATAGTTAATGTTAGAACACTGGTGGTTGATGGAAGTTTTCATCCGGTTGATTCGTCCGAAATATGTTTTAAGATAGCCGGGGCCGGTGCTTTTAAGAAGGCAATGACAGATGGTAATCCAATTCTGCTCGAACCGATTGTAAATCTGAAGATAACAATACCCGGAGATCACACCGGCGATATAATCGGCGACCTGAATACCAAACGGGCGCGTGTACAGGGAATGAATCCGGAAGGTGATTATAACGTGGTCGATGCTCAGGTACCGTTGGCGGAGATTTTACGTTATGCCATTGATTTAAAATCGATGACGCAGGGCAGGGGTTTTTTCAGTTATGAGTTTGACCACTACGAAGAAGTTCCCGCTCATATAACACAGAAAATCGTTGCCGAGCATGAGGCGGAAAAACAAAAGCTGGCAGAGGGAAAAGCTTAATAAGTCCTGCTGACTAATAGTTGATAAAGACCGGCGGAGCGAGAAATCATTCTGCCGGTCTTGTTTTATAGAAACAAGAAGGGGGCACACTTTTAAACACTTCTTTTGTATTTCATAATCAGGGCGGAAAAATAACAGGCTATCCGAAAGAAGCGCAGACTATTCGGTCTATACCGCTTAAATCGGGGATGACCTCCACTTCGTTTACAGAGGGAATCCCTTTCAAAAGTGCTATTACGGCGTCTTTCTGCCTCAGTCCTATTTCAAGCAACAAATGGCCGTCCTTATTCATTTTTTCTCCGACCTGTTGACACAGAAGCCTTATTATATCGAGTCCGTCTTCTCCCCCGTTGAGTGCCAGTTTCGGCTCGCACGAGTTGGCAGTGATTTCCTCTCTGCTAACATAAGGCAGGTTGGCGGCAATGATATCTGTTTTTTTCGGTAACGGTTCAAGAAGATTCCCGCACAGTAAAGTTATTCTGTTGTTTACATTGTGCCTGTGACAGTTGATATCCGCTGTTTTTAAAGCCTCGAAAGATATATCTACGGCAATAATTTTTACTGATGGAATATTAACAGCCAGACTTATAGCAATGGCTCCGCTTCCCGTTCCTATGTCAGCTATAACCGGATATTTATATCCGCTTGCCAGCGACAGGGCTCTTTCAACCAGATGCTCGGTCTCGGGGCGGGGTATCAAAACAGCACTGTTTACATAAAAATCGAGTCCGTAAAACTCTTTATGGTTTGTTATATAGGCAGAGGGTTCACCTTTAATCCTGCGATTAATAACCGATTCGAGTGTCTTTAGCTTATCAGTTGGAAATTCCTGCTCCATGTTCTGGTAAAGTTGAACACGGTCGTAGTATAATACATGCCTCAAAAGCACTTCGCTTTCCAGTGAAGCTTCATCGATATTGTTTTTGATGAGAATACGACAGGCTTGATTAAGGCAATCCTTGAGAATCATTCCAGGTGCGACTCTAATAACTTTGCCTGTTCATCTGCGGCAAGTGAATCCAGCAAATCGTCGAGGTTACCTTCCATAAAATTCGGAAGGTTGCGTAAAGTGATTCCTCCGCGATGGTCGGTAATCCTGTCCTGAGGGAAGTTATAAGTGCGGATTTTCTCCACGCGTTCTGCTGTACCGACCTGGGAACGTCTTTCTTGTACAATATCGCCTTCCTGCTTACTTTGCTCCATATCAAACAGCCTGGCTCTTAAAACGGACATTGCTTTAGTCTTATTCTTCAGCTGCGAACGTTCATCCTGGCAGATAACAACTATACCGGTCGGAATGTGGGTAATGCGTATTGCAGTGGCTACTTTGTTTACATTTTGTCCGCCGGCGCCGCCGCTGTGAAATACATCGATTCTCAAATCGCTCTGGTTGATATCTACTTCAACCTCATCGGCGACAGGCAATACCGCTACGGTTGCTGTAGAGGTATGAATGCGGCCTGATGCTTCAGTGGTAGGCACTCTCTGTACGCGATGCACACCTCTTTCATATTTTAAACGGCTGAATGCCCCCCTGCCGCGAATTTCAAATATTACTTCGCGTATACCGCCGGTTCCTATTTCGTTAATATTGATTACATCCGTAGCCCATCCTTTAATTTGCGCATATCGGGTGTACATACGGAACAGGTCGGCGGCAAACAATCCCGCTTCTTCACCCCCGGTTCCTGACCTTATCTCCATAATAATATCTTTATCGTCATTGGGGTCTTTCGGAAGAAGAAATAATTTTAAATCCTGATGTTGTTGTTGAATATTAGATTCAAGGCGATCTATTTCCTGTTTTACCATAGATAACATTTCTTCATCAAGGTTGTCGTTAAGCATAGCATTTGTTTCTTCAAGCGTTTTAACGGATTGCTGATATCGACGGTAAAGCGTTACCAGTTCCTCCAAGCGGGCTCTTTCCTGTGCCAGCCCCTGCATTATTTTGGGATTGGAAATAGCCTCCTCGGTTGTCATTTCAGCCTCAAGCTCGATATACTGTTGTTCGATTTTAGCAAGACGTTCTAACATTTATTAAATATATCCCTCGGTATAATTTTTTATATTATAACATAAGCAAACGCAATGACCGATTACGGCATTGCGTTACAATCAAATTATGTCTTAAAAAATTTATAACATTTTAAAACTAACAAACTACGGTATTAGGTGAAATGAGCCTGCCGGTTTTAATTCGTTGTCCGAAACCGATAATTGTATTGTTGCCAAGTACCGCTCCTTCGATAATGCTACCGGAACCTATATGAGTGTTATTGGCCATAATTGTATGCTTAATTTTTACGAAAGGTTCGACATGAACGGATTTCCATAAGATACAATCGTCCACAATTGAAGAGTTTGAAATCTGGCAGTTGGAACCGATTACAACCGGACCGTTAATTTTAACGTATTCTCCTATAGTACAATTATCACCTATTACAACCGGACCTGTAATCTGTGCCGAAGAATGTATAATGCAACTTGAACCGGTTACTATTTTTTTTCGGTTGTTATTAAAACTGTACTGGTTGCTTTTACCGTTAAGAAGGTCATAGTGCAATTGGAAGTAGTTTTCCGGTTTGCCGATGTCCATCCAGTAACAATCCGCAGAGTAGGCAAAGACATCTTTCTTTTCTCGCAGAAGCAAAGGGAAGATGTCTCTTTCAAAGCTGCAATTGGTTTGCGAAGGTATAAGCGATATAACTTCGGGTTCGATAATATATGTGCCGGCATTTATCATATTGGTAGTAATATCGTCGGGATTGGGTTTTTCCAAAAAACGTAAAATGCGGTTTTGACTGTCAGTTTCTACCAACCCGTAACTGGTCGGGTCATCGACCGGTGTTAAAGCAATGGTAAGCAGGGCATTGTTTTTCTTGTGTTCATACATCATTGCGGTTAAGTCAAGGTCGGTGAAGATATCGCCGTTGAAAACGAGCGTAGGCTCATCTATAAAACCTCCGGCGTTCTTGACGGCGCCGGCAGTTCCCAATGGTGTATCTTCGACAGTATAGGACAGATTAACGTCAAAACGGCTACCGTCTTCAAAGTAATCTTTAATAGGTTCTGCCAGATAACTTACGGCAAGAGTAATGTCACTAACTTTATGCGATTTTAAACGTTTAATAAAGTATTCAAGAAAAGGTATGTTCAACACCGGAACCATTGATTTCGGGGTGTTTATAGTAAGAGGTCTTAGCCTGGTACCGAAACCGCCGCTTAAAATTACTGCCTTCATTATCTATTGCCCCCTTTGAAAAATGCACTTTGTATATTGTGAACGAATGATAATAGTATATAATATCGGACACAGTTTTAAAAGGAATTAAATTGCACTGCATCGGCTTTAAGGCTTATAATTACAGCATTATTGTTAGAAATAAAAGCGTATGCAGCGGATTTTTACACTTGAGTCAAACCATTCGTATTTTTGAAAATAATAGGGAGAGTTAAGTACATTGAATAAAACACCGACTAAAAAGAAATTAACACATGTAGCCAGAGAAAAAAGGCGAAAAGATTTTACAGATATTATTAAATTCGCTGTTTTTTCGGTAATCGCTATAGTAGTCGGACTTGTGGGAGTCGCTGTACATGAATGGTATAAGGAAGAATACAAGCCGATGCATGAGACCGTTATCGAGGTAAAAGGTACGGAGTTCGATATGTCTTATTATATTGAAATGCTCAGATATGTATCGGGGGAGTATTACCAGTATGCGGAATACTTTACCGACTATGCCCTGCAGTACATAGAATATTATGAAATGATAAAACAGGGCGCGGAGGAATTGGGAATAACTGTTTCGGAAAAAGAAATCACCTCCATAATAAAAGAAAATGATTACGGGAATACACCGGCTGCCAGAGATATGGTAAGAGCCAGTCTTCTTATTCCCTTATTGGAAGAACATTTCGGCTCACAAATAGATGCATCCGCCGAGCACAGTTATGTGCTGGCGATGTTCTTAGAAAGCGAAGCACAGGTTGAAGAGATAAAAAACCGCATTGATAACGGTGAATCGTTTGAAGATATAGCGGCAGAACTTTCGTTGGATAATGTTACCAAGGAGGCTGATGGAGACCTCGGCTGGTTACCGGAAGGCGTTATCGATAATATTCTGAGTAACACCGTTTTATCGGATGAACTAATTTCAAATGCAGCACTTGGGGTTCTGAATAATGTTGAAGATGCCGAGAAGACGAAGGCCGTAGGTTACTGGATACTGCAAATCATAGAACGGTCAACGAAGTTGTATAACGGTGCCGAAGAAGAGGTTAATGTTGCTACCGTAAAAGCAATTTTAACCGGAAGTCAGGAACAGGCTGAAGAAGTATTATCTTTGCTAGATGATGGTGGAGATTTCGATGAGTTAGCCGAGCAGTACTCTACTATATGGGATGAAGAAAACGGCTCTGTTTTAGAAGTTGAAGAGGGGACATATTCCGATGTTTTTGAAGAGTTTGCTTTTAATCAGGATATCGAGGTAGATACAGTGAGCGAAGTTATCAGAGATACCGAAAGAAGCACCAAAGGCGGTTACTGGCTATATATGGTAACCGATAGAGCTACACGTGAAATATCCGAGGAGAATATGGAATTATTAATCGGGGATGCTCTTGATGACTGGATAGCAGATTTTGGCGATGACGACGTAGTGTTAGCTGAAAATATAGAAGATATGAAAAAAATGGCAGCCGCTAAGGTCTCGGGTTCATAATCATCGGAAATTATTGAAAGATAAGGGTTAGTCATAATGGAAAAGAAAAGTATCGGTGTCGGGTTAATGGGTTTCGGGGTAATCGGAAGTCAGGTTGCGCGTGTTTTACTTGATAGAGAAGAGCATATATCGGAACAGGCCGGTTGCCCGGTTGTTTTACGTAAAATAAAGGTTATTGAGCCTGATTTGGGAACTCCTAAAGCCAAAGCTGTGGATTCGGAATTATTCACAACCGATGAGGATGATTTCTTCAATACTCCGGATATGGATATTGTAATCGAGTTAATAGGTGGTGTGAACCCGGCGCTTTCGTATCATGAACGAGCTATTAAATCGGGCAAACATATTGTTACCGCCAATAAAGAACTAATCGCCAAGCATGGTTCCGAACTGATGGAGCTGGCAAAACTTCATAACGTCAGTATCAGTTATGAGGCAGCGGTAGGGGGGGGGATTCCTCTAATAGCTCCGCTGCAAAAAGATCTTGTTGCCAATAACATAGATGGAATATATGCCATTATTAACGGTACAACGAATTATATTATTACCCGTATGTCTTCTGAAGATATCGATTATCCGGAAGCCCTGTCCGAAGCACAAAATCTGGGCTATGCGGAAGCAAACCCGACAAAAGACATTGAAGGTATTGATGCTGCTTACAAACTGGCGATTATGGCTTCATTGACCATGGAAATTCAAATTAGCCCCGAAGATATATTCTGTGAAGGCATTTCTAAGCTGGAAAGCCGTGATTTTCGTTACGCCAGTGAATTAGGCTATGCCATAAAGTTGTTGGCGATTGCCAGACACAGTAATGGATTTGTAGAGGTTCATGTTTATCCGGCATTTGTTCCCGGTGACAGTTTCCTGGCAAAGGTGGATGGTGTCTATAATGCTGTTCTGGTTGAGGGTGATTTAGTTGGTAAAGTAACTTTTTGGGGTGAAGGAGCCGGCGCCAAGCCGACATCAAGCGCTGTTGTGGCTAATGTTATTCAGGCGGCCAAGAAAATTGACTGCGGTGATACTTCCTACAATTATTGGAAGATTAAGCCCGGTAAAAAAATAAAACCTATGCCGGAAATCATAAACAGATACTATATCAGGATGACGATAAACGATAAACCGGGTGCTTTGGCAAGTATAGCAGGGGTTTTCGGTGATTGCGGGATAAGTATATCAACCGCTCTGCAGAAAGAAGATAATATAGAGGAGAAGTCGGCAGAAGTTGTAATAATGACACATCCGGCTATTGAAGAAGCGATGCGCGCCGCTCTTAATGAACTAAATAATTTGGCAGTGGTTAAAGAAATCAATAATTTTATACGTATTGAGGAATAAAATGGCTAAGGCAGGTGTACTTTTTCGATATAAAGATTATTTACCTATAAATCAAAGAACCCCGATGTTTTCTATCGGTGAAGGTGGAACCCCGCTGGTGAGGTCGAAAAACCTGTATAAAGATATCGGGTGCGACGAATTATACTTTAAGCTGGAGGGATGCAACCCTACCGGTTCCTTTAAGGATAGAGGTATGGTAGTAGCTATAGCTAAAGCTATTGAGGATGGAAGCAAGGCGGTCATTTGTGCATCCACCGGTAATACCAGCGCTTCGGCGGCGGCTTATGCGGCGGCGATGGGATTGAAGTGCGTCATAGTTATACCGGAGGGGAAAATTGCCAAGGGTAAACTGGCACAGGCTATCGTGCATGGCGCACAAATCGTAGCAATCGACGGCAATTTTGACCAGGCGCTAAAAATCGTGCGCACCATAACCGAAAAGCATCCTATTGCTCTGGTGAATTCGCTCAATCCCAACCGCATCGAAGGGCAGAAAACCTCTTCTTTTGAAATCATCGATGAACTGGGCGATGCCCCCGATTACCTATTCATACCTGTTGGTAATGCCGGAAATATTACTGCTTACTGGAAGGGTTTTGTGGAATACTATAACCTGAATAAATCGACTAAAAAGCCACAGATGATGGGTTTTCAGGCTGAAGGAGCCGCTCCTATTGTTCATGGTTATCCGATAGAAAAACCGGAAACGGTGGCGACAGCCATTCGTATCGGTAATCCCGCCAGTTGGGAGAAAGCGACACGCGCACGTGATGAATCGGGCGGATTGATTGATTTGGTAAGCGACGAAGAAATACTGGCTGCGCAAAAAATAATGGCAGCCAGGGAAGGCATATTCGGCGAGCCGGCTTCCGCGGCGCCTTATGCCGGGCTTTTAAAGATGGTAAATAAGGGGATGGACTTCTCCGGTAAAAAAATTGTCTGCATTGTAACCGGAAACGGACTAAAGGATGCGGATACCGCTATCAAAAATTCAGAGCCATTTTTACAGCTTCCCGCAGACCTGTCGGCTATAGAAAAAGCCCTTGGTTTTTAAGAGATTAAGTCTAAGGGATTTCTGTTGCTGGTGAACCTTATATTTAGCCGTTTGTGGTGAGACTGTCGTGCCATAACGGCCGTTGATTGTTTTGTTAGTTCCATTGTAAAGATAATCTTTTCCCGGCACGTCGGGACTCAAGATGAAAGGGATTTTTAACCATTGCAATACTAATCATCTTATAGACAGAAAACTTAATCGGAGAGAAAAATGGAAAAGAAAGTAATTGACAGCGTCGGGTCGTTCTATCAGCATTATCCGCGTATCCCGCTTATCGTTACGGCAAGTCATGAAGGAAGGGATAATGCTATGGCGGTTGCCTGGCATATGCCGATGTCAAAAAATCCTCCTTTGATTGCCTTTGTAACCGGCACTGCACATTTTACATACAAGCTTATTAAGGAAAGCTGTGAGTTTGCCGTCAATTTACTGCCTGAGACTCATGCCGAACTGGTGGCAGCAATCGGTGGTAGTAAGGGTGAGGAATGCGATAAGTTTTCAACATATGGAATTAATAAAGAGAAATCCGTAAAAACATCTACCCCCGTATTGGCTGATGCCTATGCTGCTTTCGAGTGCAAAGTGGTGGAAGAGAAGTTATATGAAGGACACAGTATGGTAATCGGTGAGGTGGTGGCGACTCATATTCAGGAGGCATATTTTTATGAGGATGGTACCCTGAATATGGAGAAGATAAATCCGGTCTTGTACTTAGGAAACGAACAGTATTTGAATATCAAGCAAGCCAATATATACACTTTAAAACGTGAAGTCTATGCTAAAGAATTGAAGTTGTAGCTGGGGAAGTCATTGCGAGCTCTGATATGTCGGGACGAGGTTGATGAGAGGGAAAATTACGTTGTCATGCTGAGTTCGTGGTGGACGAACGAAGCATCTTGGGAGGGGTAAAAATTATAAAAACCACCCCCCAGATTCTTCAGTCACCATTTGTGACTTCAGAATGACAATATCAAAAGGCTTGCCGAAACAACCTTGCAGTGATAATCTGGTAGTATCTAAATAATAACAAAGAGGATGGAAAATTGTTCGACCAGGAAAAAATAAAAAGGGCTGTTGAAAATATTATCGATGCCATCGGCGAAGATAGGAACCGCGAGGGTTTATTGGAAACTCCGAGGCGTTTTGCCGAGATGTATACCGAGCTTTTTATGGGGATGGATATGGATCCGGTTGAAGAGCTGAAGGTCGGTTACGAATTGGGACATCGCGAAATGGTCATCCTCAAGGATATTCCCTTTTACTCAATGTGCGAACATCATCTTCTGCCTTTTTACGGCATAGTTCATATCGGCTACATACCCAACAAAGAAGGTAGAGTGGTGGGCATCAGCAAACTGGCAAGAGTAGTGGAGATCATCGCAAAGCGTCCGCAAATTCAGGAGAGAATGGCAACTGATATTGCTGACACAATCGTAAAGGGGTTAGCTCCTGATGGCGTCGGGGTTGTTATTCAGGCTGAGCATATGTGTATGACGATGAGGGGTATCAAAAAGCCGGGGGCCAGTGTTTTAACATCCGCGCTACGCGGCACTTTCCGTAGTCGTGCCGACAGCCGTGCCGAGTTCTTCTCTTTGATTCATGGCAAGTAAAATAGATTGTAGTTGCGAGATTATCCTCAAATTGTTCGTGGTGCCTGTCCTGAGGTTCTCGAAGGAAGCCTGTCGAACCATAACGGCCGGATGATTAAGAGGGATATTTTATAAGGTATATCCTTTCCCGGCATGTCGGGACTCAGGAAGAACGGATTTTTATTTACTCCCCCATCACCTGCACCACCACATTTCTGTTACGCGGGCGGTTGTCGAAATCCACGATAACAATTTGTTGCCATGTGCCGAGAACCATTTTAAAGTTTTCGAACGGGATGACTAATGATGCCCCCAGCAGTGACGCCCTGATATGTGAATAACCGTTGCCGTCACCCCAGGTTTCGTTGTGGGCGTAGGGTATGCCCGTTGGAGCAATCCTCTCGAATGCCTCTTTAATATCTGCCACCAATCCCGGTTCGTATTCGATGGTAGTTGCTCCGGCGGTGGAGCCGGTAACGAAGATTGTCACAATCCCGCTATTTAAGTTGGATTTAGCTAACTGCGCTTCGACATAATGCGTAATGTTCACGACATCGCATCTGCCGTTGGTTTTCAGACTGATGGTTTCGGTTAGAATCATAGAGCACCTCATGAGTGACAGATATAAATATTATAGACTATTTAGCCGGAGTAATAATAGAAAATACGCTATGAAGACCTCCATAATAAATAAATATTCTCAATTCCCCCTCATCACGTTCAAAAAATAATTTACATAAATATAATAAAGTTGCAATAGGAGTATACTGTTAGATATAGAGGAGTGCCAAGAAATAAATGATAAATAAAAACTTTTCCAAATCGACCCGAATACATATACGCAACGAAAAGGCGCGTATACGCAGGACTGTCAGTGAACCGAAAGAACGGGAAAGAATGATTAGCGAACTCTATCTGCAATCCCGAAGGAACTCCGGCAATGCGATGTAGAAGCATTTTTTGCATAATATATTCTGTAAATAATTGAGAGCGGTGAAATTATGAAAATGTGTATAAAGAAGTTGTATTGCGGTAATTGTAAGAAGTTGGTCCGGGGCAGTGAGCAGAAAGTATCGGGAGCTACGCAGATAATCTGTTGCGCCTGCAAACAACCGCTTTGGCTCTCCAGTAGCGGGGGCTGGAAAAACATCAGGGATAAGGATTTTACAAAAGAAGAGGTTTAAATCCGGATTACGGTGAGAAGCTTATACAGGTTTGATTAAATCCTGTTCGATATAGTTAGTTTATCCGCATGTTTTATCTGTGAACCTTGTATAAGAAATAATAAATCTTTGCTTATAAACTTTTTAGGCGTAGTCGTATTTATGTTTTCATCAAAACAGAGAGGTTATAAATCCTTGATCCACTGATACTGCCAACAGTATCAGTGGAATGGGTCTGAATGCTTAAAAATGCGCTGTAATACGGTCATAGTTCCGATAGGAGGTAAACTAATGGGAAGTAAAGGAAGAAAGAACGTAAAGAAACCCAAGAAAGCGGAAGAAAAGAAGCAGAATCCGTAAGTCTGCTCTGCTGATTCTTTATAAAATGGAATCCAGTAACCAGCCTGCGTCTCGCCGGAGATAGGATTGCTTTGATAACAGGTATATTCCTAACTGCTGCACTTACCTATTTTATAATCTACCCCCCAATTTAAGTCATCGCATGCCTGTGATAGTAAACAACATGGCCTGTTAATACTGCCGTACCATTAATTTATCTCTTATCCGGTGATGTTCAATGCAGGACAAAGTATATAATATTCTATCAAGTGTCATATAGCAACATAGCAGAAATGTGTCTTTAAAAACTTTGACACAGGTATTATAATACATTAAACTCAACCTCAAAAATATACTACCTACAAGGGAGCGGAAGGCATAAATGGATAAAAAAGAGCAAGATAACAGCAAGAAAAACGAACAGATTGTCCCGGAGGAGAATAAAATTGCCATTTTGGGGCACAATATTTTCAAAGAAGATGATAAAAGCGAGGACAGTAGCATTGTTATTGAGCTTAAGATTAAAAATGTAATAGATAAGATAGTTGGAAGTGTTGTCTTTGAAACAGAGTTTTCCGATAAAGATGGCAATGTCGTTGATGTTGTTGAGCGAAAGGCGTCATCTATAAGCCCCAATGGAGAGCGTACTGTGCGTTTGGTTCACAAAGAGGATGTAAATAAACCGGTCGTAAACTATAACGTCAAGGTGAGAGATATTGTGATGGTCCCCGACCCTGTTGCCACCGGAAATGATATGATTTTAATGACAAAGCATAACCTCAAATACATGGATAATGCTATGCTGGAAGGCGTAGAATGCGGCATAAAAAATATTTCGGACAAGATAATTGCTACGCTGATAATAGAATGCACACTCTTTAACAGTGAAGGCAATGTTTTAGGTACTGCACAACATAAAGAGACAGATTTATTACCGGGCAAAAGCCGGGGTGTTATGATTCAACCGCCGTTAACAGTGCCCGGTTTTATGATACAAAGTTATAATATCCGATTTTTGCGTGTTGTAACGGCAGATATAGAGAAAGTGCAGGTCATAAAAAGTGAAATGAGAACAGTCGGTGATGAAAAAGAGGTAACTTTGACCTGTAAAAATATCAGTATGGAAAAAGCCGATGTAGCTGTAATTACTAAATTTGTCAACGATAACGGGGAAACTATAGGAACTAAAGTTATTCCCGTAAAAGATATGGAACCGAATACTAATCGTCAGTTTAAATTAGTCTTCAAACCCCTTAGCGGTGATAGCGTAAAAAAACATGAGATTATCATCGGCGACCTGGTAGAGCAAAGCGTATAGTTATTGCTGCAGGTTCTTATTTGGAAGTTATATCCCTGAAAAGTGTATTTTTCAGGGATCATTTTTATCATGAGAAGTATTTCTCGAGAACTAACTATTAACGCTCCCTGAGAGGTCGTATACCATTGCTTTGTCTATATGGACCGAAACCATATCTCCGCTTGCCAATTCCCCTTTAACCAGAACAAACCCGTCAATTTTTGGAGCGTCGCGATAGCTGCGCCCGATGGATATGTTGTTTCCGCTTCCTTCAATTAACACGTCCAGGTTCTGCCCGATAAATGCTTGATTACATTCAAGGGAAATCTGTTGTTGTTTCTCCATTAATCTGTTAAAACGTTCTTCCTTTACATCTTTGGGAATGGGGTCTCCCAGAGGTTCGGCAGGCGTTCCTTCTTCAAATGAATATTGGAATGCTCCCAATTTGTCAAAACGTATCTCATCGATGAAATCGAGCAGTGTTTGGAACTGCGCTTCGGTTTCACCGGGGTAGCCGACAATGAAAGTGGTACGTAACGCCAGTACGGGTATCGCCTTGCGCATTTTTTCGAGCGTTCTGTATACCCATTCAATATTGGTAGGGCGATGCATACTCTTTAACACAGAAGGATGAGCGTGCTGAAGAGGCAGGTCCAGATAAGGGACTATTTGACTGTTGGTTGCCATCAGTTCAATCAATTCATCGCTAACATAACCGGGATAGGCATAAAGGAGTCGTATCCAGTTTACATCGGGAACAGCATTCGACATTTGTCTTAGTAAATCAACCAACCCATTTTTCATACCGAGGTCATAACCGTAGTCGGTGGTATTTTGAGCGATAAGAATAATTTCACGAATACCTTCATCCTGCAATAAACGCCCTTCAGCTAAAATCTTATCCATAGGACGGCTGATTAGCGTTCCTTTAATTTTGGGGATAGCACAGTAAGAACATGAACAGCGACAGCCGTCGGAAATCTTTAAGAAAGCACTGGCACCCTGAATGGAAACACGAACAGTTTCACCTTCATCGGCACCTACAGCAGTCGCAGATAACGGTAAATGACAGTATGGCTTAACCTGATTATCATTTGATATGTTATCGATAACTTTGACAATATCCATCCAGCGGCGTGTGCCGATTATGCCGTCTATATCCGGAATACGGTCTGCTACCTTTGTGCCATAGCGTTGTGTCAGGCAACCGGCGGCAATAAGAATTTGCCCGCTTTTCTTTCGGGCAGCCAGCTTTTCCAATGCCGCATAGGATTCCTCCTTGGAGGAGTTGATAAAACCGCAGGTGTTGACGATTATTATTCCGGCTTTTTTCGGCTCGGAGACAGGTTTATATCCGGAATTGATTAAAAGTTGTGACATTGAATCCGCATCGACAGCATTTTTATCACACCCCAATGAAACCATGTGAAAGTTTTTATTATTTATCATTCTAATATTATAAGGGAATATTTTTACTAAGTGAATTTTCTTTTATAATCCCGTTTGTCAATGCACTTGGCAAAATCATCGGTATAGAGTAAAATATCATCTTGTAAAAAATGTCACAAGGCATAATGAGAAAATATTTGCAGGAGCAATAATTATATGCGTAAGAATAAAGCAAAATACTGCCCCAAGTGTGGCAGTAAGAGTCTGTATTTGGAAAACGATGAGGGAATTATTTCGGAACATTGTTTTTTGTGCGGATATGAAGTTTTGTCGCAAGAAATGCAACCCATTATCGAGATGGAAAAACTTGCCGAGCTTGTTGAACAGACCGTAAACTGAATATTAAGTTATAGCCATAATCCTTGGCGTTTAATATAATAGTGTAAAGAAGTCGCTGGATACGGAATAGCGTAATCTGCCGCCATTGGCTGATGTGGCTTTTCGGTATTGTGAACGGGTTCAGGCGCAGTTGACTATGTAATAATCGCGTATGTCTACTTGCGTTCGTCTGTGATTTCGCCATAGAACTCTGGTCTTCTATCCTTGAAAAAATTGATTTCAAATTCACGTTCTTTGAATACGACCTGTTTCTGGCGTGCGGCGGAAAGGCTGATGCTGCCGTAGACTATTTGCTCACTATCATCAGAAGCTCCGGCAATAATTTCTCCGCTTGTATCTAAGATTCTGCTTAAACCGATGAATTTTACGTTGCGCTCAATTCCGGTGCGGTTTGCGGCTACAAAATTAACCTTATTTTCATAGGCGCGGCATAATACAATATGTTCCGGGATTCTTTGCCTGCCCTGAGGCCAGTTGGTTGGCAGCGCCAGTATATCTGCGCCCATTAAAGACATAACCCTGGCACATTCCGGGAAATTGCAGTCGTAACAGATGTGAATGCCGATATTACCGATTGGGGTATTATATACCTTAAACTCCCGGTCCCCCTTGTCGATAAATCGGTCGATTCCCAAAAAGGGCAGGTGAATCTTGCGGTACTTTCCGATAAGCCCATCGGGGCCGATTAGAACGGCTGTATTAAAATGCTTATCTCCCTCTTTTTCCAAGAGTCCCGCAATGATGTACACATTCAGTTTCTTGGCATACTTATTAAGTTCATTCGTAAAAGGTCCGGGTACATTTTCCATATAAGGCAGGGCTTCATCAAGGGAGGTAAACAAATAACCGGAAAGAGCGCATTCGGGAAAAACGATAAGTTGTGCGCCTTCTTCCGAGGCGGTTATAATTTTAGATATAATGTTATAGAGATTATTTTTGTTTTGCATTAATATCGGTTCCATCTGGACGGCAGCAATAGTTACTGTGTCAATCATATTATTCCCTCCTGTACAAAATGATTATAACCGCCGTTTAAGATAATGGCAAAGTGCAGGGCTAAGACTATAACCGGTTAGCTATAAGTAAGGCGTTATCTTAATAAAGTATAATAAGATAGCCAAGGATAAGGTTTTGCGATGGGAAAAATCACTTCTCATATCTATATGACGAATGGTTTGCGGGGTACGGGCGTACTCAGCACCAATATTTACTTATTACTTGATACAAAGCTGACTATCATCAATACCGGTTATAAAGGAAGAGTGTCGCAAATATGCCGTGTGGTAAAAAAACTCGGTTATTCGCTTTCCGATGTGGAAAATATAATCCTGACACATTATCACATAGACCACACCGGTAACCTGTTAAAATTAAGACAGTTAACAGGCGCTAATGTAATTGCCCATACAGATGACGCCCCGTACATAGAAGGCAGATTGCCTCACCCCTGTCCAAAAGCATTGAGGCAGTTCAAGTTTATGAAATGCTTCTGGAGCCCCGACCCGATAGATGTAGATGTTAAAGTTGAGGATGGTGATATATTGCCAGTTCTGGGAGGAATAAAAATAATACATACTCCGGGGCATACACTGGGCAGTATTTCTCTTTATATCCCGCAGGAAGATGCGCTGATAATCGGAGATTTAGTGGCAAACACATATAAGCTCAGCTTGCCGTCCGGAGAGTTTACCGTTAACATTTCACAGGAAATACGCTTGATACAAAAAATAGCGGATATGGAGTTTAATATCGTTTGTTTTGGGCATGGCTTACCTTTAATTAAGAACGCATCTGATAGGATTGAGGAATTTTCTGTCAGGTTAAAGAAATACCATTATTGAATTGTGTAGCGGATAGTAATCCTTGAACAATTGATTGCTATATAAGATAATTTACATATACAAACAGTCGGGTGTCAATATGGATATAATTTTCTGGATAGTTTTGGGTCTGGCGTTTTTATACTTACTGACCTCTTTTCTGATAGCGAACGGAATAGCTATGAGTTTAAGAAGGCCTGTTACAATGACGCCGGCTTTATTCGGACTCCCGTATGAAAATGTAAGTTTTTACAGCCGTATCGATAATTTGCTTTTAAAGGGCTGGTATATACCGGCAGGCACTAATCAAACAATTATAGCAATGCCGGGCGGTAAACAAACAAGGGAAGACCGCTCGACGAAAATGCTGGAGTTATGTGTGGATTTGGTAAAACGAGGTTATAACGTGCTTGTTTTTGAAAGGAGGGGGTGTGGGGAATCACAATCGGCAAAATTGAGTTGCCGTTCTATACTGGAAAGAGATTTCAGCGGGGCGATAGATTATATCATAAAGCGGAATGGGAAAGAGGAGAATATTATTTTACTCGGAGTATCCATCGGAGCTTCCGCGGCTATTTCCTCTGCCAGGGAAAATAATGATATTAAAGCTGTTATTTGCGACAGTTGTTTTACCAGTATACCCGAAATGACAAAAAGAGTGCTGGCAAATACATTTAAACCTTTTGTTATTTTTAAGCCGGGATCGGTTTTAATGGGGAGGCTCTTTTTTGGATTGGATAAAGAAAGCGCAATCGATAAGGTGCCTCATATAAAATGCCCCATATTTTTTATCAACGGTTCCGAGGATATGTCGGTACCGCCTTATGATGCTTATAGTCTGATGAATGCATCAAATAATTCGTTAGATGATATATGGATCGCCTCCGGAGCAGGGCATAGCCAATCCTATATGACTTATCCCAAGCAATACGTCGAAAAGATAGTTCAGTTTCTATCTGCCAGACTTTAAAAAAGACTTTTTAATAATGTTGTTTAAAAAGATTTCTTTCCGTATTTTAATTATAAAGCATTGATTGGCGTAATTTCATAACCACTATTGATAAGGTCAGGCTGCAGATTGCTACAAAAAAGTCGAGGTATGTTGAAATGGATGCCACATCGGAGCCGGTTGAAAAAGCCATAGCCAGACCGATTATCAGTCTTATGATACCGAATATAAAGAGAACCCAAAATGACTGTTGTCGCTAAGCCTTTGAACAGATTTGATATAGATTAACCTCCTGTAAAATATTAGAAAAACCAACTAAATATCTACCAGTTCATCCCAGATCACATCGTCGAAATCAAATACCGGTCCGTCATGACAAACCTGCTTCAAGCCCTGCCTTGCCTTGATAGTACAGCCGTAACATGCGCCCATTCCGCACGCCATGCGTACTTCCAGCGATATCTGGCATGGTTTGTTTTTTAAGAGGTTATTTTTATATATTGTACGATACATCGGTGTGGGACCGCAGGCAAATATCTGGTCGGCTTCATCCAGATAATCAAGTAGAATATCGGTAGTTCTGCCTTTAATACCCATCGACCCGTCATCCGTAGTCACTATGGACTTAATATCGACAGGAAGTAGATTAGCGGGGAATACCATTTCAGCTTTCTGCGCGCCCAGAAGCAGTGTAATGTTTTTACCTTTAGAAGTAGCCGATTCAGCTAAAAACATAAGCGGGGCAATACCCATTCCGCCGGCAATCAGCAATAAGTTTTCGGCATCGTGCCTGATCGAATAACCATTGCCCAGGGGCCCCAGTATGTCAATCAGGGCTTGCTCTTTCTGCTTTGAAAGCCATTGAGTGCCCCGCCCTAATTTAGCGTATAAAACAGCCAGATTGCCCGCATCAACTCGATGGATACTTATCGGTCTGCGAAGCAGTGTATCATCCCCGCATTGCATCATTATAAATTGTCCTGGTTTTGCGGAGGCTGCAATGTCCGGCGCTTCAATCCACGTTAAGAAAACACCCGGCATTATCTCTTTGTTTGAGATGACGTTGCATATCGAATGTTTGGCATTAATCAAAATATTATTGTCTATATCAATCTCCTGTTGTTATATTATTTAACGGTTACGGTATTCCGGCATGGATAATACTTCGTAGTTGTGTTGACCGTTGGTAAGCACTTCGGAAACCGCCCTGGCGGTATCCAAAGAAGTAAAACAGGGGATACGTTGCTCAGCGGCGGCACGGCGGATATGGAAACCGTCTCTCAGTGAAACCCTGCCTCCGGTTATAGTATTAACCACACCGTTTACGGTTCCGTCATGAATAATATCGATTACATTGGGATGTCCTTCGTCCAGCTTTTTGGTTATCATAGATACGGATAATCCGGCATTTTGCAAAAGTTCGGAAGTCCCTTCGGTAGCATACAGCTTAAAACCGGCGTCATGGAAATTTTTTATAATCGGTAGTGCTTCTGCCTTATCGCGGTCTGCTATGCTGAATAACATGCTGCCTTTCTCGGGAAGCATCAAACCGGCAGCTAAAAGAGCTTTTGTAAGTGCGCCATTAAATGATATGTCTATTCCCATAACCTCGCCGGTGGATTTCATTTCGGGTCCTAAATATGTATCAACTCCAAGCAGTTTTGACATAGAAAATACCGGAGCTTTGATAGCAATTAATTTTTTATTGGGGAATAATCCGCTTTGGAAACCCTGTTCCTTGAGGCTTTCCCCGAGCATAACTTTTGTTGCGACATCTACTATCGGTATTCCGGTCACTTTGGAAATGAATGGTACTGTGCGGCTGGCACGCGGGTTAACCTCGAGCACATATATTTTTGATTTACCACTGCCGTCTCTTACCACATCGAACTGAATATTCATTAATCCATTTATATCCAGGGCAAGCCCGATACGTATGGAATAATCTTCAATAGTATCAATTTCTGTTTTTGTCAACTTGATTGCCGGGTAAATTGCCATCGAATCTCCGCTGTGAACACCGGCTCTCTCGATATGTTCCATAATACCGGGGATAAAAACGCTTTCCCCGTCGCAGATAGCGTCTATTTCTACTTCTTTCCCCAACAGATATTTATCGATTAAAACCGGATGGCCTGTATCAAGGTCTGCCGCTAGCTTAACATAACGGGCAAGTTCGTTGACATTGTGCACTATTTCCATGGCTCTGCCGCCCAGAACATAGCTTGGTCGTACCAGCACCGGATAACCGATGAGCTCTGCGACCTTTACAGCTTCTTCGACAGTTGTTACGGCGGCTCCTGGTGCTTGAGGAATACCCAGTTCACTTAGAAAATGCTCAAAACACTTTCTATCCTCAGCCAGGTCGATCGTTTCCGAACTGGAGCCGATTATGGGAAGCCCCGCTCGTGTCAACGGAGTTGCCAGATTTATAGCGGTTTGCCCGCCGAATTGAAGAATGCAATTAGGCTCTTGGATATTATTATTATCAACATCCATATCGTAACTCTCGTTTTCTATAATATCCCTGACGCTTTCTTCATCAAGAGCTTCAAAATATAATCTGTCGCTGGTGTCAAAATCCGTAGATACCGTTTCAGGGTTGGAGTTTATCATAATGCTCTGATAGCCGGATTTCTGCAGTGCCCATGCGGAATGTACGCTGCAATAATCGAATTCAATACCCTGGCCTATGCGGATGGGGCCGCTGCCGATAACAATTGCCTTACTGCGTTTTTCCGCAAGCGATTCATTTTCTTTTTCATAAGTGCTGTAGAAATAGGGGGTAGCTGCATCGAATTCCGCCGCACATGTATCTACCATCTTATAAACAGGTTGCATACCCCAGTCGTGGCGCAACTTTCTGACCTGTTCCGGCAATCTATCTGCCAGAGTGCCTATTTGAATGTCGGAAAAACCGAGTCTTTTGGACTGTAGTAACAGGTCAGGCGTCAGTGGCTCCGATAGAAGCCTTTTTTCCATATCGATAATATTTCTAAATTTATTCAGAAACCACAGGTCATAACCAGTGTGTTGGGCAATTTCTTCGACTGATTTGCCGCGGCGTAGCGCAGCCATAACCGCCCATATTCTTAGGTCGCTGGGATAGAGGGGATACGATTTTATGTCTTCTGAAAGTACCCATTTGGGGTCTTCCCATAAAAGAGAACGCTTACCGAATTCCAGTGAACGAATAGCTTTTTGAATGGCGGCTTCGAAACATCTATCGATTGCCATCACCTCTCCGGTAGCCTTCATCTGTGTACCGATAACCCTGTCTCCTGAATCGAACTTATCGAATGGCCAGCGGGGTATCTTAGCGACTATATAATCAATAGACGGCTCAAAAGAAGCCATCGTTTTCCCGGTTACCGCATTGGGGATTTCGTCAAGCCTCTTACCGATTGCTATCTTGGAAGCAACGCGTGCAATCGGGTATCCGGTGGCTTTACTGGCAAGGGCAGAACTGCGGCTGACACGCGGGTTTACCTCTATTACATAGTATTGATTGCTTTTCGGGTCAAGAGCGAATTGCACGTTGCAACCACCTTCAACCCCTAAAGCCCGGATAATTTTGAGACTGGCAGTTCTCAACATCTGGCATTCCTTATTTGTCAATGTCTGGGTAGGTGCAACAACAATACTGTCGCCTGTATGCACACCCATCGGGTCTATATTTTCCATATTACAGATGGTTATACAATTATTGGCGCCGTCTCGCATAACCTCATATTCGATTTCTTTCCAGCCGACCAGTGATTTTTCCAGAAGTACCTGATGAATAGGGCTGGCGTTTAAACCGGTGGTAACGACCTCATCGAATTGCTCCCAGTTATTGGCAAATCCGCCGCCGGTACCGCCAAGTGTATAAGCGGGGCGAACAACAAGCGGTAATTCCAGCCTTTGTGCTGCTTTACGGGCTTCTTTAATATTCTTTACGGTAGCGCTGGGCGGTGCCGGTTCGCCTATTTCTTCCAGCATTTCCTTAAAAAGTTCCCGGTCTTCCCCCTTGCGGATGGAATCAATAGGAGTGCCAAGTGATTTGACATTATATTTTGCAAGCACGCCGGCATCATCCAGGTCAACAGCCATATTCAGCCCGGTTTGACCTCCGAGGGTAGGTAATAACCCATCGGGTCGTTCTTTCTCGATTATTCGTGTAATAACCTCGACAGTAAGCGGCTCTATATATACAATATCGGCAATGTCCTCATCGGTCATAATTGTTGCCGGGTTCGAGTTAACAAGTACCGAGATAATTCCCTCTTCACGCATAGCTTTACATGCCTGAGTTCCGGCGTAGTCGAATTCTGCAGCCTGCCCGATAATAATAGGACCTGAACCGATAATCAATACTTTTTTAGGTTTGTCTGTCATTTATTTCCCTTTCAAGTTTGCAGTATGTCTACCTTTAGTTAAATCCCTCTCAATCTCCCTTTACGAAAGGGAGAAGTGACTATATTGTCTCCCTGTGCACAAATGAGAGAAAAATTATTGTGGTTTTCCATTATCTCTATTTAATAATAGATTATCCTTGCGATTAATTGGCTTCTCTTTACTTTTTAGGCAAGGCGTGTTCTCCCACTTTGGAAAAGGGGGAACAAGGGGGATTTTCTCCGTATCCGTTGTATTTTCCATAATACTCAAAATATAATCAATAACCCCGCTGATATTCTTCAGTACATCTACATTCGTAAATCTTAAAACTTTTAAGCCGAGACTTTGCATATACTCATCCCTTAATTTATCAGATGCTATGTGCACATCAAAAAAATGCTGCCCTCCATCGACTTCGATAACCAGTTTTGCATTCGGGCAGTAGAAATCGACAATATAATTACCGATAGGTTTTTGTCTGTAGAACTGGCATCCATTTATCTGTTTTAGCCTTAGTTTTGACCAAAGACACCTCTCTGCATCCATCAAATTAATCCTGAGTCTTTTGGCGGGCACTTTTAGTGTCGTTTTATAAGCCAATATAGCTTTCCTCTTAGACATGCTTATCAATCATTCCTAAAAACTGTTTAAAGAGATATGTTGTATCGAGCGGGCCCGGAGATGCCTCCGAGTGGTACTGGATACCGAAAATTGGTAACTCCTTATGACTGACTCCTTCAACAGTGCCGTCATTAAGGTTAATAAAACTGACTTCAAGCCCGTTTGACACCGTATCCGGGTCTAGAGCAAAACCATGATTTTGAGCAGTGATGTGAATTCTGCCATTACTGAGTTCCCTAACCGGATGATTGCCGCCGCGGTGACCGAACTTCAACTTAAAAGTTTTGGCTCCGAAGGCTCTGCCGATTAACTGATTACCGAGGCAAATGCCCATAATCGGTTTCTTTTCGGCAAGTATCTTTACATTATCGACAATATAACCCAAGAGTTCCGGATTTCCCGGTCCGGGAGAAAGCAGTACGCCGTCCGGATTCATCCTCAGTATTTCAGCGGCCGGTGTGTCACACGGAAAAACCTTTAAGTCACAATTAAGAGCGCTTAGTTTTCTCAGTATGCTGAACTTCAAACCACAATCTAAAACAGCAATGTTATATATAATATCGTTGCATTTTTCAACCTGCCAATCATAAGTAACCGGAGAAGAAACTTTTTGTACAAAGTCTGTATTGCTGTAATCAGGTTGCATTTTTATTTCTGCCAAAGCCTGCTCGGGCGTTTTTTCGCAAGTTATAATACCGCGCATAACACCGCATGAACGCAACAATCGCGTGATTGCCCGCGTATCGATACCATGGATTCCGGCTATGCCATTTTCGGATAGATATTCACTAATAGTCTTTCTACTCTGATAGTGACTGGGTTCTTCGCATTCTTCTCTGACAACGAATCCGCTGACCTGTACCCGTTTGGATTCAAAGTCGTTATCATTAATACCGTAATTACCAATCATCGGATATGTCGGAACTACGATTTGTCCGGCATACGATGGGTCGGTCAATATCTCCTGATAACCCGACATACTGGTATTGAATACAACTTCCCCGTTTGTTTCCGTATCTGCTCCGAAAGAATAACCTTCGAAAATTGAACCATCCTCCAGTACCAGAATAGCTTTCTTATTCACGCTTAAACTCCTAGTTTTACCGAATTGTCTTTATAAACTATTTTACCGTTATATATAGTAGTCATAACTCTACCCTTTAACTTATGGCCGTTAAGGGGTGTGTTTCTGCCTTTAGAATAGAAGTCTTTAACATCAACCGTCCATTCCGTATCGGGGTCGAATATTGTAATATCTGCCGCAGTACCTTGTTTGAGTGTCCCAAGGTTACTGAATTTACTGCCTATAATTTTTGCAGGTACAGCCGTCAATTTAGATATAAGAAGATTGATTTCAATATCTCCGTTATGAACCAGTTTCATCAGGCTTCCCATCGCAGTTTCAAATCCGCTTATTCCGAATGGGGCAACAGCAAATTCGCACAATTTATCATTATCGGTATGCGGGGCGTGGTCGGTGGCAATGATGTCTATGGTGTTATCTTTCAAGCCGGCAACCAGTGCTGCAATATCTTTTTGCGTACGCAGGGGGGGATTCACTTTGGCATTGGTATCGAAATCAAGTACCATTTCCTCGTCCATAGTGAGGTGATGAGGAGTAACTTCAGCAGTTATGTTCACTCCGTCTTTTTTGGCATTACGAACAAGTTCAACGGAACCCTCGCTACTGATATGACAGATATGTATTCTGGCTCCCGTAAGTTTTGCCAGAGCGATATCCCTTGCAATAACATTTTCTTCTGCTGCGTTCGGAATACCTTTTAACCCCAGCCTTGTAGCAATGATTCCCTCATTTATCTGCCCGCCTTCTGAAAGCATGGCATCCTCGCAGTGGTCGCTTATTGGTAATCCGAATATCAAACTGTATTCGAGAGCCTGTTTCATTATGCGTGAATCGGCAATGGTAGAGCCGTCATCGCTTAAGGCAACAACCCCTGCTTCAGCCAATTCTCCCATATCGGCCAGTTCCTTACCTGCACGGCTTTTGGTAATGCATCCGATTGGCAAGACCCGGATACAGGCTTCTGAAGCAGCTGTAGCTTTGATAAAATCTATGGTTGCTTTATTGTCAAGTGCCGGGTCGGTATTAGGCATACAACAAATTGTAGTAAAACCGCCTTTGGCGGCGGCTTTGCTTCCTGTTGCAATGGTTTCCTTTTCTTCGAAGCCGGGTTGCCTTAAATGGCAGTGTAAGTCGATAAACCCGGGACATACGATCATCCCCTTGGCATCCAGTATGGTACAATCGGTTGGCATTTTCTTAATATCAGATGCAATTTCTTTTATTGCACCGTCGGTCATAAGTAAGTCACCGATTACATCCAAATTTTGTGAGGGGTCAATAATTCGTCCGTTTTTTATGAGCATTGGTTTATTCATTGTGACTGCCTCCTGCTAACAGATAAAACAATGCCATACGTACGGCGACTCCGTTGGTTACCTGTTCGTTAATAACCGATTTATCTCCGTGAGCAACTGTCGATGCTATTTCAACATCCTCATTTACAGGGCCGGGATGCATTACGATTACGCCTTTATTAGCTTTTAATAAACGTTCTTCGGTGATTTGGTATAATCTGGCATATTCGCGAATGCTGGAGAGCAGTCCGCTTTGCTGTCTCTCAAGCTGTAACCTGAGCCCCATTACCACGTCGGCATCTTTAATTGCATCATTAATATTGGTTGTAACCCTTACTTTCGGAAAATAAGGGAGTGGATTATCCATACCTTTGGGTAACAGTGTGGAAGGGCCGCAGATGGTGACATCGGCGCCCATTTTAGTCAAACTCCAGATATTGGAATGGGCAACGCGGCTGTGGATAATGTCGCCTATTATAGTCACCTTAAGATTTTTTATACTTTTCTTATATTTCAAAATTGTGTACATATCGAGCAAAGCCTGTGTCGGATGGGCATGCCAGCCATCACCGGCGTTTATTATGCTGGCCTTTACATGTTTCGATGCCAGATTCGGCGCGCCTGAATTGAGGTGCCTTATTACTATAATATCTGCGCCGAGCGCTTCCATAGTTTCCAGCGTATCGATTAAACTTTCACCCTTGGTGACGCTTGATGAGGAAACAGTCAGATTACTGATATCAGCGCTCAGATTCTTGGCAGCCAGCTCGAAAGACGAACGTGTACGCGTGCTGGCTTCGTAGAAAAGGGTGACCACTGTTTTACCGCGCAATGTCGGCACTTTCTTAATCGGCCGCGATAGTATTTCATGCATGGCAGCGGTAGTCTGCATAACAAGGTCTATTTCCGAAGGGGTAAAATCGTCGAGGTCGAGTATGTGCTTGTGTTTCCATATTTTTTGCACCGGTTGCGCATTTTCATCCTTTAAATCGATTGCCTTAATTTGTTCGACTGCTTCCATGGTTAACCCTCCCTTCCGGGTTTGGGGATAATTGCTACTTCATCAATTTCATCGGTTTCCGTCAATCGGACTTCTATCTCTTCATCTTTGGAACTGGGAATATTCTTGCCGACATAATCTGCGCGTATCGGTAGTTCCCTGTGTCCGCGGTCGACCAGAACTGCCAGTTGGATTGAGAGCGGCCTTCCGAGATCAATGATGGCATCCAAAGCTGCACGTGCGCTGCGCCCGGTATATAAAACATCGTCCACAAGGACGATTACTTTTCCGTCTACACTGGAGGGGATGTTGGTGCTTTTAATTACCAGGGGAATATCCCGGGAAGAGATATCATCACGATAAAGGCTGAAATCAAGAATTCCGACCGGTATTCTCATTTCTTCGAATGATTCGATATTTGATGCCAAACGTTTGGCAAGCGGAACCCCGCGTGTACGCATACCGACCAGAATAATATTTTCAGAGGATTTGTTGCGTTCGACAATTTCATGGGAAATACGAGCTATTGTACGCTTGATGTCGGCTTCCGTCATTATTACTTTTTTAGCCATAAAAAAACCCCTTACTGTAACGTTGCCAGCAAGAGGTAAACCCGCATACATTTACTGCTACCCTTGCCAGCCTCTCTGGACTAGCGTTAAAGGTGTTATTTAACTTATCACTATTATAGCACTGCATATATTTGGAATGCAAAGAAATTATTAATTATTTTCTACTATTATTTTCAATTTCCGGTATTAACTCTGCAACCTTAATCTTAATCTCGTCCCTGATTATTCTAACTTGCTCAAGGGATTTACCCTGCGGGTCTTCCAATACCCAGTCCTCGGTTTCTATTAGTCTTGCGGGGCAAACTCCTTCGGTGTCCGCGCCGCATCCCATAGTTATCATTTTTTCCGCAGATTGAACCATTTCCATAGTCAGTGTTTTGGGTTTATTGTTGCTGATATCAATACCTATTTCCTTCATCGCTTCTACAGCAGCAGGATTTAAACCCTCGGATGGTCTGGTTCCGGCGGAAAGAGCGGTCGCTTTTCCTCCTGCCATCCGATTAAAGAAAGCCTCCGCCATCTGGCTTCTGCCGGAGTTATGTATGCAGACAAATAAAACCCTTTTACTCATTTTTCCCTCATAACTCTTATTTAAAAACCATAAACGGCTATCAGCCTGTACGGTGTTTTATGCGGTCATTTTTGGTTGTTCGGGCAGGTGTTCGCCCTGATTCTCGTTTTGTGTTAGCGGATTGCCCTCTATATCCCTGCTTCTCAACCACGATGTCCTTTTGTTGCTCTTTCCTGTGAGGATCTTTTTCGACAAATATCTTCTTTCCCGTAAACGGGTCGCTTTCGGTATAATACATCAATGCCGAATAGGTGGAAGGAGCCGGGCAAAATATCTGCACCTGCTCGGGGTTTATCTTAAGTTCGCGTCCTGAAAAGCTTTTCAATTTTTTCATATCGTTAATTGTGCAGCCCGGATGAGCGGCAATTAAGTAATATGTAAGGAATTGCTTTTTTCCGGCGTTGCGGTTGATTTTGTCGAACAATTCCTTGAACTGTAAAAGAAGGGCCTTGCCGGGTTTCCCCATCCTTTGTAGTACGCTGTCCTCGGTATGTTCCGGGGCGATTTTCATCTGCCCTGAAATGTGATATTTGACCAGTTCCTTAAGATATTTCTCCCCGTATTGTCTATCGTTTAACAGCATGTCATAACGGATTCCCGAAGCTACAAACACCTTCTTAACTTCTTTAATGCGCCTGATTTTTTGCAACAGTTCTATTTGCGGATTATGGTTGATTTCCATGGACGGACATATCTCCGGATACAGGCAGCGTTTGTCTTTACAGCTACCGGTTTTAAGTTTTTTACTGCATTCGTAGCCATACATATTGGCGGTCGGGCCGCCGACATCAACGATATTCCCCTTAAAATCGGGAAGGGAAGCGATTTTCTCAGCTTCTGAAAGAATTGATTTCAGGCTGCGCCACTGCACCGTTCGGCCTTCGTGAACCGTAATGGCGCAGAAATTGCATTCACCGTAACAGCCGCGATGCGTCGAAACGGAAAACTTAATGGTCTCCAGCGCCTTAACCGTTCCCTGCTTTTCGTAATAGGGATGCTGGGCACGTTCAAAATCGAGCGCGTATACCCCGTCCAGCTCTTGTTGAGTGAGCGGGAGGGCGGGGGGATTATGAACCAGGTAACGCGTGCCGTGTTTCTGATAAAGACCCTTGGCATCTAAAGGGTCGTTATTGCGATAAAAAATATGAAACATTTCTATGAAAGCTTTTTTATCTGATTTAACAGCATCGTAATTGGGCAGTTCAATATAATCATCGGGTATATCATCCGCTTTCCCTGCTATGTAACACAATCCCTTTATTATATTGGGGTCTTCTCCGTTTTTTATGGCATCGGCAAACTGCAGAACGGATTTATCGGCCATTCCGTAGAGCAGGAAATCAGCTTTGGAATCGAATAATATGGAAGAACGTATGCTGTCCGACCAGAAGTCGTAGTGGGCTATACGGCGCAGGCTGGCTTCGATGCCGCCCAGCAGAATCGGTTTGCCGCTTTTAAAATACTGTTTGATAAGGTTGGTGTAGATAATGGCTGCCCGGTCGGGGCGCCGGTTATTGATTCCGCCCGGGGTGTAGTCATCGCTTTTCCTTTTCTTTTTTAATGAAGTATAGTTGGCAATCATTGAATCGATGCTGCCGCCGGAAACCGCCCAGAACAGGAACGGCTCTCCCAGTCTGGTGATATCTTTTTCAGAATGGATATCCGGCTGAGCAATGACAGCGACACGGTAGCCGGCATTGGTTAGCACTTTACCGATAACCGCAATGCCTATAAACGGGCTGTCTATATAGCTGTCTCCGGTTACCAGTATGATATCCGGTTGAGTCCATTTTAAGGTATTCAATTCGTCACGCGTGGTCGGTAAGAACATGAGCTATTTCCTTATAGTTATCTATAAATTATACACTGATCAGAGAATTCTATTTTTAATACACCATGCTTTGATTTTTAGATGGTACTGTTATTCTCGTCATTGGGGAAAGTGCCGGTTTCTCCGGAACGACGAGGCAATCTCAACCTTTATTCGTTTGACAGTGCCGCTGTAATAAAACTGGAAATTTCCGCTTTGTTTGGTACTTTGCCCGAGCTAACCACTTTTTCATCGATAACCAGTCCGGGGGTTGTCAGAATAGGGTATTCCATGATACTGGTTATATTTTTGACATAATATATTTCGGCGTCAATTTCCATTTCTTTGACTACCTCTTTAACGATTTGTTCCAATTGGTGGCATTTAGCACATCCGCTGCCTAAAATCTTGATTTCCATTTTATTATCCTCCTTATATTTCTACCCTGTAATATAACCGAAAACCAGGCCTGTTATAGTTGACATAATGACTACCAGGCAGATATACGTCAAAGTCTTTTTAATTCCCATGATACGGCTTAGAGTAATCATTGAAGGCAGAGATAATGACGGACCGGCTAAAAGTAACGCCAGTGCAGGTCCTTTGCCCATGCCCAAATCCATAAAAGCCCTGATAATCGGTACTTCTGTCAGCGTAGCGAAGTACATTAGTGCTCCGAAAATCGAAGCAAGGAAATTGCCGGATACGGTATTTCCTCCTACATAATCTACTATTATCGATTGAGGAATAAGATAAGTCAGTATTCCTGCAATAAAAACCCCGAGTAAGAGCCAGGGAATTATCAGCCTTGTAAAATGCAGGGTTTCCTTTAGCCATTGTACTATTTCGTCTTTTTTAAACCATCGCCAGAGTATTACCGCAAGGATTATAAAGAAGACACCCATCACGATCCAATTCTGCGAAGCGGCAAAAACCAGTATGCCGATCAAGGTTCCGATAAAAGCAACCTGCTGCCGGATGCTTTTGGCATCCGGGTTTATTTCAAGGTTAGAGAAGACATCTACATCGGTTGTTGCTTTATCTTTGCGGTAGATGAATGCCATTATCAAACCGATAACAACGGAAAACACTATTGCGCCGATTATACGGGCAATACCGATATCCCAGCCCAGTAGCTTTGCCGAATAAACGATTGCCAGTACGTTAATAGCCGGACCGGAGAACAGGAATGCAATTGCGGGTCCCAAACCGGCTCCTCTCTTAAAGATTCCGGCAAAAAGCGGTAAAACCGTGCAGGAACAGACAGCAAGTATTGCTCCGGATACAGAGGCTATGCTGTAAGAAACTACTTTTTTAGCTTTTGCCCCGAAGTATTTCAGTACAGCAGCCTGCGAAACGAATGCCGCAATTGCCCCGGCGATAAACAGCGCCGGCACAAGGCAGGTTATTACATGCGCTGAGAGGTATTCCAAAAGCCCGTTCCATCCTGCCTGTAAAAGCTCAATAAATATATCCATATACTATTTCTAACTTATATTTAAAAACCTTGCTAGGGGCAGGCAGGTGAAATTCTTTTAGACTTCTCCAGCCGTGCAATATCCGCTTCAGCTGTTTTACTGTTTTCGAGTGCGGACGAAACTGCCTTGATAATGTTATCAAGATATTTCTTATTCTCTTTGCCGATTCCTTCTCTGTCTATGGAATATACAGTCCAGAGTCCTTCCTTTCTTTGTTTCAGAAATCCGGCATCATATAATATGGAAAGATTGCGAGAGGCTCTCGTCTGGGATATTTCAAGTGCTTGCATTACCTCACAGACGCAGCACTCCCTGATTAGAAGAATGTTCATCATTCTAAGACGGGTAATATCTGATAATGCCGCTGTTGCTTTAATAAAATCCTGCATATTAACACCTCTCGGTTAAATAATTATATATGCACATATACGCATATTATAGAGTAATTAAAAATAAATGTCAAATTGCGGATAAGGGGAAAGACAGTCATTAAGTAAAAATTTCACATTAGTTTTAGGGAACCTCTGAAAAAGCCAGTAGCGCTGTATAATTGAAAAAATGTGTTCTTTCAATTCAATTTATTAACGGCTTTTTTA